>CAYGSH010000055.1:1159-7202 GCA_964352515.1 uncultured Methylophilaceae bacterium | reverse complement strand
GTTGCTGATCGCATCAATGCACAAATCAAATATCGTGAAAGATGGCGTCCATTTTGTCCAAGTATGTTAGATACGGTCGCAAAAGATTTATTGCAAACAGATCATCCTGCACCCTATATGACTTTTACGTTTGATGTTAACCCAGCATGGAATGATCGCATTCCTGAAGTGGTACATGAAGATGGTACTGCGAGAGCGCAAGTCGTCACAAAAGAAACAAACCCTCGTTACTATGCTTTGATTGAACATCTTGAAAAATTACGTGGTAATGCAGTTGTATTAAATACATCGTTAAATCGAAGAGGTGAGCCAATGATTTGTAGCCCAACAGATGCATTAAATATGTTTTATGGTTGTGACTTAGAGTATTTAATGATGGAAGATGTTTTGGTTACAAAGAGTTAAGATATATATTGGTGTATAAGTTATTCTTTTTTAAATGATAAAACAATCATTAGCCTTGATGGAGTTTGACGGTGTTCACTACTTTAAGAGATAATTGGTTATAAGTTAATATAAATTCTGCGCAATTCGCAGTATTAAAAAGTGAATCGAGTCTTGTATGAAACAATCCCATTTAGAAGTTACAGAACGAATTATTGAAGTGAGTCGCCCTACCCGAACTGCTTATTTGCAACGTTTGGATGAAATAGCAAATCGTGATAGAGGAGCAGATCGACTTGGTTGTGCAAATGTGGCGCATGCTTTTGCCGCAATGCCAACAAGCGATAAGTTTAAAATTGTGGCAGAAAAAGCACCTAATATTGGTATTGTCACTGCTTACAATGATATGTTGTCTGCGCATCAACCCTATGCTAGTTACCCAAGTATTATTAAAGATGAGGCAAATAAATTAGGTGCAACCGCACAAGTAGCGGGAGGAGTGCCTGCTATGTGCGATGGAATTACGCAAGGTGAACCTGGGATGGAGCTTTCACTCTTTAGTCGAGATAACATTGCGATGGGTACTGCAATTGCATTGTCTCATGATGTGTTTGATGCTGCTTTATTGCTCGGCGTTTGTGACAAGATTGTTCCTGGACTCCTGATTGGTGCCTTACACTTTGGTCATTTGCCATGTGTTTTTGTACCAGCTGGTCCTATGAGTACTGGTATTGATAATACTTCAAAGTCAAAAGTGAGAGAGCAATATGCTCAAGGCTTAATTGGAAGAGAAGAATTATTAGCTTCAGAATCAGCAGCCTATCATGGCGCTGGAACATGTACTTTTTATGGCACAGCAAACAGCAATCAAATGTTAATGGAGGCCATGGGCTTACATGTGCCAGGCTCAGCATTTATTCACCCTCATGATGGTATGCGAGAGTTAATGACTCGTGAGGCTGTCAAAATGGTATTAGAAAACACCAAGAAAGACCATTACACACCGATTGGTAAGTTAGTTGATGAGCATGTGATTGTTAATGCAATGGTCGCATTGCTGGCAACTGGCGGGTCAACAAACCATCTCATTCATTGGGTAGCGATTGCACGTGCTGCAGGTATTATCATTGACTGGACAGATTTCTACCATTTGGCAAAAACAACGCCATTGCTTGCCAAGGTATACCCAAATGGTATAGCTGATGTTAACCAATTCCAAGATGCTGGTGGTCCAGCATTTGTGATTCGCGAGTTAATTGATGCTGGCTATATGTTTCCAGATGTATTTACTGTTTCTTACGGTGGTTTGCGTGATTACGGTAAGTTGCCAGTGAAAGAAGAAGATAAATTAGTATGGCATGACTTGCCAAAAGAGAGCAAAGATGAATTGATCGTGCGTACAGCAGAACATCCATTTGATGTCTCTGGTGGCTTACGTTTATTAAAAGGTAACCTTGGGCGGAGTGTGATTAAAATTTCTGCCGTGCCTGAGGACAGACATATCATTGAAGCCCCCGCGATTGTGTTTGATGCTCAGGAAGAATTGTTAGCAGCATTTGACCGAGGTGAGTTAGAGAAAGATTTTGTTGCAGTAGTACGTTTCCAAGGTCCAAAAGCGAATGGTATGCCTGAGCTACATAAATTGACTCCACCTTTGGCTGTTTTACAGAATAAAGAGTTTATGGTTGCCATTGTGACTGATGGACGTATGAGCGGCGCTTCAGGAAAAATTCCCGCAGCTATTCATTTAACCCCAGAAGCTTCTGCTGGCGGGGCGCTAGCCAAAGTCCGCACTGGCGATATTATTCGTTTAAATGCAAAAGTGGGTATGGTAAATGTACTGGTTGATGAAGATGAATGGGAAGAGCGAGAAGTCGAAGCGCTTTCTGATGAGAAACGACATGCAAACGAGCATGGTATCGGTCGTGAGTTGTTTGGTGGAATGCGTAAGAATGTCCTATCGGCAGAAGAAGGCGCAATCACCTGGCTTTAAATAGCTTAAAAATGCAATTGAAACGGCATACTTTCACTAGTCGTAATGCCGTCACTTAAGTTCCTTGCTTTAATTAATTTTGAAGCTAATGGGTGCGTATAAAGCTTAAAAGAATTTATTACATAATATTGAGAGAAAAATGAACACATTAGATTTGGCAAAAGAAGGTCCAGTTATACCCGTCATTGTAATTAATAAAGTCGAGGATGCAGTTCCAATGGCAGAGGCTTTGCTTGAAGGTGGGATTAAAGTGCTCGAGGTTACATTGCGCTCTCCAGTTGCCTTGCAGGCGATGGAACAAATTGCTAAATATGTGCCTGATGCAATTTTAGGTTCTGGCACAGTTCGTAATTTACAAGATGCAAAAAATTCATTAGATGTTGGTTGCAAATTTGCAGTTAGCCCTGGCTATACCGCAGAGCTAGGCCAATATGCACGTGAAATTGGTTTGCCATTATTACCAGGTGTTTCGACGGGTTCAGAAATTATGATGGCGAATGCTGATGATTATTATTTTTTAAAACTTTTCCCTGCTGTGGCTGTTGGTGGTATTAATTTACTTAAAGGTTTTGCTGGCCCATTTGCAGATGTTAAATTCTGTCCAACTGGCGGTGTAAAAGTAGAGTCCGCTCCAGAGTTTTTAGCATTGCCAAATGTTGTGGTTTGTGGCGGCACTTGGTTAACGCCTGCAGAAGCTGTTGAAAATAAAGACTGGGCGCATATTACTAAATTAGCTAAAGAAGCCAGTGCAATAAAAGCAGCATAATTATTTTTAGCAATAGCTAAGAGGCTTTGTGCTTTTGCATAAAGCCTTTTTTAGTTATTAATTAGGAATAGGATACATGCGAGATATTCGGGAATATAAAACCATTGTATTTGATTGCGATGGTGTATTGTTAGATAGCAATAAAATAAAAGTGCAAACTTATTATAATGTAGCTAAGCGCATGGGAGGAACAGATGCTCAAGCGCAAGCGTTTGCTGACTATCATATTGAGCAAGGGAGTTTTCCACGTAACGGAAAAATCCAATATTATCTAAAACATATTGTGAAACAGGTTGAAACGCCCGAGTTGATGCAAGCTTATTTAGAGGCTTTTGATACACTTTTAGATGAGTCATTAATGCGTTGTGAAGTTGCAGCTGGCATCAATGAACTAAAAGCTTACACTAAACAATCTCGCTGGATGGTGCTATCTGGCGGAGATCAAATTGGGTTGCGCCAGATCTTTGAACGACGTGCTTTAACGGTATTGTTTGAATGTGGAATTTTTGGTGGACCTGACATTAAAGAAAATGTTCTAGCTCGTGAAAAAGCTAACGGCAATATTCAAATGCCTGCATTATTTATTGGCGATAGTAAATATGACCATCGAGCTTCAACCGGAGCAGGTCTAGATTTTGTTTTTTTAAGTGACTGGACCGAAGTAAAAGATTGGAAAGGCTATTGCCAAGAAAATGACATTGATGTTGTCAATAATATTGCACAGCTTGTTGTATAAAATCTATTCATTTAATAAAGTTAGCTAAGACAATAAGATTTTATGAAATTTACAAAGGTGAGATAAATTTGAAGCGTGATATAACAAAATATCAAACCATTGTTTTTGACTGCGATGGTGTTGTACTTGATTCAAACATCACCAAAATCGACTCGTACTTTCGTACCGCCAGAAAGCTAGGTGGTAGCAATCATCAAGCGCAAGCACTCGTTGATTATCATGTTAAATTTGGCGGCATGGCCAGTTGGCCAAAATTTAAATGGTATATTGAAGAAATTTTAAAGCAAGAAGCAACTAATGACTTGTTAAAGGAGTATTTAGATACGTTTGGTTTAGCCATTAATAGAGGGTTAATGACTTGCCGCTTAGCTGAAGGTTTGACGGAATTGAAAAAGCATACTGCACATGCAAATTGGGTTGTTGTTTCTGAGGGAATGCAAATTCAAATGCAAACTGTATTCAAAGATCGTGAGCTTACTCACTTTTTTGATGGAGGTGTATATGGCAGCCCAGATGATAAAAATGCTATATTGTTAAGAGAGATAGAAAATGGCAATATACAAATGCCAGCTTTATTTATTGGTGATAGTTGTCATGACTATGAAGCCTCTATTGGTGCAGGTCTTGATTTTGTTTTCTTGAGTGAATGGTCAGATCTAGCTACTTGGAAAGACTTTTGTGCACAAAATGATATCAATGTATGTCGAAATATTAAATCATTAATAGAGAATGATTAATTTTTTTACTAGTTTTTTTGCTTTTTCAAGCCATCTCATCACTGATGAAAACTTTGCAACTATGATAAAGGGTGGAGAAGTGCTTGAGCAAGATGAACGTGGCGTCAAAGTTGTTTTATTAACTAATGGCGATATGATCAAAGTATTTAGAATGAGAAGTTTAATTAGCGGTGCAAGAATCTACTCATATGCTAGAAGGTTTTGTCGTAATGCACTTAGACTAAAGTTTCTTAGAATTAATACAATAACGATTAAACAACTATACCATTTTGAGAGTGGCAGAATTACCGCTGTGCTTTATGAGCCGCTAAAGGGTCGTACGCTTCGTGATGTGCTTAAAAACGAAGAAATTACTGCTGATTTTATTGAAGGTTTGGCAGTATTTATATCTCAGTTGCATAAAAATGGAGTGCATTTTCATTCCCTTCATACTGGTAATGTTGTATTAACACCTGATGATGAATTTGGTTTGATTGATATATCGGATCTGAGTGTTTACCCCTGGTCTTTACTTTGTAATACTAGGGTTAGAAGTTTTAAAAGGTTGTGTAAATACCAAGATGATATAAAGCAATTTGGAGTTTATTTTTGGCGATTATTCCAAGATAAATATTTTGAAGAAAGTAGCTTAAGTAAGATGTGTGAAACTAAAATTAGGCGTACAAATAAACAAATAATAGTATTTGATAAGTAATAAATTTATAGGGTTTTTTCAATACTTTTTATTACAGGTAGAATTTTACGGAAAACAACATTGATATCAAATTCATGTAAAACTCTTTGTTTTCCAAACTCTCCCATTTGTTTTAATTTATTTTTTTGTTGAAAAGCAGTTTTGATATAGCTCACCCAATCTAAATGATCTTCAGCTAGGTAGCCACTTTTTAAGTGGTCAATTACATATTGATTAGCCCCTGTCGGAGACGAGATAACAGGAATGCTAGCTGACATATACTGAAGTACTTTTAATGCGCACTTTCCTTTCGTCCAGTTATCTTCTGGTAAAGGACCTAAGCCAACATCTGATGAAGCTACTTCATAGGCTTCAGTAGACTCTTCCCACGGAATGTTTTTTATACATAATAAATCACTATGTAGCTCAAAGTCAGCGATGATTTTAAGTGTCAGATTAGGAATGCTTTGAGCTGCGAGTTCAATTGATGGCAGGATGGTAACAATAAACTTCTTTGTTGATTTGCTACCAATCCACACTAAGGTGAAATCATGATCCTTATTCACTATTTGTTGGTTATATTTTTGGGTGTCTAAGGATGTTGGGATTACCGTTGTTTTAGTTTGAAATTTTTGAGTTGTTTCAGCTAAATATCGATTACCTGCAAAAACATAATCACATTGGCTAACTGTGTTGATAAATCTTTCCATTCTTGTTTTAGAGTATGAACCATCAGTATTGCAAAATATAGCAT
>CAYGSH010000055.1:560-1149 GCA_964352515.1 uncultured Methylophilaceae bacterium | reverse complement strand
ATCAAATATTAACTTTTTTGAGACTTTTCGTAGCAACCAAAAAAGTGGGGATGGAAAAGTTTTTCTTACTAATATTACAATATCTGATTTTGATGCATGATATAAAGCTTTAAAAAATGGAGTGAGTCCACCGGATATTGTTATGTGGCTTGGTTGAAATCCTGACTCTATGTAAAGAGAAAAATACTGTAAAGCACGATAGCGTGATGAAGATGAATTAGTACCTTTAGATAAAAATAGTATTCTTGTTGACATTATATTTTTTTAAATACGGCGTGAATTTCATCACCTTGTTTTTTGTATTTAGCTATCAACACGTAAGGTTTAGCAATTAACCTTCGCCACCATATTTTCTTAGATGGTTTACCACTGTTTTTTAGTACGTAATCTACACTATTTAAGATGATTTTTGGAGAGGAATTTGTTGTAAGTCTGGTCATTTCAAGACCGCAGACTTTACCCATTTCCATCAGATTCTTTTTAGAAAACAAGAAAAGATGTCTTGGAATATCATTTGCATACCAATTAGTGTCGAAAAATGCACGTCCTAAAGCTTTGCTATTTGGTGTTTTAACGACAAACAATCCAT
>CAYGSH010000055.1:0-550 GCA_964352515.1 uncultured Methylophilaceae bacterium | reverse complement strand
GGTCTGGCACATGTTCAATCACATGACTTAAGTTAACAACATCAAAACTATCCTTATCAAATTTGGCAGAAAATAAATCGCCATGATGAACATCTAAATTGGATTTTTTACAAACAGATACTGCGCTAGCATTAAATTCCACTCCTTTTGTTCCCCAACCTAATTGTTTCATGCCGTGAAGAAACCGACCATTGCCGCATCCAATATCTAGAAGTTTTCCATTTTCCACATATTTAATTACGAACTCGTCACTATTGAATATGTTAGTTAACCTCGCGATAAAGCTACTAAAATAGTTTGTTTTAAGATGTGAGTAACCATACTTTATTTTTAGGTTTGCGGCTCTTATGGGGTTAATTCTTTTTAGTCTGCTTTGTTCTGCATAAACATCATAATGATCAGGATAAAAAGAACTTATTTTTTCTGCGCTTGGTAAAGGGTGTTGAAAAATTAACTCACAATTTATACATTCATTGTAGTCAAATCGCTCGTAATGATTAAACATTAGGTCTCTACTGCTAAAACTATATTGAGAATTATGATTACAGAC
>CAYGSH010000054.1:0-14049 GCA_964352515.1 uncultured Methylophilaceae bacterium | reverse complement strand
GAATAATACTGCTTTGCCATAACAATGCATCAGTTAACTTTTCTTTTTGTATATAACGGATATAAAAAACTAAAGCGGTCAGATAAAAAGCCCAAAAACCCTCATCTCGCATCAACATTTCAAGCACATCACCTACAATATATAAGGTGCTAAAGAGTAGAAGCATACCAAAAAACAGTGTGCGATTATTACCACCACCAAGCTTAATTAGGTTGAGATAACTCGCGGTAGCAATACCAAAAAAAAGCATATTTAACAGCTGCGCAGATTGATGAATGTTTAAGTGAGTTATCTGATGAATGAAACCAATACAAACCCCATAGAAAGGCCACGAATATACTGCAATGATTCCCTGCCAGTCATTTAGTGAAAACAGTCTAGCTTGTTCAAAATACAGTACACTGTCTGGATTAATCCAACCATGTTGTATATGTTGCATCCATGCGGCAAGCAAAATGCTGGAAGCAACGATTATCCCAAATAAGTATTTTGTATCCAGTTTATCTAATTTGTGTAGCCATTGATCAATCATTTTTTTAATTTTTTTATTACTCGTTCAGCTGAGATTTTATTCAAACAATTTAAATGCCCCAATGGACATTCCCTCTTAAAACATGGGCTACATTCTAACCCTAAATATTCAATAATCGCATCAGGATGCATAGGTGGGGTGTGGTGAGGGTCACTCGATCCGTATATGGCAATCAGTTTTTTATCAAGTGCAGCGGCGACATGCATAAGGCCTGAGTCGTTGCTAATTACGGTGTCACAAAGTGACATAATATCGATGGCGTCACCAAGTTTCGTCTTGCCACCTAAGTCAATACACCTTGACTGTGTTATTTGATTGATTTCTTGGGTTACTGGGATATCTTTTTCTGATCCAAATAGAATCACTTCCCAATTTTGATCAAGCGCATAATTAGCAACACTAGCGTAGTGACTGGCAGGCCATCTTTTTGCTTCACCAAATTCAGCGCCTGGGCATAGTCCGAGTACCTTATTGCCATTGAGATTGATTTGTAGGTTTTTAAGTATTTGAATCGAATTTTCTTGATTGGCAATCAGTTTTGGTTGCGGGATAGCTGGTAACTTTTCGTTCTTTTTAGTACCTAATGCAACAAATCGATCGACTGTCTTTGGCAGTACTTTTTTATCTAAATAGCGAATGTCATTTAATAATCCATAACGCATTTCACCAAGAAATCCCGTGCGTTTTTTTATGTTTGCTGCCAATGGTAAGATCGCTGATTTTAATGAATTGACTAATGAAATTGATTGCGTATAGCCATTTTCTTTTAGGCTACGTCCAAATTGAATTCGCTTTACTAAACCAAATTCGCCATGTTTAAAAGGCAGTGCTATTTTGCCGGTTACTTCTGGCATGCGATCAAGTAGGGGGAGTGTCCATGCTGGTGCTGCAACATCAATTTGCACATCTGGGTCTTGTTGTTTTAATGATTGAAATAAACTGTGTGCTAGTACCATGTCTCCTACCCAAGATGGGCCCATGACGAGTATTTTTCTTGAGGACATTGGCGTTAGCTATTGAGTTTCTTAATAATGTTTGTGGTGCTACGACCTGCTACTAAATCTATTAATGCAATTTCACCACCCCAAGACTCTACCTCTTTACCGCCAATCACTTGGTCAGCACGATAATCGCTCCCCTTAGCAATTACATCAGGCTTTATTTGATTAATGAGATTAATCGGGGTATCTTCATCAAATAGAATCACTGCATCAACTGACTCTAAGGCGGCCAAAACTCGAGCACGGTCATCTTCGTTGACCACTGGTCTTTCTGGACCCTTAATAGCACTAACAGAACGGTCAGTATTTAACCCTAGAATGAGTTTATCTCCACGTTTTTTGGCCGCCTCTAAATAAGTGACATGACCTGCATGAAGTAAATCAAAACAACCGTTAGTAAACACAATCTTAAAAGGTGTTTTTTTCCAAAGATTCACTTTTTCAAGCAGTTGAGGCAAATTGCATATTTTATGAGCTTGCGTGGTCTCTTGTTGACGAGCAATAGCATTCATTAACTCTTCACGAGTAATAGGCACTGTCCCAACTTTACCAACGACTACACCGGCAGCTAAATTTGCAAGTTGTAAGCTTTCTAATGCAGATAGTCCATATACAAGTCCGGCTGCTAAGGTCGCAATGACTGTGTCACCAGCACCAGAAACATCAAATACTTTCTGTGCCATGGCATTTATTTGATGCGTTTCTTTGTCAATTAAAGTAATGCCTTCTTCACCGCGAGTCACTGCTAAGAATTCTAGATTTAATTTATTTTTAAGGCTAATCGATTTACTAATCAATTCATGATCATTAATATTCGTATTACAAGCTTCAGCTGTTTCTTTTTTATTTGGCGTCAGCGCTGTTGCCCCCGTGTATTTTGAGTAATCATGACCTTTAGGGTCAACTAAAACAGGAATGTTTTTTTGTTTACAGTGGATAATAATTTGTTGGCAAACAGATTCACTCAATAGACCTTTGGCATAATCTGACAAAACAACAACGTTTGGGTTAAGTGCTAGATTTAACTCAACCGCTTTTAGAATTTCGTTGTTTTCATCTTGGCTAAATGGTAATTGACTTTCTTGATCTAGCCTTAGCATTTGCTGGTGACCACTAAGAATTCGTGTTTTTGCAATCGTAGGTCTTTCATTAGAACGGACCATACTGCTCGTATCAATGTCTAAAGACGAGATAATTTTTATTAACTGCTCACCCTCGAAGTCATCACCTATGCACCCAATAACATGCGTTTTAATGCCTAAAAGGGCTAAATTAGCTGCAACATTGGCGGCACCACCCGCACGTTCATTCTGCGCATTCAATAAAACGATAGGTACAGGTGCTTCGGGTGAGATACGACCAACATTGCCGATTAAATAGCGGTCTAACATGACATCGCCAATAATCAAGGCATGAATATTTTTGCTGCCAAATTGTTTAACAGTATTGAGTAGGTTTTGCGGCATCTATTAATCAGATTCTAATATTTCGCATAAGCAATGACCGACAAAGATATGTGCCTCTTGAATGCGCGCAGTCACATTTGATGGCATGATTAAGTTGTAATCACAAATTGCCGTGAGTTTCCCTCCTGTTCCACCAGTCAATCCCACCGTGATTGCACCCATATCCTTAGCAGCTTGCATCGCATTGACAACATTTATACTATTACCTGAAGTGGTGAGGCCAATCACTAAATCTTCTGTTTTGCAAAGGGCTTCAATTTGCCTAGCAAAAATATAATCATAACCATAATCATTGCCAACAGAAGTTAAGATTGATGTGTCAGTTGTGAGTGCAATTGCGGGCATTCCTTTGCGTTCTTTTTTAAAGCGGCCTACAATTTCTGCTGCGATGTGCTGACTGTCAGAAGCGCTGCCACCATTTCCCATCAGTAAGATTTTGCCGCCCGCTTTAATGCAATTTTGCATTGCGATGCCAATATCACTTATTGTTGGAAAAAGTGAATCAAGTGCATTGAACATGGCAATATGGGCTGCATGTTCACCCTTAAGGTAATTAATGTAATCCATTAGCAGTATTGATCCTCTTGCATTAAATAGTTTTGCACATAGTCTTTTATACCATCTTCTAAGGTATAAAAGCTTTTATCATAGCCTACTGCACGTAATTTTCTAATATTGGCTTCAGTGAAGTATTGATACTTGCCTTGTAAGTCTGTTGGCATGTCTATGTATGTTATGGTTGGTTGATGGCCCATGCTGGTCATTACATTGGTAGCAAGATCTTTAAAGCTTCGGGCAATGCCTGTCCCTATGTTATAAATGCCGTTGGATACAGGCTTCCCTTCGATTGCTTCTGCATAAAAATGACATAAAATGGCAGCAGCATCTTTAACATAAACGAAGTCACGCATCTGCATGCCATCTTCAACGCCTTTTTTGGTGCCTTTGAACAATTTCATTGTGCCAGTTTCGCTGACTTGATTAAAAGTATGAAAGGCTACACTTGCCATACGCTCTTTATGATACTCGTTGGGACCATATACATTAAAAAACTTAAATCCAGCCCAGCTTGGTGGGCATGGTTGATTCTCTGCAACTTGCCTTAATGCCCATTGATCAAAAAAATGTTTTGAGTATCCATAAGCGTTCAAAGGCCTTAGTCCTTCGATGTTTTCGTCATCATAACCCTTGTTTCCATCACCATAAGTAGCTGCAGAGCTGGCATAAAAGAATGGGACTTTATGTGCTGCACACCATTGCCATAAATATTGAGAGTATTGAATATTTGATTCTACAAGCTTATTAAAATCACGTTCAGTAGTGGCGCTAATAGCACCCATATGGATGATTGCTGCAATATCCTCATTATCATACAGCCAGTCAAACAATTGCTCTTTATCAAGATAGGTTATGTATTGACGGTGAACAAGATTTTGCCACTGTGCTTCATGCGTGATGTCATCAACAATCACTAAGTCTTGTTGCTTTAATTGCGTGTTGAGGTGCCAAGCGATCATTGATCCAATCATGCCAGCACCACCAGTAATAATGATCATAAATTTTTATATTGAACGAATATCATTTTTAATACGCGTTCACTCCTAATTTATATGTAATAAAATTAACAACTATTTTGTTGTTTTGATTGGCCAAGGCGCAAGCCAATTTCAAAGTAAACGCGATTATAACGCTTATTGTTTTGCGCCTAAAGCTTTTGCACGTGCCGCAGTGTCTTGTTCTGCTTGTTTTGCTGAGGCTTTATCCCAATCCGCTGAAACCCAACCGCCTAAATTTTCTAATGCAATATCTGCCATTGCATGTATCCAACCGTCATTTTCATTTAAAGCAGGTATATAGTGATATTCACCACCACCGTTACTTTGGAAAATCACTTTTCCCTCCATGGCAATTTCTTCCAACGTCTCTAGGCAGTCGCTACTAAATCCTGGGCACACCACATCTAATCGCTTTGTTTTAGATTTGCCAAAACTTTCTAAAGTGGTTGCTAAGTAAGGTTTAAGCCATTCTTGTTTTCCAAAGCGAGATTGAAAGGCAACTTGATATTGATTTCCATTTAAACCTAAAGATTCAGCTAATAGTCTTGCAGTTTTGTGGCACTCACAGTGGTATGCATCACCTTTCATTAAATGAAATTTAGGCACGCCATGAAAGCTCATAATCAGCATTTCAGGTTTCCCATTAATCATCCAATAATCATTGATACTTTTTGTTAACGCTTTTATATATTGTGGGTGATCATGATAATGTTTAATGGTTCTGATTGCAGGAACATTGCGCAATTTGAGTAGTGTTTTCCAAACAGCGTCTAGGCTTGCAGCAGTGCTGCTTGCAGCGTACTGGGGATAGAGTGGAAACACTAGAATCTTATTACAATGCTCTGCTTTTAATTTCTCAATCGCATTTTCTATACTTGGGTTTCCGTAGCTCATTCCTAATTCAATAACGAAGGGTGAATTGATTCTTTGGGCAAGGTAACCGCGTAAAAGCAATGCTTGTTTAGAAGCATGTACTAATAAAGGTGAGCCCTCTTTTGTCCATACTTGTGCATATTTTTCAGCAGACTTTTTCGGCCTTACTAATAAAATAATCCAATTCAAAATGAACCACCAAATAAAACTTGGAATTTCTACAACACGTTTGTCCATTAAAAATTGTTTCAAATAAGGACGAAGTGCCTTTGATGTTGGAGCATCTGGAGTGCCTAAGTTGGTGAGTAAAATACCCACTTTTAGTTGATCGCCATGTTTATAGTCTGGTTCAGGGTTGTAATAAGCCATAATATTAAATAAATTCAGAGTGGTTTAATGTGCTACAGGTTGTTTAGGTCATTACCTGTTAATAATTGATATATATAGTTCTGTAACATTGATTTTTCTTGGAACGGGATTGCTTTAAACTGAATACCTTGCTTGTATTTTTGAGAGTCGTCTGATTTTGAAGGTTCTACTATATTACGTAAAACACTTGGAATAGAGAAAAATATCTCTGTATCTTCAAGCTTAAGTTTAAATGTACATTCTAATTCATCCTCGACATCTCCAGAAACGCTATTTGATTCAATCATTGCCCCGCCCAAACTTATATCGATAATGCGGCCTGCAGATTTGACACCCTTGAACTTGCCAGTGGAATTGTTTGTTAATGAACAGATGATGCTAGTTTGTACACGCTGATTCTTTCTTAGGACTTTGGAGTAAACCCCTGATGGAAACTTAAGATGAATATGCGGGAAAGGCTTGTTAAATACAGCTGATACTATGGTGGTGAAGTTGTAAACATCCTTCCCACTAAATAATCGTACTAGAAAACCAGTGTGCTCTTTAATAAAGACTAATTTTTCATCCACAATTGGCGCAGAACAAATAATACTATTTTTTTCTAGGCCACCTAAGAACTTAACAATGTATTTGATGCTGTTTGAACTGTCTGATAGTGGTGAAATTTGCATGGACTCACCCAAATTGATTGTTTTAAGTGGTAAATCAATTAATTTTTGTTCTGGCTCTGACTCTTTTTCTTTATCTTTTTTGTTCTCAGAGTCGTCTGCTTGTCTTTGTTCAGATCTTAATTTTTTATAGTATGTTTTATTTAAGTATAAGCCTCTTTCAAAAAGTTTTTCTAATTGTTGTTCTGTACTAACGACTGTTCCTTCATTCATGAGAAGTTGACCAAGAAAGTCATAAACTGGAAACGGAAGTGGCGTTCCAACAGTAATCAGGCTCTTTGGTAACTTCGTTACCTCATCTTCTGATAGGTTTATTTTACCCATAATACCTCTCTATTTCGTAGATAATGCATTTGATAGTAGTTTAGCAGTAAGGTCAACAATTGGAATAATGCGTTCGTAGGCCATCCGAGTTGGACCGATGACGCCTAAAGTACCTACAACCGTTCCATCAACTTGATAAGATGAGGTGACCATACTGCATTCATCCAATGAGATATAGCCACTTTCACCGCCGATAAATATTTGAACACCTTCAGCTTTCTGGCTATTGTCTAATAGTTGCATTAAAGAAGTGCGTTGCTCAAAAGCATCAAATAGCTTACGTAAGGTTCTTACATTGGTCGCTAATTCATCAACATTTAAGAGGTTACGTTCTCCAGCAATAATAACTTCATCTTTGGCTGTATCTTGTGGATTGTTGTTGAGTGCTGCAGCCATGAGATGACTTATGTCTGCTTGCATTTTTTTCAGATCATTATGTAATGATATGCGTGCCTGTTCAAAGGTTTGCCCAGTATAATGCGAATTAAAGTAATTGCTTGCTTGTGTCAGTTCTGATGCTGTATAAGTTTTTTCACTTAAAATAATTCGGTTCTGCACCGCCCCATCTGTTGCAACAATAATCACCAAAATGCGTTTATCTGATAAAGGCATAAACTCTAAATGTTTAAACACCAATGCCTTACGTTTTGGTACAAGAATCATACCAGCAAATTGTGTCAGACTGGAAAGCATGTCTGCAGCAGTTGTAATTAAAGCTTGCTGATCAGATGATTTTAACGAACTTTCTAGCTCTTGCACCTGCTTAGAGTCTAGCGGTTTAACACTTAATAGAGAGTCAACAAAAAATCGATAGCCTTTTTGCGTTGGTATTCTGCCTGCAGAGGTGTGCGGGCTAATGACAAAACCGTGCGCTTCTAAGTCACTCATTACGTTGCGAATAGTTGCTGAACTTAATCCTAAGCCAGAACGCTGTAAAAGTGCGTTCGAGCCCATCGGTTGACCATCAGTTACATAATTTTCAACTAGGGTTTTCAATAATATTTGAGCGCGTTCGTCCAATTTTTTAATTCATAAAATGATAATAAGTTATTTTGCCTCATTTAGTACGTTGTTGCTACTGGTTGTAATTGCTTATCTGTGATTAAATCGCTAGATGAAAAAAGAATTTAGTTCGGTTGCCATTGTTGGTAAGTTTATGCGTCAGTCTGCGGTGCAGCTGATGCAAAATGACTTAATTGATTTAGCGCACCATTTACAAGCTAAAAACATAGAAGTATTGTTCGAAACCAATACGGCAGAACAATCTCAAATCAGCCAATTTAAAACCATTGCCCTTAATGAAGTTGGTGATAAGGTCGACTTGGTGATTGTCATGGGAGGGGACGGTACGATGTTAAGTGCTGCTCGAGCCCTGAAAAATAGCGCCATACCATTGGTCGGCATTAATCGCGGTCATTTTGGATTTTTAACTGACTTGCGAGCTGAAGAAATGTTACAGTCAATCGATGCGATTTTGGCTGGGGACTATCAAACTGAGTCCCGGATGATGCTCGATGCAAGCGTTGAAAGAGCTGGAAAGATTATTTTACAAAATCATGCACTAAACGACATTGTCCTCAAAAGTGGCTTGCGTTTGATTGAGTTAGAAGTCAATATTGATGGAAGATTTATTCATAAACAAAGAGCAGATGGACTAATTTTAAGCACCCCAACTGGAACAACTGCCTACTCGCTTTCTGCAGGTGGCCCGATATTGCATCCAAATTTAGAGGCGATTGCATTAGTGCCAATTTGTCCACATACATTGAGTAATAGACCTTTAGCTGTTAATAGTCAATCCAAGATTGAAATTACCGTGATCCAGGTAGATCATGCGCAAATCAGCTTTGATGGTCAATCGCAACTGGATTTAGCCCTCGGAGACTCTATTAAAGTGGAACGTGCGAAAGAGAGTGTTATCTTGTTGCATCCAAGTGAATATTGTTATTATGATATGTTGAGAAATAAACTGCACTGGGGCTAATAATCAATAAATGATGTTTGCAGTTTAACGAATTGTCAGATGGCCGCTGATGATCGATGCGGCGGTAAAGACTAAACACGATATTAAATCACTAACCACAAAGTAAAAAACTAATTAATTAACTATGTTACAAGCATTATCCATTCAGAATTTTGTTATTGTAGAGCAATTAGACTTAGAGTTTAGCAAAGGCTTTACCACGCTTACTGGTGAAACAGGAGCAGGTAAATCAATTTTGATTGATGCATTGTCTTTAGCGCTAGGTGCGCGAAACGAAGGTGAAGTGGTTAGAATTGGCTGCGATAAAGCCGATATAAGCGTTACCGTTGACATTCATCAAAACCAATTTGCTCAAGCTTGGTTGGTTGATAATGAAATTGAAGTAGAGAATGATTTAATATTGCGCCGAGTCATTTATAGCGATGGTCGAAGCCGTGGCTTTATTAATGGCGCATCGGCAACGGTTGGTCAATTGAGAGAGCTAGGTGAGTCTCTGGTAGATATCTATAGTCAGAATGCACACCACTCACTGCTAAATGTTAATACGCAACGTCAAATTCTAGATGATTTCTCTGGCAGTAGTGCATTAGCGAAACAAGTAGCTGATCAATATAAAGCATGGCACAAGCTGCATCTTCAACAAGCAGAAATTGAAAAAAATGCGGCGGCCTATGCCGATGAGTTGGCAGAGTTACGAGATAAAGTTCGCGAATTAACGCAACTAAGCTTTGTTGCTGAAGAGTGGCAAGACTTACAATTGGAACATAGTCGATTAAGTAACAGCGCTGAGCTTATTGCAGGCGTTGAAGCTTGTTTACACTTAGTCAGTGAAGGTGAGCCAGATGCGCTTTCCATGCTCAGTCATGCACAGCAAAAGCTATTCGGTTTAGTTGAGCTAGATGGAGAGTTAAAAGAAGCAGCTGAAATTGTTGATTCAGCCATCATTCAATTGCAAGAAGTGATGCGAAGCCTAAATCGCTATTTGCAGCGTGACAACATGGAGCCTGAACGGTTAGCTGAAGTTGAAAATCGTATTCAAGCGATTTATGGCATCGCTCGTAAATATCGCATTCGCCCTGAAGAATTACCTGAGGTGTTAGAGAATTGGCAATTACGAATGGCTGAGCTTGAGACATTAGCGAATGATGGCGTGCTTGCAAAACAGGTTGCAATTTCACTAGAAGTTTACATGCAATCAGCAAAACAACTCAGCCAAGCACGTCAAGAATCAGCTAAAGATTTAAGCAAAAAAATCACGGCAGAAATGCAACGCTTGTCATTAAATGGTGGTCAGTTCAGCGTGGCGTTAGAGCCTTGCGAACAATCAGTACATGGTTTGGAGCAGGTTTTATTTTTAGTCGCAGGTCATGCAGGTGTTGAGCCACGCCCATTAAATAAAGTTGTATCAGGTGGTGAACTTTCAAGGATAAGCTTAGCTTTGCATGTCACTACTGCAGCGCAAGGGAGTGTTCCATGTATGATATTTGATGAAGTTGATGTTGGGATTGGTGGTGGAGTAGCAGAAGTAGTGGGAAAACTATTAAAGCAACTAGGCAACAACCGCCAAGTATTAGTCATTACGCACTTGCCTCAAGTTGCTGCACTAGCTACACAGCATTTACAAGTGAGTAAAACGCAGGCTAATGGCACAACAATAAGTCATATTCAACAATTAAGTCAATCAGAACGCATTGAAGAAATTGCTAGAATGTCCGGTGGTTTAGTGGTGACAGATGCAACGAGAAACCATGCAAAAGAGATGCTCGATTTGCACTAAATCTGATTTACTTTTTCTCTAATCTATCTTCAAGCTCACCAATATAGGCTGTTAACGTTGCGCCAGTTTCTTCCACTACACTCTTCACAGAAGCGTCTAACTCTGAGAGTCGGTTAGCTGTTTTTTGATGGATTTCAGCATTTTGGTTTGATAGCTGTTGCAACTCGGCTTGTAAATAAGTCTTTAGCTCAGTTATACGAGATGCTTCTGCCTCATCAGCTAATTTACGTTGCGCCTCAACTTCTTTGTTAAGTCTCTTTCTTAACATTAGGGTTGATGATTGCATGTATACAACAAATGCAAGAAATAGCAAAACAAGTAGGCTAGTCATCGTTAATAAGATTAGGCCTAGGGGTGCAGTGGTATCAGTAAAAAACAACGACAAAGAAACTGGGGTGATGATGGCTTGCCAATTGGCTATCGCAAAAACAGCAATCCCAACCAGTACCAATAAAATAATCAAATTTAAAAACTTCATCATTGCATGTATCCTTTTTGGATAGCCACTTATCTAGTTTTTCTATTCAACCAGTCGAGCAGCTTCAACCGCGACTTTGTATAGATTAGCTTCTTGAGGGCTGTTAATACGAACACCAACACCAACTTGTCCGCGTTTGCCTGAATCAATAACACCGCGAATGGTCAGTGGAGCACTTTGAGAAACTACACGTCCTGTTTGGGCATTGTATTTAACAATTCTGACCCGAACACCCTCAATCGGAAGTGCCGCATTGTTCTCTACGACAGCATAAAGATTGCCAGCATTATCAGCTAACACACCAGATCTTAAGTATTTGCTAGGATTGCTTGGAAAATCTATTCTCATCATCCTTGCAGAGGCCTCTTTTCCAATTGGGGAATTTGAACTGGCAGCCACTTGGTAATGCTGAAGAGCGAGATTGGTTTGTCCACGCTCTTCTGCAATTTGACCTAATAATGCATGTCCTGGCGCAGTGGGCAATAACTCATTAGCACGTTTTAAAAAAGGCTCTGCTTCTTTCTTTTTGCCCATGTTAAATAATGCAATGCCGCTTTGAATATGAGGCTTGAAATAATCTGGTTGCATTTGAATAGCTTTTGCATAAAATCCCAGCGCTTTTTCAGGGTTTTTTTGAGTGAATGCAATGTCGCCTAAAAGTTCTTGAAAGCGGGCTTCACGTGGCTCTATAGAGATAGCTTTATTTGCAAGCTGGGTAGCCGTTTCTACATCATTCTTTTTGAGAGCAGCAACACCTTGATCTAACGCTTTGTATGCACCTTGAGTTGCCTTAAGTCTATTGACTTTTTTTGCATAAGTTTCTTTACCTAAATCTCCGCCAGGGCCAATTTTAGCTAATGTTTCTTTATTTGCCGCAACACGTTCAGGAGAGGGCGGGTGGCTAGCAAAAAGCCCAGTAATAAAATCACTTTTCTTACCCTCACTTAATCTTACAAATGTTTCTTGTAGCGTAACTGCTGCCGCTGGATCATAGCCTGCTTTTTTCATATAGAGCATGCCGTAATAATCAGATTCGCTTTCCGCATCACGACCATATTTGCTTGAAAGAAGCTGAGCGCCGAGTTGTGAACCGCCAACGATGAGATTACCGTAATCCGAATTTTGTGCACCAATACCAACAGCGATCATTGCTCCTTGTAAAAACATACCGCGCTCCATGCTTTTTGCACCATGCCGCGCAGCTGCGTGGACAATTTCATGACCCATCACAGCGGCTAACTCGGCCTCGCTATTTAATTCATACAACAGCCCGCGATTAAAAGCTATTTTACCACCAGGCATAGCCCATGCATTAGGGATAGAGTCGTTGATAACGACAAATTCATAAGGAAGATCTGGACGGTCAGATACTGCAGCAAGACGTTTTCCTATTGATTGAACGTAAGCAGTAAGCTCTGGGTCTATGTCGTAATCACCACCTTGTGATTGGCGGGCTGGAGAGTAGTTTTGTTCTCCAATGGCAATTTCTTTGTCTTGAGAAACGAGTTGAAACTCTCTTTTTTTTGTAACAGGATTAGTTCCGCATGCCGTCAATACGATGGATAATGTGACAGTCAGTAAGATATTAAAGTAACGATTCATTAATGTATTTTTTGTTGATAAATACAACGCAAACTCCTCAAGTTAATTTAATTGTTAGTTACATTCATTACAAAGACCATAAATCATTAATGAGTGTTCTTGCATAGTGAACCCTCGAGATTCTGCTGCTTCTTTTTGTCTTCTCTCAATCTCTTCATCATAAAACTCTTCAACACGTCCACACTTAACACAAACAATGTGGTCATGATGTTCGCCCTCATTCAATTCAAAAACGGCTTTACCACTTTCAAAGTGATGCCGAACCAATAGTCCAGCATCTTCAAATTGAGTCAATACACGATAGACGGTTGCTAAACCAACGTCATCGCCAGCATTTAACAGCACCTTGTACACTTCTTCTGCAGATAAGTGACGTTCATCACTTTTTTCAAACAGCTCTAAAATTTTCAATCTCGGCAACGTTGCTTTTAATCCAGCATTTTTTAAATCTTTTTGATCGTGCATAATCTCCACTCATTTCTTAAACTTTTAGTTTAAGGCTTTTCGCCATCGTGGTATATTAACGCCAATTCAAATGGATGTCTTCTTTCTCATAAAAACTATGCGTCAATTATTTAAATTCTTTATTCTTTTGATGGCTTTAATGCTTGTTGGATGTGGCTCTGCACTTCCCACTTTTAAACCATATAAAATGGATATTCAACAAGGCAATGTATTGACTTCAGAAATGTTGTTGCAATTACGGCCTGGCATGACTAAATCTCAGGTTAGATTTATATTGGGAACGCCGCTTTTGGTCGATAGTTTTCATAGCAATCGTTGGGATTACTTTTATCAATTAAGAAAACAAGGTGAAATCGTTAATCAACGCCGTGTTATTCTAGATTTTGAAGATGATTTGCTTTTAAGGGTTCGTGGGGATGTTGTTCCAAAAGGACAGACTGCAGAGGACCTTGCTAAGCAGTTAGAAGCAGAGACTGTTGCAAATAAAACGGTTGAGCCGGCTAGTGTAAATGAAGTAGATCAAGATTCAATGATTATTGAGCCAATTGAGAAGCCAAATGTAGAAGTGATTGAATCACCTACCTCTGCAAATCCAACAAGTACATCAGAAATACAATCGTTTGCTGAGCCAGCATCAGTCGATCCTGCTCCTGTTTTACCGGTGGAGTCAGCCATTCAATCGCAATCAAATACGTTGATACCTGAAGAGGTTAAAAAAGATGATGTTGTTAAAGAAATGGCATCTGTCGATGAAAAAGCGAATGAATCGGTATCAACGGAACAAGCGGCTGTTGTGCCTGTTGAGGCTGTCTCTGAACGGCAATCAAATTCATTAGTTGTTGAAAAAAATGAAGCTGTCATGCAGGAAAGTGCTACTAAAACGATTGAGGCTATCACAGAATCAGTCGCAGAAGTTCAACCAAGCAAAAGTGTAATTACTGAGCGCATCATGCC
>CAYGSH010000053.1:0-14172 GCA_964352515.1 uncultured Methylophilaceae bacterium | reverse complement strand
AATTTCCACTTCAGATGATTGTAATATCCCATATCTCATCTAGTGTAAAATGCTCTCCATTCTGAATTAATCATTTAAACAAACATGCATCAAAGCAACCAGCTAACCACTTTTAGCAATATCCGTGTGGTCCTATGCCAAACCAGCCATCCTGGTAATATTGGCTCTACAGCGCGCGCTATGAAAACAATGGGTCTAAGTCGATTATATTTAGTCAACCCTAAAAAATTCCCTGATAGCGAGGCAAAATCTCTTGCTGTGAATGCATCGGATTTACTTGATACAGCTGTTGTAACAGCTTCATTAGAAGAAGCGATTGCTGATTGTAATTTTGTTATCGCGGTAAGCGGTAAAGAAAGGTCTTTATCACAGGAGGTAATGACAGTACGTGAAGCAGCCATCAAAAGTAAAGTCATTGCCAACACACAACAAGTCGCGTTAGTGTTTGGGAATGAAACGAGTGGTCTAACTACAGCTGAAGCGAGCAAATGCCATGTGCTTGCTACCATTCCTGCTAACCCCGAATACACTTCATTGAATTTGGCTCAAGCGGTGCAAATCATGTGTTACGAATTAAGGATGGCAATTACTGAAGGTAATATTCATTTTGATGAAAAAATGATTGAGTTAGCCACCCAAGAAGAACTTGAACGCTTCTATGATCATTTAAAAGACATACTAATGCATATTGGTTATTTAAACCCAAAGGCACCAAAAAAGCTGTTTGAGCGGTTGAGAAGAATGTATGCCAGAGCTAAGTTACAAAAAGAAGAAGTGCAATTACTGCGCGGTATATTAACGTTAACCAAAACACCTAAAAAAATGAATAAGTCGAATTAAATTTTTATAGCAACACTTTTAGTTTAGTTGGATCAGAAAAATTAACATCGCCCAGCGACTATTCTGCTACAGAAGTTACTGTTGACTTTTCATTTGTTGATTTGATATCTATATCATGCACGTTTTGTTTATCTTTAACTTCATTATCAATAGCTTGCGGTAAATTTTTATCAACATTTAATTCAAACTGCGTTGAAACTTTTCCACCTTTATCATTCACATTTTTTGGTTTTGCTAACACTAACCGATCTGCACTTAACCCATTATCTAGTAATACCTGTTTAATTGCTGCGCCTCGTTCAGTTGCGAGTGTTTCTAATTCTTGATCTGTGATCTCAATACTTTCTATTAATTTTGTTTTTGCTTTTTCGTAATGCCCATCTTCTGGCTTTTCAAATTTTGAAACCAAACGTTTTAAAAGTCCTTTATTGGTTAAGTCGTTATAAAGTGCATCTACGGCTTTTTGTACGTCTTCATTTTCTAGATCGATAGGACCGGGCTTTTGTCCTGTTTCTAATTTAACACCCATTTCTTTCACCACATCAGTCCTGAACTGAAGCTCTTGAATGGCTGTTGTATCAGCTTTTACACTGTAGCTCGGCACAATAGCCAGTGATAAGCCTTGTCGTTTTTTTAGCACCTCAGTAATTTTCATTAGCTTTTCTAACTCTGGTGGAGATATTTCTTTCTCCCCGGCTTGAAAAGAAACACTCTCAAAATCAACACCTTTACCGCCAAAAAGCTTGCCTAAGGCACGAAATGGCGCAGTTACAATTTTTGATATGACATTTCTAAATGCCTTCCAAGCGATACTTGCAAAACTAAATTGAGGATTATCTAGACTGCCTGATATTGGTAAATCTAAATCGATGACCCCATCACTATCTTCTAAAATAGCAATAGCTAAATCTAAAGGCAAGTCGGCAGCAGCGTCACTTTTTACTTTTTCGCCAAGTTTGAGTTTATTGATAATAAATTTATTCTCGCCGATTAATTGCTGTTGTTTAATCTTATATCCGAGATCAACAGATAGCTTGCCTGAGTCAATATATCTGCCGGCAAATTTTCCAGAGTAAGGTGTCAAATTACTCATATCCAAATTAGTAAAAGCGAGCTTAATGTCGGTAAACTCAGCTACATTAAATGGTTGTAATGACCCGCTTATTTTAGCGCTACCATACTCATCAACTTTACCCTCCATTTCCACTTGCGCAACTTTTTCCGCTTTGGTTGACAAGCCATTAATCACACCATTTAACGAATGAACATTAGTGCCAAACTGCGGCGTTAATGAAAGATCTGCAAAGACTAACTTCGCATCATTAAGTCTTACTGCATCAATACTGATTGGAAAGCTTGCTTCTGTCGTTGAGACCGTTTTAAGTTGAGTATCTCTTGGATTTTCTTTAGCTTTCTCAACAACTGTAGGGCTTGGTGTATGTCCTTTAATTAAGGAATTATCGTTTACAAAAGCGTTTGTTGGTGCAGTTGAGGGTTGGTCAATTGCTTGATTATTGTCACTTGCGCTAGGCTCACTCACATTATTTGAGCGCAAAATGCGACTAAGATTAGTTGTCTTATCTTCATAAATAATAAATTTAGCTGATGGTTGATTAATATTTAGCGTGCCTATCTTCAACGCATTAGGTGCTAAGGTTAAGTTAAGACGATCACTGCCCAAACGATTCCAACTCAAAAAAGGTTTATCGTCTTCTTCTTCAACAACAGCAATCTGCTCGACATTAAAGCCGCCACTAAAAGCCATCTCAGTCGCTTGCTTTTGCGTGACGTTTAACTTCCCGGAAACACTTGCGTTTCCTGCCTCTAATTTAAGCAAAGCATATTGATTCATATAAGGCGAAAATGGTTTAAGAGAAAGTTGAGATAATCTTAACCCTAAATCTGCTTTAAAAGGTGAAGGCCACAACTGTCCTTTGGTACTGAACTGCCCGCCCTGTTTCACTTTAAAAGCTGCTTTAACCGGCAAAGGCTTCATCATATCTAAAGAAATATTGCCAAGCTCCATCGTTGCTTCTTCAACATCCAATATCACTGGCAATGGTGCTCCCATATCTTCAATGTGAATGTTGGCATTGTTGAGTGCCAACTTATTCAAATTGACAGTCCATGGTGTAGTCTTTTCTTGATCAATTGAATCTGTTGGCGCTTCATTAACTTCAACTGTTGTCGATACTATTGCATTGTTTGTCTCAACCTGATCATCGGATTGGTCAGCACTTTGTGACGTTTTAGCTAATTCTTGAGTATTGAATAGTTCAACCCAGTTAATTGTGGTATCTGCTTTTCGGATAACAGATGTTTTAAAACCATCTAGCAATATTGATTGAACGCCAAATGTTTTATCAGATAGCGATATACCTCCCTCAACAACATTCAATGAAGTTAGTGTTGCTAAGGGTTTATCTGCTCGACCATTCTCAACATCAATCTCATTGCCCGTTTTACCGAAGCGGATATCTGATAAAACAATACCTTTAAAATCAACACTAGACTTCAACAAGTCCAAACTCACCGCATTAATTTGTGATGAAGGAACCATCAAATTGAGCGATTCACCTTGATGCAAGCCAAGCGCTACTAATGAAACATTTAAGTCATTGAAATAGAGTTGCGGTGTCTCTTCTTGCATAAAAAAGTCTAGCTGCGGCATTGTTGCATTTAAATCCTTAAGCAACACTTCAGAACCACCCGCTTGACTCACTTTAATATCTGACAACTTAAAAACCAATTGCTTAAGTTGCATTTGAGGCCGTGTATCTTTTACAAAGTCGAGACTATTTACAACCAATCCTGCATGCTTTAAATTAAGATTACCGCCATCAATCAACTTACCAGCCAAATCAGTTAATCCCAGCTTAATATCAGTTAGTTTTAATGTTGGAACAGTTTTTGGTATCGAAAAATCATAGTTAAAACTGGTGTAGGCCTCTCCATTCTGAATATCAATTGGCAGTGACAAACCTTTTAATAATTGCAAAGTTTCAGCAATCTTAACGCCTTCAACTGCAATCAACCCTGTTGATGCAACAGGATTTACCCCCATATCCCCTTTCCATCTAAGAATCCCTCCATCATCCGATAAAGCCGCCGAGATAAAGTAATCACCTCTATCCCTCGGGACAGTTGAAAATCCTTTTAATCTGAAACTCAACGGTGCTAGCGTCATGTCGATTGGCTGATCTCTATTGGCATCAGCATAATGAAGATTACCACCACTCACGACAAACTGTTCTACAATCACACTTGGGATAGTATTGCTCGGCGCCTGCTCTGGACCTTCATTAAGCTTTTCTAATAAGGTATTCCAATTAAATATGCCGTCAGGCGATGTTGCTAAATTGATATGCGGATCAAGAATAGCGACTTGCTTAAATTTCCAGGCTAAATCAAAGATGCCGCTCAACTCAAAATCTACGATGAACTTTTTAAAGCTGACCAGCTCTTTCTTATCAGCTTTATTGGTTAACTTAAAATCATGAATGGTGACTTTTAACCTGTAAGGATCAAAATCAACACGATTGACACTAGCAGCACTATTTAGCGATTGATCTGCTAAACGTGGAATGAGTTTTTTTGCAATTGGGTTCACCGCAAAATAAGAAAACAACAGATAAAAGACAATCAGTCCGGCCAAGACATTAGCAAAACGCTGCCAAGAAAAAATCTGGCAGAATCGGAGTAATCTTGTTTTAACTATATTGCGCATCAAAAATATTATAGTCGCTAAATTAAATACATCGAACTTGTTTTTTTTAACTAAATTAAATGATGTGTAATTCATTGATTGATATTTTTAAAAAAATTGCAACCAAATAAATTTAAACCTAGTATTTTAGTCAAGAATTATTTTTTATGGCATAATTCTAACTTTAGCCATTTTAAATTCTAAATATGTTCGATCACTTGAAAGAAGACATTGCTATCGTATTTGACCGCGATCCTGCGGCACGAACTCACTTTGAAGTGCTTACTACCTATCCAGGTTTACATGCCATTATTTTGCATCGCTTTAGTCACTGGCTATGGAATATAGAGTTATTTTGGCTTGGAAGACTATTTTCGCATATCGGACGCTTTCTAACTGGGATTGAAATTCACCCTGGCGCTACAATTGGTCATCGAGTTTTTATAGACCATGGCATGGGCATCGTGATTGGTGAAACCGCTGTGATTGGAGATGATTGTACTTTATATCATGGGGTAACGCTTGGTGGCACTTCTTGGAATAAAGGTAAAAGACATCCCACATTAGAAAATGGTGTTGTAATCGGTGCAGGTGCAAAAGTGCTCGGTCCTATTACGATTGGTAAAAATGCTAAAATTGGCTCCAATGCCGTTGTTGTAAAAGATGTACCAGAAAACGCAACTGCAGTCGGTATTCCAGCAAGAATTTTAGAAGAAGAGCATGCTAAGAAAAAAGCACAAAATGAAAAATTTAGTGCCTATGCAGTTAGTGATGATGAAAAAGATCCAATTAACAAGGCAATACAACCTTTAATTAATGAAATTGAATCGTTAAAGAGTCAATTAGCAAACTTAACGGATGCCAATATTGATAATAAAGTTGCTAAAGCTTTTACTGTCAAAAAAACGAAGCGTAAGCCCCGCAAAATTACAACCGAATAAAGATTGAACTTATCTTTATAATAATTGACTAAATTAGTAGGTTATTATAAAATAACGCTCTATTTAAATCATTTTTTGATAAAGATAACAACATCATGAGACTTACGACTAAAGGTAGATTTGCTGTTACAGCCATGCTTGACCTCGCTTTAAATGAGGCAGTTGCTGTTGGCACACCAAAGCCTGTCACACTTGCTGGCATCAGCGAGCGTCAAGATATTTCACTATCTTATTTAGAACAGTTATTTAGTCGCCTACGTCGCCAAGGATTGGTTAATAGCGTGCGTGGACCTGGTGGTGGCTATAACTTAGCAAAAGCCAAAACTGAAATTTCAGTATCTGCCATTATTTCTGCTGTTGATGAAAATATTGATGCCACACAATGTGGCGGAAAAGAAAATTGCCATGGGGCTGATGGCCGTTGCATGACCCATGAATTATGGGCCACGTTAAATACAAAAATTTTAGAGTACTTATCTGATGTAACCTTAGCAGATATCGTTGCTTCTCAGCAGAACAAAGATAGCGGAAAAATCGTGTTCACCTCACGTCAAACATTCAATACGAATCAAGAGGCAGTGATTAATGGCTAATGTTTACTTTGATCATAACAGCACCACCGCACTCAAGCCTGCTGTGCTTGATGCTATGTTGCCATTTATGATCAATCAGCATGGCAATCCTGCAAGCCAACATAGCTTTGGCCGCAACACGCGCGATGCTATTGAACAAGCACGCCGTCAGGTAGCAGAAGCCGTTGGTGCGCAAGCAAATCAAGTTGTGTTTACTGCTAGCGGAACAGAAGCAAACAATTTTGCAATATCTGGCATTGCTAGCAACCTTGAACAAGCGCAAATTTTAACAAGTAGTATCGAACACCCTTGCGTGTCCCGTCCTGCTCAAGCGATGCAACATCTTGGTTGGACTGCTGATCAAATTATCGTTGATCATGATTGCAATTTAGATATTGAAGACTTGCAAAAAAAACTTGAAGTCCCAACAAATTTAGTATCAGTGATGTTAGCTAACAATGAAACTGGCGTGATACAAGACATTGAGAAAATAACAACATTGGCAACAAGTAGAAAAGTACTGATCCATACAGATGCCGTGCAAGCACTGGGTAAAATCAATGTAGATTTTACAGAAATGGGCGTACATGCAATGACTGTTTCAAGCCATAAAATTGGCGGCCCAATAGGCGCAGGCGCTTTGATTCTGAATAAGCGAGTTGATATTAAGCCGCTTCTTTATGGTGGTGGACAAGAAAAAGGGTTGCGAAGCGGCACCGAAAATATTGCAGCAATCGTTGGCTTTGGTATTGCTTGTGAATTAGCAACGCAATCATTGAACAAATTTGCCGCTCATACAAAAAAATTACGTCAGCAGTTGGAAATTGGATTAGTCAGCATGGGCGCAATCATTTTTGGACAAAATGCGCAACGCTTACCTAATACAAGCTTTTTTTCATTTAACCATATTGACGGTGAAACATTAGTTACCGCATTAGATAAATTAGGGTTTGCTGTTGCTAGTGGTTCAGCATGTTCAAGTGCCAGCAGCGAACCTAGTCATGTGTTATTAGCAATGGGGATTGAACCTGATTTAGCGCAAGGGGCAATCCGTGTGAGCTTTAACATAGACAATACGCAGGAACAAGTAAAAGAATTTTTAATCGTACTAAAACAAGCTTTACAAGACTTAAGGCAAATGACTGCCGTCGCAGCTTAAATAAAGAAAGTTAGAAAATAATTATGGAAAGAATGCCAATATATCTAGATTACTCAGCAACAACACCTGTAGACCCTCGTGTCGCTGAAAAAATGATTCCATACTTAACTGAACAGTATGGCAACCCTGCATCACGTAGCCATCCTTATGGATGGTCAGCTGAAAAAGCAGTTGAAAACGCACGTGATGAAGTCGCAAAGTTAGTGAACGCTGATCCACGAGAAATTGTGTGGACATCTGGCGCAACCGAGTCTAACAATCTAGCGATTAAGGGCGCTGCTAATTTTTACAAAGGTAAAGGCAAACATATCATTACCATTGCAACTGAGCATAAAGCAGTGATTGATCCAGTTCGAGAATTAGAACGTCAAGGGTTTACTGCGACTTTTTTAGAGCCAGAAGCTGACGGATTAGTGGATATTGAAAAATTTAAAGCGGCTATTCAACCAGACACCATATTAGCATCTGTGATGTTTGTGAATAATGAGATTGGTGTCATTCAAAATATTGAAGCAATTGGTCAAATTTGTCGTGAACACGGTGTCATTTTTCATGTTGACGCAGCACAAGCTACGGGTAAAGTTGATATTGATTTAGAAAAGCTTCCTGTTGATTTAATGAGTTTTTCTGCACACAAAACCTATGGCCCAAAAGGTATTGGCGCATTGTATGTTCGCCGTAAGCCGCGTATTCGAATTGAAGCACAAATGCATGGTGGTGGTCATGAGCGTGGTATGCGTTCAGGCACGCTTGCAACGCATCAAATTGTTGGCATGGGTGAAGCGTTTAGACTTGCTCGCGAGGAAATGCATACAGAAAACGAACGCATCAGAATGTTGCATAATCGTTTATTAGCAGGCTTAACAGATATTGAAGAGTCATATGTAAATGGTGATCTGAGTCATCGTGTTCCACATAATCTTAACGTGAGTTTTAATTATGTAGAAGGTGAATCGTTGATCATGGCAATTAAAGGAATTGCTGTCTCAAGCGGCTCAGCATGTACTTCTGCTAGTTTAGAGCCAAGTTATGTATTACGCGCTTTAGGTCGATCAGATGAGTTAGCACACAGCTCAATTCGTTTTTCAATTGGTCGTTTTACGACTGAGGCAGACGTGGACTATACGATCCAACTGTTAAAAGAAAAAATCGGCAAACTACGAGAACTATCACCGCTTTGGGAAATGTTCCAAGACGGTGTTGATATTAGCAAAGTAGAGTGGGCTGAGCATTAAGTGACAATCGAAAACAAACAGAAATTAATTTGAAATTTAAAAAACATTGGAAATAGAAAGCAAATTCAAAGCAATTTAACACAGAGTTCGCGAACTAGTTCAAATGCACACAGGAGAATGATATGGCATATTCAGATAAAGTATTAGACCACTACGAAAATCCTCGTAATGTTGGTTCTTTAGATAAAAACGATCCAAACGTGGGTACTGGCATGGTCGGCGCCCCTGCTTGTGGTGACGTCATGAAGCTGATGATTAAAGTGAATGATGCAGGCCTGATTGAGGATGCGAAATTTAAGACTTACGGTTGCGGTTCAGCCATCGCTTCTAGCTCACTTGTAACTGAGTGGTTAAAAGGTAAAACCGTAGACGAAGCATATGAAATTAAAAACTCAGCAATTGCTGAAGAACTCGCATTACCACCAGTTAAAATTCATTGCTCGGTTCTTGCAGAAGATGCAATTAAAGCAGCAGTTGCAGATATTAAAGCAAAAAAAGCAGCAAAAGAGGCTGCGTAATGGCCATTAGTTTAACCCCTGCTGCAGCTGATCGTGTAGAGAAATTCCTGAGCAATCGTGGCAAGGGAATTGGATTACGTTTGGGTGTTAAAACGACTGGTTGTTCTGGTATGGCCTACACACTAGAATTTGTTGATGAAATGCAAGCTGAAGATATGGCATTTGAAAGCAATGGTATCAAAGTCATTGTTGATCCTAAAAGCTTGGTTTACATTGATGGAACGGAATTAGACTTTACCAAAGAAGGTTTAAATGAAGGCTTCAAGTTTAACAATCCAAATGTTAAAGATGAATGTGGTTGCGGCGAAAGCTTTACGGTTTGAATGAAAATTACTTCGCCCTTTTTGGACTGGATCAAACCTTTTCAATCGATAACACAGCATTAGAAAAACAATATCGACAAATACAGTCTGCAGCACATCCTGATCGATATGTAACCGCATCATCTGCTGAAAAATTAAAATCGATGCAAATGGCAACATTAGCAAATGAAGCATATCAAACGCTCAAAAAGCCAGCTAGTCGCGCAAAATACTTACTGTCTTTACACAATATTAACGCGACACAAGAAACCAATACTGCCATGCCTGCAGACTTTTTAATGCAACAAATGGAGTGGCGAGAGGCGTTAGAGGATTGTAAAGAATCAAATGATATTGATGGATTAGAGCAGCTTAATAAGGAAATGCAACAAGCCGCAAAGGAGCTGAGTCTTTCTTTAGCAATATTGTTTGATGAAAATAATGACCTAACCGCGGCTACAGAAACAACACGCAAACTTATATTTATAGACAAAGTGTGTGATGACATTAATAAAGCCATCACAGAATTAGAAGACTAATGGCATTACTACAAATATCCGAACCTGGCATGAGCGCCGCCCCACACCAACATAAGTTGGCAGTTGGCATTGATTTAGGCACAACCAATTCATTAGTTGCAACTGTCAAAAGCGGCATGAGCACTGTATTGCAAGATGCACATGGACATTCCCTATTACCCTCAGTCGTTCGTTTTACACCAGAAGGTGAAACAATTGTAGGACATCAGGCTCAAGCTAAACAAAGCGAAGACCCGGTCAATACAATCGCTTCTGTTAAGCGTTTTATGGGACGAAGCTTAAAAGACATTACCGATAAAGCACACATTCCTTATCGCTTTGTAAGTCAAAATAACATTGAAAATGCGAGTCAAGGCGTTTTGCAAATTGAAACACGTGCTGGCCTTAAAAGCCCGATTGAAATTTCAGCAGAAATTTTAAAATCACTTAAAGTACGTGCTGAAAAAGCTTTAGGGGGAGAGCTTACAGGTGCAGTTATTACCGTACCTGCCTATTTTGATGATGCACAACGCCAAGCGACAAAAGATGCAGCAAGGCTTGCAGGGCTAAATGTGCTACGCTTACTAAATGAACCAACAGCAGCGGCTGTGGCTTATGGTTTAGATAACGCATCAGAAGGTGTTTTTGTCATTTACGATTTAGGTGGTGGCACATTTGATGTCAGCATCTTACGATTATCCAAAGGTGTTTTTGAAGTCCTTGCAACAAATGGAGACTCTGCTTTAGGGGGAGATGATTTCGATCACCGTATTTATTGTTGGATACTCGATAAAATACGAGAAATCAATCCAGAAACCAAACCGCTAAATGAAAAAGACACGCGTTTATTATTAACAAAAGCACGTCAAGCCAAGGAATGGCTAACAGATAACTTTGAAGCACAAATCAATTGCCGTTTAAGTAACGGTGCTCATGTTGATGTAACGCTTAATGTTGATGCGTTTGTAGAATTAACGCAAAACTTAGTGAATAAAACACTCAACCCCATGAAAAAAGCAATGCGCGATGCCAAGCTTGATGCTGAGGAAATTAATGGCGTTGTCATGGTTGGTGGTGCAACCCGCATGCCACATGTAAGGCATGCGGTGGAAGCATTTTTCCAACAAGAACCATTAACAAACCTAGACCCAGATAAAGTGGTCGCATTAGGAGCTGCTATTCAGGCCAATGTGCTAGCAGGTAATCGCAGTGATGAAGATTTATTACTACTAGACGTAACGCCTCTCTCTCTTGGCTTAGAAACGATGGGGGGATTGGTTGAAAAAATTATTCCGCGAAACGCCACCTTACCTGTTGCACGCGCTCAAGAATTTACCACTTTTAAAGATGGTCAAACGGCGATGAGTATACATGTACTTCAAGGCGAGCGTGATTTGGTATCAGCATGCCGTTCATTAGCGCGTTTTGAGTTGCGTGGTATTCCAGCAATGTCTGCAGGTGCAGCGCGTATTCGCGTTACGTTCCAAGTAGACGCTGATGGCTTGCTTTCAGTGACGGCAAGAGAAGAAACGAATGGAATAGAGGCGCACATAACCGTTAAACCTTCTTATGGGTTAAATGAAGATGAAATTATGCATATGTTGAAATCATCATTTAGTGCCGCTGAAGAAGACAAACAAGCACGTGCTCTCGCTGAAGCAAAAGTCGATGCCATGAGTTTAATCAATGCTATTAATATTGCATTAGAGAAAGATAGTAAACTGCTGTTAGATGATGAAAAAGATGAAATAGAACATTCTCTTGCCTCTTTAGAGTCGGTATTAAAAACAGAAGATAGCCAAGCGATTCACCAAGCTACTGAAGCATTAAACGCAGCAACAGAAAACTTTGCTGCAAAACGCATGGATGTAAGTGTGCAACGTGCACTCGCTGGTAAAACAGTTGATGAAGTTAACTTATAGTTGAAAAGAAATAAATGACACAAATTATTGTATTACCACATATTGAACTGTGCCCAGAAGGCGCTGTAATTGAAGCAACAAAAGGGGAGTCGGTTTGCCAAAATCTATTAGACAATGATATTGATATTGATCATGCATGTGATCAAGTCTGTGCTTGCACAACGTGTCATGTGATTGTTCGTGAAGGTTATGCCTCACTCAATGAAGCAACTGACCAAGAAGATGACTTGCTTGATAAAGCTTGGGGTTTAGAGCCTTACTCTCGCTTATCTTGCCAAGCGATTGTTGAGGATACAGACTTAGTGATTGAAATTCCAAAGTACTCAATCAACATGGCAAAAGAAGGTCATCGGAAAGATTAATTCGCTCAAGAGACTATAAAAAAGGTGATGTCTATCACCTTTTTATTTTACCTACTTATAAACCGACAAAAGTATCCTTCATAAATCGCACTTTGCCCGTTGCAATATCATAAACGGCGCCCACAATGCCAATGTCTTTCGCTTGTGTCATATCATCTAATATATCGCTACAACGCAATATACTCTCTATCTGGTACTTAACATTTAACTCACAAACCTTTTGTACAAAATCATCATTGCTAGAACAACGATTTTCTGCTCCTTCTACTGTTTTCTCATGTCTAATCGACGGCTTAATCATATTGATAATCTCGCCAATATGGCCATCTTTAAAATCATCGCATGCGGCTTTAACAGCGCCACAACTGGTATGTCCCATCACAACAATCAACTTTGCACCCAAATACTTACTACCAAACTCTAAGCTACCAATTCCCTTATCAGAGGCAATATTACCCGCTAACCGCACGCTAAAAACATCCCCTAGTGCTTGATCAAAAAGGAGCTCTACTGGCGCACGAGAGTCACTACAACTCAAAACGGAAGCAAATGGATGTTGTTTATTTTTTGTTAGATGTATGAGTGACTTAAAGTCTTTTTCAGTTTCAATCTCATTAACAAACCGCTGATTGCCTTCGATGAGAATTTCTAGAGCCTCCTGCGGTTTCATTTTGTCGCGGTCTAATAGTGGGTGTTTATACATATCCGTAAATTCCTGTCTTTAATTTTTTTAGAATATTAATTGGCAAAAGAGTAATTGAGTAGCTCAACTTCAATATTCTTGAGTTGTGCATGCATTTGATAGTTATCAATCACTTCCTTAATATCATGCTCAATCACTTTTGTTTGTGTGCAGTCAATAATGACTTTTGCATTTGGGGGAACCTTTTCTAATGACTGAATAATATCAGCCTTGTTAAAAAATGAAACTTGCTCAGCCAATACAATATGATGAACTTCCTTGCCATCTTTAGCCGTAATTGTATCTTTAATGTAATGCGAATATTTATAACGATGGTATAACGTAAAGAAAATACCAACGAGCAGACCCGCTGAGATCCCTTTAAGCAAATCAGTCAAAATAATTGCTACGATCGTAACAATAAATGGAATAAATTGCTCCCATCCCAATTTATACATTTCAACAAACAGAGATGGCTTTGCAAGCTTATAACCAACAATCAACAAAATGGTTGCTAAGCTGGCTAAAGGAATCATATTTAAATACTCTGCAATGGTAACCACACTAATTAATAAAAATACACCATGAAGAATAGCGGATAATTTTGACTTTGCCCCAAAAGCAATATTAGCTGAACTACGGACAATCACTTGTGTCACTGGCAAACCACCGACTAAACCAGAGATCACATTGCCTAAACCTTGCGCTTTAAGTTCTCTATTTGTAGGTGTTACGCGCTTATATGGATCAAGCTTATCGGTTGCTTCAACGCATAATAATGTTTCTAAACTTGCTACAATTGCCATTACAAATGCAACCTTATAAATTTCTATATTAGTCAGTTGAGAAAAATCAGGTAATGTAAAATACGATACAAAATCTGCAAAGCCAGTGGCAACAGGTAGGCTGACTACTTGATTGGCATCTAATGAAAAATTTAAAAAGCCATTTTTATACAAGTTAAACATCAAAATACCAAATAAAACAACTGCAACTGGTCCTTGAATAACCTGAAAAATCTTATGCTTTTTAGAAAGCACCTTCTCCCATATGATTAGCATCATTAATGAAATTACTGAGATTAATACGGCACCAGGTGTTAAAAAATCGAATGCACTCATTATTTCTGTAAATGTGTTACTCCCATCTGGCAATATAAATGAATCATTTCCCTCAAACTCAATATCATAGCCCAAGGCATGGGGAATTTGCTTTAAAATAATTAGCAATCCAATGCCAGACAGCATCCCTTTAATGACGGAAGATGGGAAAAAATAAGCAATGACACCCGCTTTTAAAAACCCAAGTAACAGTTGAAGTACTCCAGCCAAAACAACTGCAAGTAAAAATGCTTCAAAAGATCCTAAGGTACCAATTGCGGTCAACACAATCACCGCCAACCCGGCAGCTGGACC
>CAYGSH010000052.1:0-14506 GCA_964352515.1 uncultured Methylophilaceae bacterium | reverse complement strand
GCTATTAAAATTATTGTTAAATCAGGTGGTGAATATTTTGCAGCATCAAAACAGGTGACTGTTTTAGAAAACGGCTGTGGCGGCACGTCTAATGTTAATGAACAGTTTGCATCAAGCATGAAAGTGCGTGCAAAGTTAATGTCAGATTCAGCGCATATTGCGCAAGTTAAAGCAATTATTACACACCCAATGCATACGGGGCGTGGCAAAGATGACACAGGACAGCTGATTCCAGCGCACTTTATTCAATTAGTGTCAATTAAGCAAAACGATCAGCCCGCTGTGGAGATGCAATTAGGAACAGGTGTTTCTAAAAATCCATATCTGACCTTTTATCTAAATAGGGCTAATCTAGGTGACCAAGTTATTGTGGAGTGGCATGATAATTTAGGAAACACTGACAAAAAAGAAACAGCAGTCATCGCATAGTTGTAATAGGAAAGAGTTAATATGTGATGAAATAGATTTTATTTTGATAAATTTTACTTATCACATTAATAATAACAATCAATTTTACTAAATGTAATGGTTTGCCTATAATGCATCCATATATTATTTTTAACCACAACTAAAAGAGGAGTCATACAAATGTCATTAATAAATACACAAGTACAACCATTTAAAGCACAAGCTTTTCATAACGGTAAATTTATTGAAGTAACAGAAGAGAGTTTAAAAGGTCATTGGTCCGTTTTAATTTTTATGCCAGCAGCATTTACTTTTAACTGCCCAACTGAAATTGAAGATGCGGCAGAACATTATGCTGAGTTTCAAAAAATTGGTGCAGAAGTTTATATTGTCACAACAGATACACAATTCTCACACAAAGTTTGGCATGAAACTTCGCCAGCAGTGGGTAAAGCAAAGTTCCCATTAATTGGTGATCCAACACATCAATTAACCAATGCTTTTGGTGTACACATTCCTGAAGAAGGTTTGGCACTACGCGGTACTTTTGTCATTAATCCAGAGGGTGTTATTAAAACGCTAGAAATTCATGACAACGCTATTGCACGTGATGTAACAGAAACTGTGCGTAAACTAAAAGCAGCAAAATTTGTTGCTGAGCATCCAAATGAAGTTTGTCCAGCTAAATGGAATGAAGGTGCTGCTACATTAACACCTTCACTAGATTTAGTAGGTAAAATTTAATTCTGAGTATTTGACTTAGCAATAATTGCTAGGGCAAAACCTTAGCAAGCATTAAAAACGGGCGTTTTCCAAAAGATAGCGCCTTTTTTAACCCTGAATAATATGTAAAGAGAGCAATCATGGCATTAGAAGAAAATATCAAAACGCAATTGCAAACATACCTACAAATGTTACGTGAGCCTATTGTATTGGCAGAGTCTTTAGATGGCAGCGCAGGTGCAAAAGATATGCACAATCTATTGGTTGAAATCACCAGTATGTCAGACAAAATTACCCTAGTACAAGAAGAAGATATGCGTAAACCATCTTTTGCGGTAAAGCGTGGTGAGGCTCACAGCCAAGTTCAAAAGACAGTTGGTGTGCGCTTTGCAGGGATTCCATTAGGACATGAATTTACCTCATTGGTATTGGCTTTGTTACATACTGGTGGCCATCCAATGAAATTGGAACAAGAGAAAATAGATCAAATTGCTGCTATAGAAGGCTCATTCCATTTTGAGACATATGTTTCATTAAGTTGCCATAACTGCCCAGACGTTGTGCAAGCATTGAATATGATGTCTGTGATCAATCCAAACATTACGCATGTAATGGTTGAAGGTGGGTTATATCAAGAAGAAATTAAAGCTAAAGAAATTATGTCTGTACCCACCATTTATTTAAATGGTGAAGTTTTTGGTGCAGGACGCATGGAACTTGAAGAAATATTAGTCAAGATTGATACGGGTGCCGTTGCGCGTGAAGCGAAAAAGCTAGACGAAAAAGAGCCTTATGATGTGTTGGTTGTGGGCGGGGGCCCTGCTGGTGCATCGGCTGCTATTTACGCAGCCCGAAAAGGAATTAGAACAGGGATTGTGGCTGAACGGTTTGGTGGTCAGGTGATGGATACATTAGCCATTGAGAACTTTATTTCTGTTAAAGAAACAGATGGACCTAAATTGGTGATGGCATTAGAGGAACATGTGAAAAGTTATGATGTCGATATCATGAACTTACAAAAAGCAGCTAGCCTAGCAGAACCTGGTAAACAGGGTAATAAAAATACAGACTTAATTGAGGTGAAGCTTGATAGTGGTGCGACATTGAAATCTAAAGCTGTGATTTTAGCGACAGGCGCAAGATGGCGTGAGCTTAATGTGCCTGGTGAAAAAGAATACCGAGGTAAAGGTGTAGCTTACTGCCCACATTGCGATGGTCCTTTATTTAAAGGTAAACCTGTTGCAGTCGTCGGTGGTGGTAATTCTGGCGTTGAGGCAGCGATTGATTTGGCGGGCTTTGTGGCTCATGTGACAGTACTTCAGTTTGATACCGAATTAAAAGCTGATGCAGTTTTGCAGAAGAAACTGCGTTCATTAAATAACATTACCGTTATTACGAGCGCCCAAACCACAGAAATTACAGGTGACGATCATAAAATGAATGGCTTAAACTATACTGATCGAGTAACAGGCGAAAGTAAACATTTGGCGCTTGATGCAGTGTTTGTACAAATTGGGTTGCTACCCAATAGCGATTGGCTTAAAGGTACGGTTAATTTAAGTAAGTTTGGTGAGATTGAAATTAATAACCATAATGCCACATCATTGCCAGGTGTCTTTGCCGCTGGCGATGTAACAACTACGCCTTATAAGCAAATTATTATTGCCATGGGAGAAGGTTCAAAAGCAGCATTAGGCGCGTTTGATTACTTAATTAGACAGTAGTTATTTTTAAATTAATAAGAGCGATTATCTTAATGAATTAATCGCTCTTTTTCTTATCTAAAAAAATATTGAAGCGCTAATCTTTTACTTTTCTTAATGCGATTGCATTAATACAGTAGCGCAAGCCAGAGGGCTCTGGCCCATCTGGAAACACATGGCCTAAATGCGCATCACATACGTTGCATGTTGTTTCAACGCGTTGCATCCCATGACTATGATCAGCGTGGTATGCCACAACGCCATCTATTATTGGTTGCGTAAAGCTGGGCCATCCTGAAAGGCTGTCAAACTTACTGTCTGCATCAAATAATAATGTATTACAACAAATACATTGATATCGACCAGGTTCAAATAAGGAACACATATTTGAACTAAACGCACGCTCAGTACCCTTGTTTCGGGTAATGTGAAATTGCTCAGTCGTTAGTTTAGCTTTCCATTCTGCATCTGTTTTTTCAACACGTGTTGGCGGTGTTGGGTTGCCATTATTTGCTAACGCCAAAACTGTTTTCCAGGTTGGGGTATTCATTGTTTTGTCCTATTTACATTGTGCAAATTCGAAAGAAATTGTATAAAAAAGTTCAGCTTATATTCCGCTAGATTCGTTAGTAAGCGAATAACCTATGTTTATTTAAGCATTTAATATTGATAAGCTAACAGCTTCAGCTACTTTAATGCCATCAACGCCAGCTGATAATATTCCGCCTGCATATCCAGCGCCTTCTCCGCAAGGGAATAGTCCTTTTGTATTGATGCTTTGTAAGGTTTTGTCATCGCGTTTAATACGAATAGGGGCAGAAGTTCTTGTTTCGACACCAGTTAAAATACCATCAGCTAAATCAAAACCGTGTATTTTTTTTGCAAATGCAGGAATGGCTTCGCGCATGGCGGTAATGGCAAATTCTGGTAAGGCATCGGCGAGGTTGGTAAGAGTCACGCCGGGAGTGTAAGAGGGCTGCACTTCACCAAAAGCAGTGGATGAGCGGTTGGCTAAAAAGTCACCAATTAATTGCCCAGGGGCATTGTAATTGCTGCCGCCCATCACATAGGCATTACTTTCTAACTGTCGTTGCAAAGCCATCCCGGCTAATGGATGGTCTGGGTAATCAACTTCTGGCGTAATGCCAACAACAATACCTGCATTAGCATTCCGTTCATTACGACTGTATTGGCTCATCCCGTTAGTAACAACTCGCTCTGGCTCTGAAGCTGCAGCAACAACAGTACCACCAGGGCACATGCAAAAGCTATACACACTTCGGCCATTGTTGGCATGATGAACCAATTTGTAATCAGCAGCGCCCAGTTTTGTTAGTAAGTCTTCACTATAGCTCTTACCATATCGAGCCCTATCGATTACCCCTTGAGGGTGTTCAATTCTGAAGCCAATTGAAAAAGGTTTTGCCTCTACATATATTCCTTTGCTGTGGATCATTTCGAATGTGTCACGTGCACTATGACCAACTGCTAAAACAAGATGATTAGTTGCAATAAACTCACCTGTTTGCAAAGTAACGCCTTGTACTTGTTGATGATCAATATCAATATCTACAACACGACTTTCAAATCGAATCTCACCGCCAAGAGACTTTATGGTTTTACGCATTTCTTCAACCATACCAACTAATCTAAAAGTACCAATATGTGGGTGGCTGACATATTGAATTTCTTCAGGAGCACCTGCTTTAATAAACTCATGGATCACCTTACGCCCATAATGCTTAGGGTCTTTAATTTGACTATATAATTTTCCATCAGAAAAAGTCCCCGCGCCACCTTCGCCAAACTGCACATTTGATTCGGGGTTAAGCGTATTTTTACGCCATAAACCCCAAGTATCTTTGGTACGTTCACGTACAGCTTTGCCCCGCTCAAGTACGATGGGTTTGAAACCTGCTTGAGCAAGAATAAGAGCTGAAAAAATACCTGCGGGGCCAAAGCCAACAATAACAGGACGTTGACTTCTAGGTTCATTAATTCTGGCAACAAAGTGATAGCTAGTGTCAGGCGCAGGGTTAATATGTTTGTCTCGCTTAAATTTGGCCAAAACATCAGTCTCATTTTTAACTTCTACATCTAAGCTGTAGACATATAAAATTGAGTCAGATTTTCTTGCATCTACCCCGCGTTTAAAAATAGTAAAGTTAATTAAGTCTGATGCCGGAATGGATAAGCGTTTAAGGATTGCCGATTGTATTTGATCATCTTGATGTTTAAGCGTGTCGGCTTGCACAATCGGCAGTTTAACTTCTGTGATACGTATCATGACTAACCTTTGGATAGTAGTTATCTATCAATGGATGTATAAAAAATATAGTGTTACTAAATAGCTAACTCTAATTGTAATAATTTCTTAAGCATAGGCACACTGATTGGTTTTTGCTCAGTAAGAGACCATTCATCTAAAGCATTTAGTATCGACATTAGGGTTGGTAAGTCTCGTCTTAAATAGCGCAAACAGTAAGCAATTACTTCGTCTGGTAGCTTCATCCCACGGTCAATAGCATGTTGTTGTAATGCTTCTGCTTTTTCAGAATCTGTTAAAGCATGGAGCTGATACACTAATCCCCATGCTAGTCGAGTCGAGAGATCTTGTCTTAACCCCATTTGATTAGGTGCATGTAACCCAGCAACAATAAGGTTGCCCCCAGATGCTTTTTGTTGATTATAGGTATTAAATAGTGCAATTTGACCAACATCATCTAATAAATGTACATCATCTGCGATGAAAGCACCTAAACGCTTTGACGCATTTAATAAATGAGTTTTACCTGAGCCTTCAGGCCCCCATAGATAGATAAATGATGATTCACTCTGGCCATGAATTAAACCGTTTATATTCTCTAATGCTTCAGCATTTTGACCGACAATAAAGTTCTCTATCGTTTGTGGTGCTGCTGGTTGAATATCAAGTAACAGTTGTTTCATAATGGTAGCAGTCAATATTATTGCTGGTAGGTATCACTATTTAAATAACTTTGTTTAAAGTGACTAAGACCAACTGCAATAGCTGCACTGATAGGTAAAGCTAATAATACTCCAGCAAATCCAAATAATTGACCACCTGCTAGTAAAGCAAGAATCACGATAACAGGGTGCAAGCCTATACGATCACCAACTAAATAGGGTGTAAGAATATAGCTCTCGACAATTTGACCAATGCCAAACACGAGGAGAACAGGAAATATATCTGTAAATGTACTAAACTGTAATAGTGCTAGCAAAACGGCCATGATAAACGCGATAGCAAAACCTAAATAAGGGACGAAACTCAATAAACCTGCAATGAGCCCAATTGATAACGCTGACTCCAATCCAGATAACCATAGTCCTATACTGTAAAACAAGCATAGCGAAGCCATGACAGAAAGTTGGCCACGAAGGAACTGTGCAATTACAACATCAATCTCTTTTGTAATGGTCGTGGTTTTTTCAATCCAGTTTCTTGGAATAAGCTCTGCTATTTTGGCGATTAAATCGTCCCAGTCTCGTAATAGATAAAAAAGAACAACAGGTAATAATAATAAGTTGGCAAAAACGCCAATTAAAGCCAAACCTTTGGCACCCGCTGTTTTAAATATAATACTTAAAATGTTACCTGTCTCTTGCCAGTGTGAACGGATGATTTGTTGGATTTGACTAATGTCAATGGCTAAGTCAATGCCTAAATTTTCTTTTAGCCATGGTTCAACTAAAGTTCTAAAGTTGTCACTTAGCGCCGGTAAACGTTCAGCGATTAATAAAGACTGTTTTTGAATTAATGGAATTAAAATAAGCATAATCATTGTAACGGCGGCAAATAAAGCCATTAACACAATCACTGTTGCAAGCGTTCTGCCAACCTTTAGTTTTTGTGTGCCAATGGCACTCAGTTTATCAACTAAAGGATCGCAAATGTAGGCTAATATTGCTGCAGCTAAAAAGGGTGTAATCACAGGACCTAATTGATATAAAACTATGGCAATTAGCAGTGCAAAAATAGCCCAACGATTATCGCTAAATAAACGGCTAATTGGATCTTGATTTTTTGGTTGATTAGACATTGTGAGTTAAAATGTGCACTTAAAATTAAGTAATTAGCAAAATTATACTTAAGTTAAGGCGTCTTAACTGAACTTTGTGCAGTTCCTATATTAATTCTAGCTAATTTAGAATGTTAAATTTACCCAAGAAACGAGAAATACTTTGAGCGAAAATTCTGATAACTCCTCTATTACCTACCGCGATGCTGGTGTTGATATTGAAGCAGGCGATGCACTGGTCGACCAAATAAAACCTTTTGCCAGACGTACCATGCGTCCTGAAGTGATGAGTAGTATCGGGGGCTTCGGCTCTATGTTTGCGATGCCGAAAAAATTTAAAGAGCCTGTTCTCGTGTCAGGTACAGATGGCGTTGGCACCAAGCTTAAACTAGCCTTTCAATTAGATAAGCATGACACAGTAGGCATCGATTTAGTGGCTATGAGCGTGAATGATATTTTAGTGCAAGGGGCTGAACCGCTATTTTTCTTGGATTATTTTGCTTGCGGTAAATTAGAGGTGGGTACCGCTGCAAAGGTTATAAAAGGTATCGCAGCGGGCTGTGAAGAATCTGGTTGTGCGTTAGTTGGTGGAGAAACTGCGGAAATGCCTGGTATGTACCCAGCAGGCGAGTATGATCTAGCTGGTTTTGTCGTTGGTTGTGTTGATAAAGCCAATATTATTGACGGGTCAACCATTAAAGAAGGGGATATAGTATTGGGATTGGCTTCAAGTGGAGCTCATTCAAATGGTTATTCACTCATTCGTAAGCTGATAGAAAAATCAGGTATTGATATGAACTCAGATTTTCATGGTCGAACATTTAAAGATGTGGTGATGATGCCGACTAAATTATATGTAAAGTCAATTTTGTCTTTGTTAGAGGTGGTCTCTGTAAAAGGAATGGCACATATCACCGGTGGAGGCATTACAGAAAACATTCCGCGCGTGTTGCCTGCTGGATTAATGGCTGAGATTAGTGCTAATGGTTGGGAAATGCCACCATTATTTAAATGGTTACAGGAGCAAGGTAATATTGCCAATGTTGAGATGTATAAAACGTTTAATTGTGGCATTGGTATGGCTATTATTGTTGCGCAAGAAGATGTTGTTCAAGCACAAAAAGTATTGACTGAACAAGGCGAGACCGTATACCAAATTGGTAAAATTCGTCAGCAACAATCAGGTGAAGCCGCAACTATCGTTGTTTAAACTGTAAACTTTATGCCAACCAAAGTGTGTATTTATGCGTTAATACATGATGAATACACTAAAGGAAAGAAGTCAGCAGCAAATGCTTAAACAAATGAACACTCTTTTTCAGATAACCATATTTATGGCATATCTTACTTTTGCCAATAGTCTATTTGCGCAGCCAACAAACATTGAATTGGAGTATGAGGTAAGTCGAAATGGACATGCCTTTGGCACCGTTAAAGAAAGCTATACGCAAGAAGGAAATCACTACCATATTGTTTCAACAACAAAAGGCGATGGACTATATGCGCTCTTAGGTGAGCGAGTCCTTATTAGTGATGGTCGGGTTGAAGAAAAAGGACTAATACCAGATAAATTTAAGCTCAAACGTGGCGATAACGAAAGAAAGTCATTGGTTGCTGATTTTGATTGGACCAACAATACCTTGAATATGCTGGTTAAGGGGGATGTTAAGAAAGAAACCCTTTCAGTGGGGGCGCAAGATTTAGCTAGTTATCCTTATCAGTTCATGTATACACCACCAGAAGGGGAGCAAGTGAAAGTGGCGCTTACGAATGGTAAAAAATTTGATCAATATACCTATAATGTTGAATCTCGGAATGTTGCGCTTGAAGTGGGCAATGAGACTTATAAAACAATACATTTAGTGGATGCTGAAGCAGAAGGTAAAAGTAAAAAAGAACTATGGCTCGCGCCAACCAAGCATTACCTCCCAGTTAAATATTTGGTTGTTGATAAGCACGGTGACAAGATAGAGCAAGTGCTAACAAAAATTATTATAAAATAACAAGTTAAGTTATTATCAATGTATGTTGAAAACAACGGCCAGTGATTGCAACATCATTGGCCGTTACTTTTCTAAAACAGCAAGGTGGATAAAATACATGTTAATTAATAAACCTTCATATAGAAAATAGAATAAATGAATGAAAACCTAATACGCCAAGCTGCAATGCTACTGACTGATATGCTTGATTTTGATAAGCCAGCAGATGCAAAGATGAGTGCATTTTTCCGTAACAACCGTGATCTTGGAAATAAAGAACGTGCTTTTATTGCTGAGAGCGTTTATGGCGTCATTCGAAGATTACGTTATTTAAGTACCGTAACAGCTAATGATGAAAATGATCCTGATGATGCACGTAAGTTGATCTTGGCATGGTTGTTAAGAGTACAAGGGCGTAGTTTAAGAGACTTAGATTCGATGCTGACTGAGCAACAAAAAGAGTGGGCGGTTGCAATTAAAGCCAAGTCTACTGCTGATTTACCGCTTGCCGTTCAAGCTGACGTACGCGATTGGTTGTGGGAAAAGTTAGTAAAGCAGTATGGTGAGTCTGAAGCATTGACAATTGGGCGTAGCATGCTGGAGCAAGCAACTTTAGATCTTCGCGTCAATACCATTAAAGCAAGTCCAGCAGAAGTGCTAGAAAAAATGATTGCGGAAAATATCAACAATGAGAATACCATCTCTTCAATGCCTTACTCACCAATTGGTATAAGAATGCCAAATCGACTTGGTATTAGTAAACATGTGCTGTTTACAGAAGGAAAAATTGAAGTTCAAGATGAAGGTAGTCAACTATTAAGTTATTTAGTGGCGCCTAAGCGCGGTCAAATGGTGGCTGATTTATGTGCAGGTGCAGGTGGTAAAACTTTGGCATTAGGTGCACTAATGCGAAATACAGGTAGACTTTATGCCTTTGACGTATCTGAAAAACGTTTGAATAATTTAGGTAAGCGCCTCAAAAGATCTGGATTGTCTAACCTGAATGCACAGTTAATAAATAATGAAAACGATTTAAAATTAAAGCGTTTGAATGGAAAGTTTGATCGTGTGTTAGTTGATGCGCCCTGCAGTGGCTTAGGTACATTACGCCGTAATCCAGACTTAAAATGGCGCCAGACTGAACAAGATGTAATGGAATTGAATATTAAACAAAAAAATATTCTCTCACGTGCAGCAAAATTAACCAAAGAGGGAGGTCGAGTTGTCTATGCAACCTGTAGTTTACTTAGAGAAGAAAATGAAAGCGTTGCTGAAGCCTTTTTAGACTCAAATCCAGATTTCACTTTAGTGCCAGCCAATGAAGTGTTGGCTCAACAACAAATCAACTTAGATACGGGAAAATACCTCAATTTATTACCACATTTACATGGGACGGATGGTTTTTTTGCAGCAGTCTTTGAAAAGCAAACTAAAAAGGCTTAGTTTATGGCACTCGACTTATCTAATACATTAGTTGTCGGCATATCGGCAACAGCCTTGTTTGATCTTGGTGAAGCAGATAAGCTATTTAGAGAAAAATTAGCCATTGATGTAGAAAAAGCGGTTGTTGAGTACAGACGCTATATGCTGGAAAGAGAAAATGAAGCCTTGAGTGAAGGTACAGGCATGCCTTTAATCAAGGCACTGTTAGAGCTAAATAAATTTCAAAATATAGATGGCGCCAAGACCTTAGCAGAACCACCATTAGTTGAAGTCGTGGTGATGTCTAGAAATAGTCCAGAAACAGGTGTTAGGGTATTTAATAACATTCGTAAATTGGGTTTAAAAATTAGTCGGCATGCTTTTACAGGTGGCGAATCTGTAGTCGATTATATTGAAGCATTTGATGTTGATTTATTCTTAACAACCAATATTAATGATGCACAAAAAGTGATGGATGCAGGTAAGTGCGCTGTTGCATTATTAAAAGAGCCACCTAAAGAAATTGCGCAATTACCCAGTGATCAAGTCCGTATTGCCTTTGATGGTGATGCAGTGCTTTTTGATGAAAGTAGTGAGCTCATTTATAAATCGAAAGGTTTGGATGAGTTCCAGCAAAATGAAGATTTACAACAACATGTTCCAATGTTAGAAGGTCCTTATGCTTCGTTTTTACAGAAGTTAGCGAAACTTCAGAGTCGGTTGCCTTTTGGTGTAGAAATGTCGCCAGTTAGAATTGCAATTGTGACTGCTAGAAGTGCGCCAGCTGAAATGCGCGTTATCAACACACTAAGGCACTGGGGTGTGTATGTAAATGAAGTTTTCTTTTTAGGAGGTCTTAATAAAGCTGCAATTCTCAAAGCTTTTAAACCACATATTTTCTTTGATGATCAAGATTTACATATTGAGCACGCCTCAAAAGTTGTGCCTTCTGGTAAGGTGCCCTATAAAAGTGACTCCCTATTAAACATCAAAAAATAAAACACATTATAAATGTCACAATGAAGGTCATGATTAATGAAGCTACCTAGCTTAAATATACAAATATTACTTGGCGCGTTGTTTGGCGTGCTGATTGGTTTTTTATTCCAAAAAATGGGAACAGATAGCAATACGGTTACTGTTGCCTTATATACAGCAAATATTATTGGAACGCTATTTATAGACCTGTTAAAAATGATTCTGATTCCATTGGTTTTTTGCAGTATTGTTGTTGGGATTGCCAATTTACGTGCCCATCAGCAAATGCATAAAGTATGGGTCACGACACTCATATTTTTTATGCTAACCATGGTAATTGCTATGGTTGTTGGTATGGCTGCAAGTCTTTATTTTGAGCCAGGCATGGGTTTAGAAGTCAGTATGTTTGATGACGCTATGCAAAACTTTCAAGCGAAACAAATGCCATTGCCTGAATTTTTTGCACATTTTTTACACAATTTATTTGTCAATCCTTTTCAGGCTTTAGCAGAAAGCAAGGTATTGTCAGTTGTGATTTTTGCTCTGTTTTTAGGAGTTGCGTTAGTGATGGGTGGCGACCGATATAAAAACATTCTTTTACTTTTAGAAGAGGCGCTAGAAGTTACCATGCGCATTGTTAATTGGATTATGCTGCTTGCCCCTTACGGAATTGCAGCATTATTAATCAAATTGGTCGCGACACAAGATGTTGCGATGCTCAGTACATTAGCGCACTTTGTTGGCGTTGTTGCAGGAACGTTGCTCTTTCATGGCATTGTGGTGTTGCCCCTTATTTTATTTATATTTACTGGCAAATCCCCAATTTGGTTTTGGAAAGGTGCGCGACAAGCATTAATTACGGCGTTTGCAACGAGCTCTAGCTCGGCAACTTTGCCTGTAACAATGCGTTGTGCAACTGAGCATTTAGGGGTTAAACCTGAAATTGGTGGATTTGTTATTCCGCTTGGAGCAACACTTAACATGGATGGTACGGCATTGTATGAAGCAGCAGCGGCATTGTTTGTAGCTAACCTAGTTGGTGTTGAGCTTAGCTTTGCACAACAAATGATTGTCTTTTTTACCGCCATGTTAGCCTCTGTTGGTGCGCCAGGCATTCCCAGTGCGGGGATGGTGACAATGGTATTAGTATTACAATCCGTTGGTTTGCCTGCAGAAGCGATTGCTATTCTCTTGCCTGTTGACCGCATGCTCGATACATTAAGAACAACTGTTAATGTAGAAGGTGATATAGCTGCCAGTTTAGTCGTTCAAAAAATCGTTTCCTAAGATACCGTCATCAAAATATGCTACATTTCTATAAAGCTGAACTCATCGACGTTGAGCCAATTGCTAAACTGATTAATACCGCTTATCGCGGTGAAACCAGTCGCAAAGGCTGGACAACAGAAGCAGATCTATTAGATGGTTTACGGACTACATCTGCTGACGTGGCGGGTCTCATCAAGCGAGTTGATGCCTTTATTTTAATTGGCGTGCAGAACGATGAGATTGTCGCGACAATTGCTTGCGAACTGCAAGTGATTGCTTTTAAACACACTGTGCATTTCGGTATGATTGCGGTTAAACCCACGCTGCAGAATAAAGGTCATGGCAAAGATATCATTACCGCTGCCGAAACAATGACCAGGCGGGAGTGGCGTGTGGCGGGCTACCATATGTCAGTCATCTCTCTTAGAACGGAGCTAATAGAATTCTATGAGCGATTAGGTTATGAGCGAACAGGCGAATTCGAAAGTTTTCCTGAAAACCCTACCGTTTGGCAGCCTAAAGTTGAAGGTTTAAATCTACAAGTACTGGCTAAATTAGCTTGATTTAAAACATTGTTTCTATTTTTAAATTAAGTATGTACGGATTGCCTCTTAGCTTTTATCTGTAGCTAATCTTGTTGTATTTAACTTTTCTAAACCGTTCATTAATAATGAATAGGCGGCTGGTACAACAACTAAGGTAAGTAATGTAGAGGAAATCATGCCACCAATAATCGCGATAGATAATGGTTTATTGGTTTCGCTTCCTGCACCTAAACCTAAGGCTGCAGGGGAAAGTGCCAAAATAATCGTTAATGATGTCATCAGCACTGGCCTTAATCGAACAGGGCAAGCTTCGCTTAAAGCCTCATGAATATTTGCTCCTTGGCTACGCAATTGATTGGTTAAATCAATTAATAGAATAGAGTTTTTAGCAACTAAGCCAATTAACAAAACTAAACCAATCATGGAGTAAATGTTCAGGGTTTGACCTGTCAGCCACAATGCAAGCAAACCGCCGATAATCGCCAACGGCTGTGCAAGCATAATAACAAACGGTTGGGTAAACGAGTTGAATTGACTTGCTAATACCATATATAAAAGGATAAACGCGAGCATAAAGACAAAGCCCATATTCTTGATGGTCTTTTGCATTTCTTCTGCTTGACCTGAAAATTTAAGATTATAGCCAGGGGGAACAACTTCTGCTGCCACCTTTTGTACAATGGCTGATGCTTCGCTTAAGGCAACGGACGGGTTGGCGAAGAAAGTCACTGCATATTGCAAATCATAACGACTGATAACAGCAGGGCCTAATGTAGATTTAAATGATGCAACTGCATCTAGGCGTACTAGTTCACCTCTGATATTTCTCAAATAGATTTTACTTAAATCGCTGGTTTGTTGTAATGCCGACTCATCTGCTTTGATGCGAATATCATTACGTTGACCATCGCTAATGGCATCATTATAAGAAGCGACGTCGATACCGCCTGCGTATAAGCTAATAGCAGTAGCAATGTCTTTCGCATTTAGACCTAAATTAGCCGCCAGCGTGCGATCAATATTAACGTCGAGTTGCGGTAGGTTGAGTTGTACATCAATGTCAAGCTTCCCAATTTCTGGCATTGTGTTTAGCTTGTCTTGCAATAGTTGTGCAATGTTACCTATCTCATTTAGATTATTGCCTGTAAGTAAAAATTGCAACTTTTCAGAACGTTGTCCACGTGCAATGGAAGGAGGAGAGGCAATCGCTTGTACCCCTGCAATTTGATCTAAATCGACTTTGATTAACTTCATTAACGCTTGTTGACTAATATCACGCGCTTCTCTTGGCTTTAGACGCACATTGACACTGGCTTGGTTAACTTGTCCTCGAGAGCCTGTGCCGATAGAGGCATAGTAACTGTCTATGGCTTGAGGGTACTTCTTCAAGGCGGATTCAATTAATTGCAAACGTGAGTCTGTATATTCTAAGC
>CAYGSH010000051.1:0-14603 GCA_964352515.1 uncultured Methylophilaceae bacterium | reverse complement strand
TTTCATTGGTGACTACATCAAAAAACCATCCACCCACATTGGCCAGTTCGCCTGTATGGTTGAGTAAGGCTTCATTTTCAATTAAAAGCCTCTCAGCTTGTTTGTTCTTAGCAATTGAATCTTTGGCCTCCATCAGTTTGACAGTGGCTTTGGCGAGATTTTTTAAAATATCCAATTGCATTTCTGTTAGCGCATTTGGTTTTTGGTCAATCACACATAATGAGCCAACGTTGTGACCATTGCTTAAGGTTAACGGAACCCCTGCATAAAATCGAATATGTGGCTCTTTGACGACTAACAAGTTGTCAGTAAAAGTAGCGTCTTGACTGGCATCATTGACTTCAAGCACATCTTCTTTAAGAATCGTGTGTGCGCAAAAGGCAACATCGCGGCTTGTTTCTTTGGTATCACCCAAGCCGACACTTGCTTTAAACCATTGCCGTTCATCATCAACGAGACTAACCGCTGCAATGGGCGTGTTGCATACTAATGCAGCAGCTTTAACTAAGGCGTCAAACTCTTCTTCTGAGTTGGTATCAAGAATCGCGAGATCATAAAGCGCCTTTAATCTTGCCTGCTCATTATGTGGTTTGGTCGCTACTGTCATTTCATACCCTGGCGCATTTTTGCAATGATGACTTGATACTATCTTAAAGGTTATTCAGCTTCAATAAATAATTACTTTTACTCGCATGAATAAATACTTTAATGGAAAAAGGTAGCTTTCTTTAAGAATGCATTTGAAGGTTAATGTTATGCCATGCCATTATGGCGAAGCAATGCATCCAAATTAGGCTCTCTGCCTCTAAATGCGACAAATGACTCCATTGCAGGTCGAGAACCACCTTGCGCTAAGACTTCATTCTTAAACCGGCTGCCAGCCTCTTGTGATAAAACACCTAGCTCTTCAAAAAGACTATAAGCATCAGCCGATAAGACTTCTGCCCATTTATAACTATAGTATCCAGCGGCATAGCCACCTGCAAAAATATGTGAAAAGCTATTCGGAAAACGATTCCATTTTGGCGGCCTGAGTACTGCAACTTGATCGCGTACTTCTTCAATAATGTCCAATGCGGTTTGATTGCCATTGGGATCAAAGTCACCATGTAATCGCATATCAAACATGGAGAATTCGATTTGACGAATTGTTTGCATGCCAGCTTGAAAGTTTTTAGCCGCAATCATTTTGTCAAACAATTCACGTGGCAATTGCGCACCAGTCTCTACATGTGCAGTCATATTGCGTAAAACTTCCCACTCCCAGCAAAAGTTTTCCATAAATTGGCTCGGTAGTTCAACAGCATCCCATTCAACCCCTTTAATGCCAGATACACCGTATTCATCGACTTGGGTTAGCATATGATGCAACCCATGACCAAACTCATGGAACATAGTCGTGACTTCATCGTGTGTAAACAACGCCGGCTTTTTACCAACAGGTGCAGAAAAATTACAGGTTAAAAAAGCAACAGGCAAGTCAATGCCTTGTGCTTTTTTACGGCGGCTTATGCATTCATCCATCCAAGCGCCTCCTCGCTTATTTTGGCGAGCATATAGATCAATATAAAAGTAGGCTATTGGTTGATTGGTTTGATCACTAATTTCATAAAAAGCAGCATCTTCGTGCCAAACGGGCGCCTCTTTTTTGCGAACTTGGACACCAAAAATAGTCTCAGTTACCTTAAATAAGCCAGCGAGCACTTTATCTTCAGGGAAGTATTGTTTTACTTCTTGATCAGAGAAAGCATACTTTTCTTGACGTAGTTTTTCACTAATATAAGCAACATCCCATGCTTCAATCTGATTAATGCCAAGTGTTTTTGCATATTCAGTTAACTCTTGCATATCACGTTTAGCATAAGGTTTCGCTTTTTTTGCAAGCGTTTCTAAAAATTCAGTTACTTGAGCCGGAGTGTCAGCCATCTTTGTGGCAAGTGAGAGCTCAGCGAAGTTGTTAAATCCAAGCATTATGGCTTCTTCTTGTTTGAGTTTAAGGATATCTTTAATTAGTGATGTGTTATCCCATTCTGGTTTACTTAACTCAGAAGCACGAGTTGCATAAGCGCGATACAAAGTTTCTCTTAATGAACTGTTATCTGCATATTGCATCACTGGCAAATAAGAAGGAAAGTGCAAGCTGAATAAATAACCTTCTTTGTCTTCTGCTTTTGCGGCAGCAGCAGCGGCTTCAATTGCATCAGAAGGAAGACCTGCTAAATCATCAATGTTCGTAATGAAATGTTTAAAATCATTCGTGTTATCCATGATATTTTCTTCAAACTTGCTACTGAGCTTTGAAAGCGATTCGCTGATTGTTTTAAAACGTGCTTTTTGGCTATCTGGCAGTTCTGCGCCACCTAATTTGAAATCACGTACTTCATGGTTAATAATGGTTTGCTGAGTTTTAGTTAATTGTTTAAATTCTTGGCTTGATTGTATTGCTTTAAATTTTTCATATAATCGTTCATCTTGCGATAAGTCGCTGCCAAAATCAGTTAACTTCTGCAAGTTATCATTATAGGCTTCACGAAGCTCGGGACTGTTGACTACTGCATTCATGTGCCCGACTTGACTCCAAGCGCGACCGAGTTTTTCGCTATGGTCTTCAAGTTTAAGTACAAAATTATCCCATGTGGGTAATTCAGAGCTGGTGGCAAGTTGCTCAACTAATTGACGACCTTCAGCAATCAGCAAGTCTATTGCTGGACTAATATGCTCTGGTTTAACTTCATTAAACTTTGGGAAGCCTGAGAAATTTAGCAGTGGATTTGATGACAAAGTGATTCCTTATGAGTATTAATGTTAATTGATTAAACGTAGACAGACTGGGTATCGATAGGTTTCACCTTTGCTGGTGGCAATTGCAGCAATAATGCAAAAAATGATATTTGCGACCCATATTACTGGGATAAGTGCAAGACCTACTAGTATCCAACTGAGAATGTAGCTAGAAACAAACATTGCTATTGCAATGGTGATTTGAAAATTCAGTGCTTCTTTCGCTTGGTCAGAAATAAATGCACTATCGTCTTTCTTCAGAATCCAAACAATCAATGCTGGTATGAAAGAGAAGACGGTGCCCGCTAAATGCGTCACTGTCGCTATGTTTTTTTCATCACTGTTTGGAACGAGTATTTCAATTTCATTGGACATGATAATCTCCAGGTTTCTAGTTATATAATGTAGATGGGAGTCAGTTTCAAGTGTCTATTGATTAATTTTGCTTAATTGTAATTCCACTTTTTCAAGATCATCTATTTTAAGTAGTTTATTTGCTGCTTTAGTGAGTTTGATTAAATTGCTCTGTAAAATTTGTTGCTTAACGCTTAATACTTGACTTGGATGCATGGAGAATTGACGTAATCCCATGCCAAGTAATAGTTTTGTTAACATGGTATCACCTGCAATTTCACCACATACACAAACTGCCTTTCCGAGCTTTGCTCCTGCATCAATCGTATTTGCGATGAGTTTCAAAACGGATGGATGCAATGAGTTGTATAGATGTGCTACCGTACTATCGGTTCTGTCTACAGCGAGTGTATATTGGGTTAAATCATTGGTGCCAATTGATAGAAAATCGAGTTCTCTGGCAAAAGCAGCTGCATTAATTGCAGCTGCAGGCACCTCTATCATGCCACCTAATTGAATATTTTCATCAAAAGGGATACCTGCTTGGGCTAAAGATTCTTTTGCGCGGGCTAATAGTAGTTTGGTTTGACGTAACTCTGATAAAGACGTCAACATTGGAATCAGTATTTTTAGATTGCCGTAATGAGATGCGCGTAACAGTGCCCTTAATTGTGTGCTAAAGATATGGGGTTCTGTTAAGCATAATCTGACTGCCCTCAAACCTAATGCACTATTTGAAGTAACGGTATTGCTAAGTTGGGCTTGTTTGTCTGAGCCTAAATCTAGTGTCCGAATTATCACTGACTTTTTTTTCATTGTTTGCACAACTTTTTTATATGCTAGAAACTGTTCTTCTTCATTCGGCGGTTCATCTCTATTCATAAACAGAAACTCTGTTCTAAATAAGCCAATTCCTGAAGCGCCTGACGCACTAATTGCATCCAACCCACCTAGTCCCTCTATATTGGCAAATAATTCAATTGAAGTGCCATCTATGGTTTTAGATTTGGTTGTTTTGATGAGTGAAAGTTTGCGTTGTTCTAGTTGCCATTGGTATTGTCGAAGCTCATATTCCTTTAATATTTCTTTGCTTGGATTGACAATGACAACGCCTTGACTGCCATCAACGATAATCGTTTCATCTTCTTTGATTAAATCATGTGCTTTTTGTAATGCGATAATGGCCGGGATATTTAATCCCCGCGCAAGAATGGCGGTATGTGATGTTGCACCACCAACATCCGTAATAAAACCTGAAAATTCATTTTGTTTAAATTGAATAGCATCAGCGGGAGATATGTCATGGGCTACTAAAATAATGTTATTGTTATTTCTCCTTTTAGTAATATCGGACTTCTTATGACTTGGATGGCCAAGTAAGACTTTAATTACACGCTCGACAACTTGAATGACATCATGTTTTCGTTCGCGTAAATAGCTGTCAGTGAATGCATCAAACTGTTCGACAATCATATCCATCTGCTGCTTCAAGGCCCACTCTGCGTTACATAGTTCTTTCCGAATGATTTTTTTTGGTGCTTCAGAAAGAGATCGATCTAATAAGATGGCAAGTTGGGTAGTAATAAAGGCAGAGACATCAGCAAGCAATGTTTCTGGCAATTCTTTTTTGATCGTTTCTAAATCTTGTTTAACTGTTTTAATGGCTTTACTAAATCGTTTAATTTCGTCTGGAATGGCATCTTTTGTTAGCTGGTAATGTGCGACTTCAAGCAGTGCATTAGAAATTAAATGTGCTTTTCCAATTGCGATACCGCTTGATACTGAAACGCCATGTAAACTAAAGCTAGACAATTACTCACCTTCATCAAAGTAATTGTTGATCATTGATTTGATTGCTTCAATTGCTTCACTTTCATCAGGGCCGTCAGCTTCTAACTCTAAAAAGCTTCCTTTTGAAGCGGCAAGCATCATAACTCCCATAATACTTTTAGCATCAACGCGTTTACCATTTCGAGTAATCGAAATGTTGCTTTTATATTGACTTGCCAGTTGAGTCAACTTTGTTGATGCGCGGGCATGAAGGCCTAATTTATTGATTATTTCAACACTATCTTTAATCATGTTGCACACAACCTATCTCAGTAAAATGGATAATACTTTCTCGCCCACTATCAAGTGTTTTTTCAACACAAAATGCAATTTGTTGCTCACGGTTACTCAGCGCAACAATCAGCATTGGTAGACTTACCCCTGATAAACCTTCAGCATTGCTAATGCCCACTAATTTTGTTGCAATATTACATGGAGTGCCCCCTACCATGTCTGAAAGAACAAGTACGCCATCACCACTATTTATTTCATCAACGATTTTCTGCGCATCTTTCAGTAATTTTTCTGGATCATCATTACTTTTAACATCTAAAGCGGCAAGTTGTTTTGGTGTTGTGCTCAAAATATGGCTAGCACAATCAATTAAGCTTTGGCCAAGGTTTTCATGTGCAATTATTAGGATGCCTATCATTTTAATTTTTTAACCTAGTTCACGATGTCTGACGATAACTTTATGTTCAGAATGTTTAAAAAATCGACTCAGTTGCTCCACTAAATATACTGAACGATGTTGTCCGCCTGTGCATCCAATAGCCACGGTGAGATAGCTGCGATTATCATGCTCAAAGCTTGATAGCCATTTTTTTAGATATTGTTCAATGTCCTTTAACATCTCAGATACCATGGGTTCTTTTTCTAAAAATGAAATAACTGCTTCGTCTTTACCTGTTTGAGGGCGTAATGCTTTATCATAATGTGGATTTGGTAAGCTGCGTATATCAAAAACAAAGTCAGCATCTAACGGAATACCATTTTTAAATCCAAACGAACTAAATAATAAAACCATCTTATTAGGTGGCTGATCAATCAGTTCACGAAGGTAGTTGCGTAGAGCATTTGCGTTCAGATTGCTTGTGTCGATTCGGTGACTGATGTGGCTTAATTCTGCTAATAACTCGCGTTCATTTGCAATGCTCTCAGCTAAGGTTGTTTTATCATTACTTAAGGGGTGCTTACGTCTGGTTTCACTAAATCTTTTTACCAAGGTTTCGACATTAGACTCAAGAAATAATAAATCAACTTGATTACCGCTGCTTTTAAGATGTTCTATAGCGCTCGGCAGGCTTTCTAAAGCAGCACTTCTGCAATCAATACTGATCGCGACTTTATTATAAAGGTCGGCTTCAACATGATGCGATATGAGCGGTAGCATGGTGGCTGGTAAGTTATCAATACAATAAAAGCCACTATCTTCTAATGCGCGTAAAGCAATGCTTTTGCCTGATCCAGATAAGCCTGTAAGTATAATCAAATGCATAATAGCGCTATGTTAATCCATCTTTTGGAACTGATATATTACCATTCTCTTTGCAAATACACACTTGTATATAAGCATACCCATTAGGTAATTGAATATTGAATTTTGCTTGATGACCGTCTCAAATAAAAATCAATTTGAGACGGTTAAATTGTTTACACCTTAACTAAGTAGTTAGGTCTAAGTTGGTAAGATTAATTAATTGTTTGGTGTTTGACTGCACCGTTTACTTTATGATGATTGCTGCTTTTTTCCTTATGCTTAAGCACTTGACGGTCAAGTTTGTCCGTTAGGATGTCGATTGCACTATACATATTTTCATCACTGCTTTCAGCATGCAAGTCATTACCTGGAACGTGCAGAGTTGCTTCAACCTTTTGAGCAAGCTTTTCTACACGCATCGTAACCTTAATATCAATCACATGATCAAAGTGATTGCTGATTTTTCCTAATTTTGTTTCTACGTACTCCCGCAATGCAGGTGTTACTTCTAAATGATGACCAGTTAATTGTAAATTCATAATTTGATCCTTTTTTTGAATTTGTTCTTAAGGGTTTGCCTTAATAAGTTCAAATAAGTAAAAACCATTGAACAATTTTAGTGTACACCTTTGACAACTTAATGTAACTAGTCCTGGTAGGTATTTATGAATTTTTTATAAAGATTTTCGTAAATTAGCTGGAGGGATATTAAGGGACTCTCGATATTTTGCGATAGTTCGTCTTGCCACCACAATGCCTTGTTTTGATAAAACTTCACTAATTTGATTGTCTGACATTGGTTTTTTTGTATTTTCTTCAGCAACCAGTTGCTTAATTAGTGCGCGAATAGCGGTTGCAGAACATTCGCCGCCTGCATCGGTGGCAACATGGCTACCAAAAAAGTATTTTAGTTCAAAAATACCTCTTGGCGTCAACATGTACTTATGTGTCGTTACTCGAGATATAGTTGACTCATGGAGCTCAAGCTCTTCCGCAATTTCGCGCAAGACTAAGGGTCGCATGGCAATTTCACCATGTTCAAAGAAGTTGCGTTGCCTATCAACAATGGCTTGTGAAACGCGCAAGATAGTCGAAAAACGTTGCTGAATATTTTTAATCATCCAGCGAGCTTCTTGCATTTGGCTTTGAAGATATTGTCCAGAATTTTCACGATTTCGTTTTAAAATATCAGCATACATTTGGTTTATACGTAGTTTTGGCATCACACTATCATTTAACGAAGCAACCCAAATACCCTTTACTTTTTTAACAACGACTTCGTGTTGGATGAAGTGGTCATGACTAAACTGAGCAAATTCTGCACCTGGTCTAGGGTTCTGTAGCTTAATTAAGTCCTGTGCGTTTTTTAAGATATCTTCTTCACAGTTCAGCACTTTACGTAATTTATTAAAATCTTTATTTGCTAAAAGTTGTAGATGTTCATTAACGATTGTTTTAGCAACACCTAATGCTGGTGTTTCTTTTGGCAGCATATTAAGTTGTATTAAGATGCATTCCTGTAAACAGGTTGCACCAATGCCTGGCGGATCTAAGTTTTGAACGTGTTTAAGTGCTGTTTCAAGTTCAACGAGCTCTACTTCCAGCTCAAGCGGAAGTGATTCCATCATCTCTTCTAAGGATCCTTCAAGATAACCGTTTTCATTAATGCTATCGATCAGTAGTAACATTAATTTTTGATCACGATCAGACAAGGATAATAATTTAATTTGATCTAATAGATGCTCTCTTAAGGTTTCGGTAACGACTTCTTGACGTGTATAGTCATCGTCGTCATCGTTATGGTTATTTTGTTTACTTCCTTCATCCCAGTTGCTAGCACTACCATATTCTTCGTAATCGTCGTCAAAATCATTTTGCTTGAAATCATCATCTGTTATGGGTGACTCTTCTTTAGCTACTGGCTCTTCTGCGCCATCATTTGAGGTAGAGTTATGATCATTATCACGTTCGATTTCTTCAGTTTTTACTTCTGCTGATTCTGTAACATCATCATCTCCTTCTGCAAGCTCTAATAAAGGATTTTCTTGCAGAATGACTTCGAGCTCCTGATTTAATTCAAGCGTAGATAGCTGCAGTAAACGAATAGATTGCTGAAGTTGCGGTGTTAATGCTAGGTTTTGGGAGATTTTTAATTGTAAATTTTGTTTCATTGTTGCTTTAGAGTTTAAAGTCTCTACCTAAATAAACTTCACGGACATCTTCATTTGCAACTATTTCTGCTGGGCTTCCAGAGGCAAAAACAGTGCCTTCATTCACGATATATGCACGGTCACAAATACCTAAGGTTTCACGAACATTATGGTCAGTAATGAGAACGCCGATATTCCGAGATGATAAAAAGCGAATAATTTTTTGTATATCCAGTACAGCAATTGGGTCAATTCCAGCAAAAGGCTCATCTAATAAAATAAATTTTGGATTTGAAGCTAAGCAACGCGCAATTTCAACACGTCTGCGCTCTCCACCTGAAAGACTGACCGCTGTATTGTCACGGATATGTAAAATATGTAAATCATGCAATAATGTTTCTAGTCGATTTTGCATCGCCTCCTCTGATAAGTCTTGTAACTCTAACACTGCCATAATGTTTTCGGTTACGCTCAATTTACGAAAAATAGAAGGCTCTTGAGGTAAGTATGATAAGCCCATTTGCGCGCGCAAGTGAATGGGCATGCGGCTGAGATCTTTGCCGTTTAATGTAATCTGACCAGCATCTAATGGAACAAGACCAACCATCATGTAAAAGCTAGTCGTTTTGCCTGCGCCATTTGGCCCTAACAAACCAACAACTTCTCCACTATTAATGCGTAATGAAATATTGTGCACTACAGTTCTAGATTTATATGATTTGCGTAGGTTTTTGACTACAAGTTCACTCATAATTTTTATTTACTCTTTAGGAAGTGTTATTTTTTTGCTTAAATTAAGCTGACTATCAGTACTGGATGAATTGCTGTTTTCAGGTTCTGATGGTGCAGAGTTTGATGGTTCAGCAGGTGTTAATTTAGGCTTGTTTTTTGGTTGAATGATCGCTTTCACTCTTCCGCTTGAAGGCCCTTCGCTCTCGGATTTTTTTCCGCCTATGACTTCAGCGTACTCTGCATTGGCGTCATAGCTAATATAGTCGCCGTAGACAATATCTTCACCACGTTTCACCCATGCTTTAGTGTAAATCTGAACCTTATCCATTCTTCCATCATACTCAATTCTTCTCCCACTGCCTGACATGTACTCATTTTTACCTTCTCGTTTTTGTTTAAAGGTAGTCGGATTGCCAGTTGATGTGCTGTGCTGAAAGCCATTAATATCTTCCCGCACAATTAATCGATCAGCGCGAATCACTAAAGTGCCTTGTGTTAAAATCACATTGCCAATGTAGGTGCTGATCTTTTTTGCATCATCTACAATCACGCTGTCAGCCTCTAACTCGATTGGTTTATCTCTATCGGCAGCCTCTGCATAAACATTTAGGCATATGCAGCAGCTAATGAGTACAAAGCTAGCGCGAAAAAGTATATTCATGAATTCACCATATTTTCTAATTGTATTGTTTTTACTTAATCTGCCGTTTTAATTTTGTTTTGGGCTTTTCATAATGTGCATTAACCCGTTTAAACAACTGTAATGTTTGCTTATTTTTATCGTAAACCATCCCAGTTGCATGGATGACTGTTTTTGGCGCCTGTTTAATAACAACTGGACTGTCTGTTTTTGCTAAGTCTTGATTGGGAAAAATGATTAACTTATCAGTTAGAACTTGCATTTCACCTTTCTCTGCAGAGGCATGTCTAACAACAACAACATCCTGTAATACTTCTATTTCTTCACCATCGCTTGAAACATTCGCAGTTACCCCTTTAATTTTTGTATAGGGTTTATTGGCAGCGTATTGCGTAAATTTAGGTTGCTCTAAAGCAGTGCTGTCATCATCTGGGAAATGTGTCATTTTTATTGCAGACAGCACGTATTTTAAGTGCCCATTTTCATCGGTTTGTGTTGTAACAAAGTTTTGCATGATGTAATCAGGATCGTGACGTTGACTACCATCGATTTTACGCCCCTGCTCTTCAACCGTTTGATATATCCAGAATGTAAGTAACGCCATCAGTCCAGCAAGTACTAGCGGAAATACAATGGCTGTTCGATTAAACATGTTATTAATAATTGCCTATTTTGGATGGGTTGAAATAGTTAGCAGTGACTTCATCATAGGTTCCTTGTGCATGCATAATTAGTTCGCATACCTCTCTAATAGCACCTTTTCCACCTTGTCTTGTTGTTACATAATGTGCACGCTCTTTAACTGTATCAGGTGCAGCAGGCACAGTAATGGCTAATCCACAGCTTAACATGGGTGGGATATCAACAATATCGTCACCCATAAAAACTACTTGTTCTGCTTTGATCCCCAGTTTATTAATTAAGTCATTAAAAGCTTCAAGCTTATTTTCTATCCCTTGATATAAGTATTTAATGCCAGTTGTTTCTGCTCGTGTTTTAACAACCTGAGATGTTCTTCCTGTGATAATTGCCATTTCTACGAGGGTTCGTTTTAATAGTTTCATACCAAGTCCATCATGTGAGTTGAAGGTTTTATATTCTTGACCATCATCACCAATTATCAGTCCACCATCTGTCATAACGCCATCCACATCAAACACCACCACTTTAATTTTTTTTGCTCGCGACATCACATCATCGCTAAATGTTGTTTCGACCATTTTAAATAATTTTGGACATTAATAAGTCATGCATGTTAAATGCACCAACTAACTTCCCGTTTTCATCTGTGACTAGCAAACCATTTATTTTCTTTTGTTCCATTAACTCTACTGCTTCAGCTGCAAGCTTTTCTGCTTGAATGGTGTTGGGATTTAAGTGCATCACATCAGCAATTTTAGACAATTGAGTATATTTGTTTTCTGCAAATGTGCGACGTAAATCACCATCAGTAAAAATTCCAATGAGTTGTTGTTCTTTATTGACGATGGCGGTAAGGCCTAAACTTTTTTGAGTCATCTCTATCAATGCTTCGGATAATAAGGCGTCATCAAAAATATATGGAACGGCTTCGCCTGTACGCATAATATCTTTCACTCTTGTGAATAAACGACGGCCTAAAGTGCCCCCAGGGTGAGATTTTGCGAAGTCTTCTGCTGAAAAATCACGACAATCAAGCACACATACAGCCAGTGCATCTCCTAAGGCCAGTGCTGCAGTCGTACTGGCTGTTGGTGCTAGCCCTAAAGGGCATGCTTCTTGTGAGACTTCTGCACTGAGATGAATATGAGACTCTTTTGCTAGTGTTGAGTTTACCTTGCCGGTAATGCTAATAACTTTAGCGCCTAGTCTTTTAATTGTAGGAATAATATTCAGGATTTCATCACTCTCACCAGAATTGGACAGGGCAATCACAACATCCCCATTGGTAATCATGCCTAAATCACCATGGCTTGCTTCAGCAGGGTGCATAAAAAATGCAGGCGTACCTGTACTTGCGAAAGTTGCCGCAATTTTACCGCCAATGTGACCTGATTTTCCCATGCCACTGACAACAACTCGGCCCTTACATTCTAAGATTAGTTTTACAGCAGCGACAAAGTTTTCATCAAGTCGATTGGCAAGTGCTTCTATTTCTTTTGCCTCAATATGCAATACTCTGCGAGCAAGTTCAAGCGCTGAACTTTGCTTTGCATGTGGTAGTTCTGTTTGAAGTAATGTAGGACTCATATACAATAAGTATAACAAGGGAGTTGGCCTTGAATAAAGTAAAAAAGCACGTTTTTTACGAATTTCAAAAAAACAGGCACATTTTTTGCATAAAACCCATTATTTATGCTATGACTAATATATTTTTTTAGAAAGTTCATTCATTGTTTAATTCACTCGCCAGTGTTCTGTTGGTATTAACTAGTTCGGTTCTTTCGGTTGCCTTTTTCCGAGCAATGCGTTTGCCGCCTATGTTGGCTTATTTTATCGTTGGGGTTGTGTTTGGACCATACGCATTTGCAATTTTGCCTGATACTGAGTCTGGTCGGCATTTAGCAGAGTTTGGTATTGTGTTTTTAATGTTTAGTATTGGTCTAGAATTTAGCTTGCCCAAACTCTATGCCATGCGCAAAACTCTGTTTGGCTTAGGGGGAGCTCAAGTCATCATTACCATGTTGGCTATCATGCTGGCTGCTTGGGCCGCAGGTTTTACGCTTATTGTTTCATTTATTGTTGCTTCTGCCTTAACAATGTCTTCAACAGCGATTGTTTCAAAAATATTAATGGAGCGAGTTGACCTAAACTCTCGTCATGGCCGATTAAGTATTGGTATCTTACTCTTTCAAGACTTGGCTGTTATTCCTATTTTGGTATTAATTCCAGCATTAGGCAATGAGAATGCAGATATCACCACCATACTTGGATTGTCATTTATTAAAACAATTGTTTTATTGTTTATATTGTTTAAGTTTGGCAAACCAGTTGTTGACTTCTGGTTTGGCATGGTTGCGCGTCGTCGATCGCGTGAATTGTTTGTAATGAACGTATTAATGGTGACGCTATTGCTCGCTTTTGCAACTAATTTAGCTGGTTTATCCTATGCCCTAGGTGCATTCATTGCAGGCATGTTGATTTCTGAAACACGTTATCGATATCAAGTGGAATCTGATATTGCTTCATTCCGCGATATCTTGATGGGTATATTTTTTATCAGTGTAGGGATGTTGCTTGACTTTAATTATCTGGCTAATCACTTTTTGTTGGTTTCAGTATTACTTGTCTTTTTTGTTTTATTTAAAGCGGTAGTCATCTCATTGTTAGTTAAGATCTATGGTTACGAATGGGGAGTTGGTGTAAGAACAGGTGTTATTCTGGCTCAGGCTGGAGAGTTCGGTTTCGTTATTTTAACCTTAGGACTAAATAGAAACTTAATTGGTGGTGAAGAATTGCAGCTAGTGCTTTCTGCGTGTTTGTTATCAATGATTGTAGCCCCGTTTATTATTCAATACAACGGTAGAATTGCACGAAAGATTGCAAAAAACTATTTACTTAATACCAGTAAAAAAGTAGATGAAATAGAGCATGTTGGTAAAGAGTTGGAGGACCATGTCATTCTTTGCGGGTATGGTAGAAGCGGCCAATATCTAGGACGGTTTCTCAAAGAAGAAGAAATCCCTTTTGTTGCGCTGGATATAGATCCAACGCGTGTTCATGAGGCGGCTGTAGCAGGAGAGCGCGTGATGTACGGAGATGCTGGAAGAAGAGCTGTGTTGGAAGCTGCAGGTGCCGGACATGCAAAAGCATTGATTATTAGTTACGCTGATATGCGTTCTTCCATGAAGATTTTACATGTTACTCAGGAAAGTTATCCTGATTTACCAGTGATTGTTAGAACCACTGATGAAACCTATATGGAAGAATTTAGATTAGCAGGTGCAACTGAGGTTGTGCCAGAAGTGCTTGAGGGGAGTCTGATGTTAGCTTCTCATGCGCTTGTTATTTTAGGGGTGCCAATTAATCGTGTGGTGAAACGTATAAGACGTTTTCGTGAAGAGCGTTATCAATTATTTAAAGGTTATTTCAGAGGAGTGTCTGATGAGAGTAGTGATTTTGGCAATACTCAACAGCTCAATCTACATCCCGTTGAAATTAATAAAAACTCCTACGCCCATCATTTGCGTTTAGATCATATTGATTTGGCAAAATATAATGTCGAGATACAACACTTGCGCAGACCTAACATGCTTGCTGACATTTCGCCTCGTCCAAGTATAGTGCTCAGTGAGGGCGATATTTTAGTGTTACTAGGACCGCAAGATGGCATTGTTGCAGCAGAAAATTATTTAATCTCTGGGCAGCGTTAAAAGTAAAGATAGACGGTTTGGAGTTTTTTTAGCCAATGCTTAATTTGATGGCAATAGCCCATAATGGGTGTAAGTTTTCGCTATAAATAATACGTTTCTTTACTTGGCTTTCCAGTGACCTGATTTACCACCAAGCTTTTCTAGCAATTGAATATCGCTAATGGTCATGCCACGATCTACCGCTTTGCACATGTCGTAAATGGTGAGTAAGCCTATATTAACAGCAGTAAGCGCTTCCATTTCAACACCAGTTTGACCGATGGTTTCAGCTCTTACACTGCAAT
>CAYGSH010000050.1:0-14847 GCA_964352515.1 uncultured Methylophilaceae bacterium | reverse complement strand
CGTCTGTATCTCGTATGCATTTTATAGAGTGTGGCGCTAATACGGCAATGGAATGGGGTAATGTTGCAGTGCCAACAGTTCAGTATACCCACGGTATGTTGAGCTGCAGCGAATTTACTGGTGTACCACTATCTGTATTGTTAGAAGATTGTGGTTACGATAAGCAAAAAGGGAAGTTTGTCCTTGCCGAAGGTAGTGATGGATCTAGCATGACGCGTACAATCCCGATTGACCAAGCGCTAGACGATGTGATTGTTGCTTGGGCAATGAATGGTGAAATGCTTAGACCTGAAAATGGCTATCCATTGCGTTTGGTCGTTCCCGGTGTTCAAGGTGTTTCGTGGGTTAAGTGGCTCCGGCGAATAGAGGTCGGTGATAAACCATTTGCGACAAAAGATGAGGCAATTCATTATATTGACTTAATGCCTGATGGAATGTATCGCCAATATACCTCGATTCAAGAATGTAAGTCTGTTATTACTTCGCCATCAGCAGGTCAGAAATTATTGAATAAAGGCTTCTACAATGTAACCGGTTTGGCATGGTCTGGCCGCGGTAAAGTTAAGCGTGTTGACGTTTCAGTAGATGGTGGAAAGAATTGGAAAACAGCGCGTCTTGAATCTCCAGTCTTACCTAAGTGTTTAACCCGTTTTAATATTGATTGGGTATGGGATGGATCGCCAGCTATATTACAGTCAAGAGCAATTGATGAAACGGGCTATGTGCAACCTAAAATTAATGAGTTAAGAGAGGTGCGCGGGACGCGCTCTGTATATCATAACAATGCAATTCAGTCGTGGAAGTTAGCATCGTCTGGAGAGTTGTCAAATGTTCAAACATATTAACTTTATTATTACGATTGTTGTATCAGTCACATCGAGTGCTTATGCAGCAACTTATACCAATGTAGGACGTCTTGCTTCTCCAGCAGAAATTGCTGCTTGGGATATTGATGTGCGCCCAGATTTTAAAGGATTGCCATCAGGGTCAGGTAGTGTAGAGGAAGGTGAAGAAATATGGGAAGCGAAGTGTGTTTCTTGTCACGGTACCTTTGGGGAATCTAATGAAGTTTTTACACCTATTATAGGTGGTACAACAAAAGCGGATATTACCTCTGGGCGAGTGGCTGGCTTAGTAGGGAATAGTCAGCCTCAAAAAACGACAATTATGAAGGTTGCAACACTATCTACTTTGTGGGATTACATTAATCGTGCAATGCCTTGGACTGCACCAAAATCACTTAGTACAAATGAAGTCTTTGCAGTAACAGCATATATATTAAATCTAGCAAGGATTATTCCTGATGATTTTACATTATCAAATAAAAATATTGAAGAAGTGCAAAAGTTAATGCCGAATCGTAATGGGATGACATTAGAGCATGGTTTGCGAACCGTCAATGGCAATCCCGACGTAAGAAGCAATCCCTGTATGAGTGATTGTAAAACTACCGATAAGATTACATCAACTTACCCTGAGTCTGCCAGAGAGTCACATGGAAATATCCAACATCAAAATCGTACGTTCGGTGCGGTACGTGGCATTGATACGACAATGCCACCAGCAAAAACTCTAGAAGAGTCAATTAAAAGACTAAGTCAGGCTGTAAATGATAAAAGAGAAGCGTCCAGCTCAGATGGAGATGAAATGCTAAGTCTTGCAAAAAAGAGTAACTGTCTAAGTTGTCATGGCATTAGTAATAAACTTCTAGGGCCTAGCTTCAATGAGATAGCGACTAAGTATAAATTGGACAGTAGTGCAAATGATACATTGTTCAGTAAGGTTAGAAAGGGAACAAGTGGTAACTGGGGAAATATCCCAATGCCGCCACAAACTGCAGTAAGTGATGCCGATGCTAAAGCGCTGGTAAACTGGATTTTGAAAAGGAAATAAAAATGATGAAGCATACAAGTAAAAATGAAGAAGTTGTGTTTAATGTTGACCTAAGTAAAAGAAGAGACTTTTTACGAATAAGTGCAGTCTTTGGAATGGCTGCTATTGCTGGGTTTTATAAGTCAGGTGATTTAATCGCTGCTGAATGGAAGCAAGCAAGTTTTAGTGCAAAGACCTTAAAAGATACGCTTAAAGAGATTGGCGTAGATGACTATACAATATCAAGTGATGTTACTGTAGATAGTGCTGAAATTGCAGAAAATGGAGCAGTAGTGCCAGTTCGTATTGAGAGTGCTATTCCAAACACTGAGTACATGGCTGTTCTAGTCGAAAAAAATCCTAACCCTTTAGCAACTGCTTTCAGTATTCCAAAAGGAACTTTAGCGAACTTCAAAACACGCATCAAAATGGGTGAGACTTCTAATGTTTTTGCGTTAGTAAAAGCTGATGGTAAGTGGTTTGTTGCGAGTAAAGAGATAAAAGTAACACTCGGTGGTTGTGGCGGTTAAGACCTTTAATATTGTATTGAACTTGATAAGAAGATAGGAGAGTTTTATGGCTAACCCAATGCGCATTCGTGCAAAATTAAATGGGGATGAAGTCGAAGCAAAAATTTTGATTCAACACGTGATGGAAACTGGATTACGCAAAGGAGCTGATGGGGAAAAGGTGCCGCCACATTTTATTAAAACCTTGACAGTGAAATATGATGACAAAGTTGTTTTGGAGTCAGTTATGGGCATTGCTGTATCAAAAGATCCGTTCTTATCTTTTACTTTTAAAGGTGGAGCTGAAGGTGGGAAGCTCAGTGTTACTTGGGTCGATAATCTTGATGAAACGAGAACAGATACCGTAACAGTCAAGTAGCTTAAAAATGAACTATTACGTTAAGAAGGGTAATGTATGACACGTACCAAGCAATTGGTTTTGTTAACGGTCTCTATGCTATTAGCAATCAGTGTATTTGCAGATAGCGCTAATCTGGAAGAAAGCGATATATATAAAGAGTTAATCGAGGATGGTAATCCCGCAGATTTTAGAGAAATACGCGGGGATGAGCTATGGCATGAAAAAATTGCACCAAATAATGCTTCTTTAGAACAATGTGATTTAGGCAAAGGTCCTGGGGTCATTGTAGGGGCTTATGTAGAGTTGCCTAGATACTTTAGTGATTCAGACAAAGTGATGGACCTTGAGCAACGTTTGATTTTTTGCAGAACAACAATTCAAGGGCTGACATACGAGCAAGCTGTCAATACACCGTTTAGTAAAACAGGACAAACATCAGATATAGAAGCATTAGTTTCTTATGTAACTGCAGCATCAAAAGGTATGAAAATGGCAGTGAAGTTAGAACATCCAATGGAACAGGATGCATATGAAATTGGTAAAAAGTTATTTTTTCATCGAGCAGGTTCGCATGATTTTGGATGTGTAACTTGCCATTCTGCAGATAATAAAAGAATTCGATTGCAAAACTTACCTAACCTTTTGAAAAAAAATGATTCACAAGCCACCTATACTACATGGCCTGCGTATCGACTATCTCAGGGTGAAGTTAGAACAATGCAGCATAGAATTCAAAGTTGCTTACGTCAGCAACGCTTTCCTAATCCTAACTATGCTTCTGACGCAATTACAGCACTTACCATGTTTATGGCTAAAAATGCTGAAGAGGGTATCTACAATGCCCCTGCTATTAAGCGCTAAAGGAATCCGTATGAAAAAGTTAGTTTTATTTATAATAGCGGTCATTTCGTTAGCGGGGTGTGCTAGTGAAACATATGAAAAAGACCATCATGCTGAAATGTTAAAGTTGCTTGAATCAGACTTTACTTCAAAAGGTGCGGTAAATATCGAACAGTTCTTGCAACAGGATGATGTGCAAAAGTTTTGCAGTTCATTAGAAGGAAAAGAGGCAAGAATAGATGAGCTAGCGAAAGTTAGAGAAAGCCAATTAAAAGCAGTTAAATACCCCGCTGATGGAGATTTCTTAGGTGATTGGAAAAATGGCGATCAAATAGCTAACAATGGAAAAGGGGGGCAGTTTTCTGATTCTCCAAATACTGAGAATGGTGGAAACTGCTATGGCTGCCATCAAATAACTAAGGAAGAAATTGCATACGGCACTATTGGCCCATCGCTTTATCAATATGGAAAGTTACGCGGTAATACAGACGATATTTATAAATATACGTGGGCGAAAATATATAATGCGCAAGCATTTATTGCGTGTTCTAGCATGCCTCGATTTGGCCATAAAGGGATTTTAACTGAGCAACAAATTAAAGATGTGATGGCACTTTTATTAGCGCCAGATTCTCCAGTCAATCAGTAAACTGTCAATTTCAAGGCGTATGTTACTTACGCAACTTTAAGTAATTATAGAAATGGAAATATAAACTTTATGTCATTAAGTCGTCGTGAGTTTTTGCAACTAATGGGTATAGCCGCCGCTAGTGGAATGGCGTTAAATACAAAAAGCTTACTAGCTCAGCCAACAGATGCGAAGATATATGATATTCCTAAGTATGGTAACGTCCATTTCCTACACTTTACCGATTGTCATGCTCAACTGAAGCCTATCTATTTTAGAGAGCCAACAGTTAATTTGGGTGTTGGAGATGCGCTTGGTCGTCCACCACATTTAGTGGGTGAACATTTGCTTAAATATGTAGGTGTTAAGCCTCATACCCCACGAGCGCATGCTTTTTCTGCATTAGACTTTGAAGAGGCGGCACTTAAATATGGCAAGGTGGGTGGATTTTCACACCTTGCTACTTTAATCAAGAAAATGAAAGCTAATCGGCCTGACGCTCTATTGTTGGATGGTGGAGATACCTGGCAGGGGTCAGCAACAGCACTTTGGACTAAAGGCCAAGATATGGTTGATGCTTGTATAGAGCTTGGTGTAGATGTGATGACAGCACATTGGGAAATGACGCTTGGTGACAAGCGCGTAAAAGAAGTTATAGAAAAAGATTTTAAAGGGAACATTGACTTTGTCGCGCAAAACGTTAAAACACTAGATTTTGAAGATCCTGTATTTGACCCATATGTAATGAAAGAAATGAATGGTGTTTTAGTTGCTATTATTGGTCAAGCCTTTCCTTATACTCCTATAGCACATCCTCGACATTTTGTTGCAAATTGGAGTTTCGGTATACAAGAAGAAAATATGCAAATAATGGTCGATGAAGCGCGAGGAAAAGGAGCTAAGGTTGTTGTTGTGCTATCTCACAACGGTATGGATGTTGATATAAAAATGGCATCGAGAGTGAGAGGTATTGATGCGATTATGGGAGGTCATACCCATGACGGAATACCTATTCCAATTATCGTTGATAATCCAGCTGGAAAAACAATAGTGACCAATGCTGGAAGTAATAGTAAGTTTCTTGGCGTGCTTGATTTTGATGTGGTCAAAGGAAATGTGCAAGGATTTAAATATAGCTTGTTGCCAGTATTTTCTAATTTTCTAGCCCCTGATGCTGAGATGGATATGCTCATTACAAAAATAAGAGAACCATTTGAATCAAAATTAAACGAAAAGCTCGGTATAACTGAAGATACCCTATATCGACGTGGTAACTTTAATGGCACATTTGACCAAGTAATTGTTGACGCATTAATGGATGTAAAAGATGCGGAAATGGCGTTTTCTCCTGGTTTTCGTTGGGGAACTTCTTTATTACCAAATACTGAAATTCTTATGGAAAATCTGATGGACCAAACTGCGACGACTTACTCTCATAGTACATTAACAGAAATGAAGGGCAGTCAAATTAAAGCAATTATGGAAGATGTTGCTGATAATTTATTTAACCCAGATCCTTATTATCAACAAGGAGGAGATATGGTGCGTGTTGGCGGTATGCAATACGCTATAGAACCTAACGCTCAAATGGGCTCAAGAATACAAGATATGCGACTGAATGGAAAACTTATTGATGCAAATAGACTATATAAAGTAGCAGGGTGGGCCCCAGTTGCAGAAGGCGTTAGTGGAGAACCTGTATGGGATGTTGTGGCAAAATGGATAAAAGATAAGAAAACAATTCCAACTATAAAGCCTAATGTACCACGTATCATTGGTATGGATAATAACCCAGGTTTAATGTCTTAATTTAAGGATTGCGTTTGAAAATTATTTGTCAGCTCATGATATCGATTTTAACAATAATGATGCATAGCTATGTAATGAGTGCTGAACCAAGCTTCACGATTAAGCAGTTAACACCAGAAACAGCATTAAAAGCAGCCCAAGCTGGATTAAAGCAATGTAGAGCATTGGGTTATCAAGTGACCATTGTTGTTGCAGACAGATCTGGCCAAGTACAGGTTTTACTAAGAGATAGACTATCAGGTGTTCATACCATAGAAGCTGCAACGAATAAAGCATGGACTGCAGTAAGTTTTAAAACCAATACAGCACTAATAGCAAAAAGCACACAAAGTGGACATGAGTCGAGTGGTATTAGAGAAATGTCTAAGGTGTTAGCAATCGGTGGCGGAATTACGATCGATATTGGTGGCACATTATATGGCGCTATAGGAGTGTCTGGCGCACCAACTGGAACTCAAGATGAAATGTGTGCTAAAGCTGCAATTGATGAAATAGCAATCGATTTAGAGTTTAATTAAACTTAATTTGATAAATTTTGGTTTTTTAAAAGGTGACCAACTTTTACAAAGATAATTGTCTCCTCCAAAACAAATGGGTTGTGCTGACTCATATGAGGGTTGCGTAACCACGTGCCAGCAGGGTAACGTCCAAACTCATCGTTTAATTCACCAGAAATTACATAGATTTCTTCGCCTCCAAAATGTGTGTGTGGTTGAAATTGTTCTTTTGCTGGCCATTTAACTAAAGCGACATGCTCTGTCTCAAAAGTATGTAAGGGCATAACTTGCAAATTTCCTTGGCCAGCTAACCAAGAAGTGCGTGAAGTGTCGATACATATTCGCAAAGTATCTCGTGGTGAAAACTGATTTAATTTCACAAAAAGCGTGCATCCACTTTTGCTAAACGGGGCATGCATAGATCCTGGCGGGTTCCTTATATAAGTACCTTTTTGATAGTGACCAAACTGATCAGAAAGTGTGCCATCCAAAACTAAAATTTCCTCTCCATATGGGTGGCTATGATATTTAAATGATGCCCCGGGTTTGTATTGAACAATGCTAGTAGCATGCCCCTTCTCATCTAATTCACGTTCCAGTTTTTTTCTCAATATGCCATGCGCTGGTGTGATAGCCCAATTACATTCGTTGGTATTGATAGTAATGCTTTTATTTAAATCCATATTAATCATAATGAAACTCTAAATACGCTTAATTTATTAATAGTGTGATAGTTAAAAAATACCGAAAAACAATTTTTTTTTCTACTGTACTTTTACGTATAAAAGGTAAGCACTTAGTCATGTTTAAATGTAATAGATCTAGCTTTATTCTAAGGATTTCCCACTGAACATCAGAAAAATAATTACAAAACTATGGCGTAAGCAAGATCAACCATTCAAATTAAAAAACATCCGCTCACTTGAGAATGACTCTCTAATAAACAAATTATAAATTCTAGGTAGTTTGCATTTATTAACCGTAATTTTACGGATAGCAATTCTTTTGCTGAAGTTTAGAGTATATACAGCGTTAAAACTATTGTTATAAAAAGATGATTGCATATGGGGAAGAAATACAGCTTTAAGCAATACAAGGCTGAAAATTTCATATATAGCAATATTAATTACTCTATTAATTGGGAGCGGAGAAATGAAACATAAAATATTAGTAGCTGCAATGACAGTTCTGTTTATTCCTGTATCACAAGCAACAACTTATGGAACCGATGTTAATAACTCAGCACTACCTGCAACAGGCGGTATGGCTGGCGCTAGTATTGCGCGAACTGTTGAAGGAGCTGCCGCTGTATTTGGCAATCCCGCAAATTTAACACAATATAAAGAGGGTACTACGTTTTCATTTGGCGCAACATTTCTGGACCCTGAAATTAAAGTAAGGCATGACGGTTCAACTACTGGTAGCGCTTGGTCTGGAAGTTCGAATGCTGATAAATATTTAATCCCAACGATTGCTATAACGCAAGGTTTGGGAGGAATTGGGCTAGAAAATTTAGTACTTGGTTTAGGTTTGTCTGCAACTGGTGCTGGTTCAGATTTTAGAGACGTTCCTGGTTCATTGGGGCCTAATGGTGAGGTTATTATTTTTATGGCAAATGTTGGTGCTGGTTATCAAGTAACTGATAATCTATCTCTGGGTTTGATGGCAACCATTGGTAATGGTTATGCTCAAGCGAGTTTGAATGGCAACAGTTCATCAGCACATAACTTTGGCATTAGAGGTACATTAGGTGCAACCTATGACATGGGGGCGACTAGCGTAGGTGGTTACTACAGAAGCCCGTTGAAAATAACTTATGAGGATTACATTTCTAATGGTTATTCCGCGCCAGGAGTCCCTATTCCTACTTCACCTGGTGAAGATGGTTTTTGGTCAGATGCTTGGCAGCAGCCACAAGAGTTTGCGATTGGTATTGCCAATAACAGCTTAATGGGTGGCAATCTGCAAATCAATGCTGACGTTATTTATAAAGATTATTCTAGTGCTGATTTCTATAAAGATTTCTTTAGGGATCAAACGGTATATGCACTTGGTGGTCAACTTACTACAGGCAAAGCGCAATGGCGTTTAGGTTACAGCTATGCAAGGGATCCACTTAAGAGAAACTTAGATCCAGGGTTGATAGGTATTGGTAACAACTTTACTATTGGTTTGCCTGGTGGTGCTGGTCAAATTCCAGTTACAGGTGCAGTCGTTGAGTATTTTCAATCAACCAATGCTGGTGCTATTTGGGAACATAGTTTTACAGCAGGTGTTGGCTATCAATTATTACCAATGTTAAGGGTGGACGCACATGCAGCATTTGCACCATCAGAGAAAGATAATGTTGGGGCTGCCAATGAAGTTGAAGCAAGTAATTGGCAGGCAGGAGTAGGTTTTACATGGGCATTTAAATAGAAACAATGTGTTCTTATACATCGATTAACGAATGAAGAGGAAAGTGGAATGGTAAATTTTACAGTTGCTGCTTTAATCGCTCAAGCGAAGAGTGAGATTGAAGAATGTAGCTTATTAACGGTAGAAGAAGCTCTTCAAAATAACACTCATTTAATAATTGATGTAAGAGAGCCTGAAGAGTTTGCGCTTGGGCATATAGAAAATGCAATAAATATCCCTAGAGGTGTCCTTGAATTTAGGACTGATGAAAATTACCCTGGTACTGTAAGAAGTTTATCTGATAAGAGTACAAATATTATTCTATATTGCAGATCAGGTGGTAGGAGCGCATTAGCAGCACAGTCACTGTCTAAAATAGGTTATAAATCAGTCTTCTCAATGGCTGGAGGGTTTATAGCATGGGAAGAAGAAAAGCTACCCATTTGTATTAGTTAAGCTGGTGCAACGCAGTGATATTTACAATTAAGTTTAATTATTAAAAGGAGACTTTCAGATGGAAATTAAAGGAAATATTAAAGTAATAAAGAAGGTTGCACAATTAGCCGTATTGGGCTTGGCGCTAGGCATGTCTGCACAAGTTACTACAGCATTTGCAGATGAGACTAGCTGCTCACCCTTCACCCCATTACTGAAAGGGCAAGAAGACTTTGTGTATGTATGGACACTAGGTGTTAAAGGGCTTGGTAATGAGTCAGATAAGTTAGTAACTGTTGATGTCAATCCAGACTCAAAAAGTTTCGGCAAAGTAATTAATACTGTTTCTGTTGGTGGTAGGGGTGAAGCTCATCATATGGGCTTTACTGATGATCGTAAATTCATGTGGGCGGGTGCATTAGACAGCAATAACATTTTTATATTTGATATTGCGACAAATCCCGCTAAACCTAAATGGGTAAAAACAATTAGAAACTTCACTGCGCAAACTGGATTAGTTGGTCCTCATACATTTTATGCCATTCCAGGGAGAATGATTGTTGGGGCACTGTCCAATTCTCAAGATCATGGTGGAAGAACTGGAATGGCAACTTACACTAACAGTGGAGAGTTGGTTACAACAACAATGATGCCAACCACAAATGGAGGGGATGGATTTGGTTACGATTTAGCCATTAATCCTAATAAGAACGTCATGCTGACTACATCGTTTACCGGTTGGAATAATTATATGATGGATTTAGGAAAGTTGATTAAAGATGAAGAAGCCATGAAGCAATTTGGCAACACTTCGGTAATGTGGGACTACAAATCAATGAAGCCAATTAAACAATTTGTAACACCTGGTGCACCATTAGAAACACGTTGGTCGTTTGCGAAAGACGATAATTGGGCTGTTACAACAACTGCGCTAACATCAAAAATCTATACTTATATGCAAGATGATAGTGGTGAGTGGCAGCAGTATGAAGCTGGCACCATTGGTGACCCATCTAAAATTCCGTTACCTGTTGATATTGCAATGAATTCTGATGGACAATCTATGTGGATTAATACATTTATGGATGGAACAACTCGACTATGGGATATGAGTGATCCAAAAAATGCAAAAGAAATTTATACGAAGAAAATTGGTAATCAAGTCAATATGGTATCGCCAAGTTTTGACGGTAAACGTGTATATTTCACAACCTCATTAGTAGCAAATTGGGATAAAAAAGGTGAGCATAACGATCAGTTTCTAAAAATGTTCAACTGGGATGGTAAAGAGTTGCAACTAGCATTTGAAATTGACTTTGAAAAAGAGAAGCTAGGTAGGGCTCACCATATGAAGTTCCAGGCACGTGACTTGAAAACTTTACAACCCTTGAGAGCTTCAATTGGTTCAAAAGTTAAGCTAGCTAATAATTAATAGTGTTCTCCTGAAATTTCTATCTACTATAGGTTTCAACGGTTCGCTATGAAAAGTATTTTGGGTGCCGTTGTGTTGTTGATAGTAATTTTCTCCCTGTCTGTCTGGTTGCTTTTTGGGCGTGTCCTAACCACCCCAGAAAACCAGACAGATTTTTTTTTAGAAACAAAAGAAAATTCTTTTGACTTAAATGCAAAAATGCCTGAGCCAGGCACTTATCAATTACATAAGATTTTTTCAGTACCAGAACTGAATGTATTGGATTCATCAGGTAACACGCAACCCATAAGTAAATATACTAAAGGTAAAATAACGCTACTCACTTTTTTTTATCAACGGTGTAACGATGTTGATGGTTGTCCATATGCGATGCAGCTATTTCATCGAGTTAAGAGTAAATTAGATAGAGATGACAATTTACGTGATCGTATGCGGTTCGTTCATATCAGTTTTGATCCAGATAGAGATACACCAATGATGATGGCTGGTTTGGAAAAAAACTATGCTAATTCTAATAAAGATAAAAAAAGTATTGAATGGGATTTTTTGACAACATCGTCAGTTGACGCATTACTGCCAGTTGTTGATGCATTTGGACAAAATGTAGACATCAATGTTAGCTCACTTACAAAAGATAAGTCCATCAGTTACTCTCATGTACTAAAAATATTTTTGATTGACGAAGACGGTGATGTTAGAGAGATATATTCCACAGCTTACGTTAGCAAAGATATGTTGCTCAATGATATAAAAACATTATCACTAGATAACAAATAAAAGATGGTAACGGTCTTATAAAAGTGAGTTCATAAAATGTTTAAATTATTCAGTGTCATCTTTTTCATCTATTTGGTATATACCATAGCCGGTTATAGAAAAGAGTTCTCTATAGGTCACTTATTTACCAAAGGCTATACATTAGAAACACCACTTGGGCTACCAGATATGAACCACCCAATTGACAATATGCCAACAGCGGAAAAGATAGCTTTAGGCCGTAAATTATTTATGGATAGAAGACTTTCCCATAACAATACTATTTCTTGTGGTATGTGTCATGTACCTGAGCAAGGTTTTACCTCAAACGAATTAGCAACTGCAGTTGGCATTGAGGGTCGTTCACACCGTAGAAACTCACCGACAATCTTCAATGTAGGTTACTACCAATTTTTATTTCATGACGGTCGCGAATTTACTTTGGAGAATCAGGTAATTGGACCTATGTTAGCTTTTAATGAGATGGGCAACCCATCAATAGGACATGTCATAGAGAAAATACGCAATTTAAATGACTATTCTGGTTTGTTTGAAGAGGCGTTCGGTGGCGGTGTTACGCTAGAAAGGCTAAGCCAAGCAATAGCGAGTTATGAAAGATTCTTAGTATCTGGTAATTCTAAATTTGATCAATGGCATTATGGTGAAGATAAGAATGCATTGAATCAAGAAGAAATAAATGGTTTTGAGATTTTTATAGGTAAAGGCGGGTGTGTTACCTGTCATACCATTAATGACAAAACTGCTTTATTTACTGATCAATCATTTCACAATACTGGAATTGGCTGGGCGCGTAATAATAAGGTCATTAAAAAAGAATATGACAGTGAAACATTTCCTGTTCAATTGGCGCCAGGCGTTATTGTGCATGTGAAGCATGACTATCTTGAGACCTCTTCAGAAAAGCCACAAAACGATGTTGGTCGCTTTGAAATTACAGAAGATCCAAAAGACAGCTGGAAATATAAAACGCCAAGTCTTAGAAATTTAACGGTTACTGCTCCATATATGCATGACGGCTCATTAGCTACTTTAGAAGAAGTTGTGTCCTTTTATAACAAAGGAGGAGAGGATAATCCTGATAAAGATTCTTTGTTAAAACCACTAGGCTTATCAGCAAAAGAGCAATTTTCTTTAGTAGCTTTTTTAAAATCATTAACAGGTGACAATATAAAGCAGCTAGAGCAAGAAGCAAGAACTGCTTTTTAGAAGATTAATGTATTGCTTTATTAACAACATAATTGATAACTTTCAGACAATAAGTGTATTGATAAGGCGTGTGGATTAAGTATTTATAAAAGGATATTGAGCTTAAGTGAATCAAATTGATGAGTGTAGTGATGTTTAAACTATTAAATCTCTTTATTTTTATAATATTATTAACATGCAATCAAGTTGCTTACTCTAAAGATCATAAACTTTTACTTGAAGGGTTAGACGGAAAGCAACATTCATTAAATGATTATATTGGTAAAGGAAAATGGGTTGTAGTCAATGTATGGGCGACAGCTTGTCCATATTGCCGACGTGAGCTATTTGATCTTGCCAAGTTCCATGATCGGCACTTTGAGAAAGATGCTATTGTCATTGGACTGACCTTAGATTTATATAGCTTTGGCATCCCTGATAAAGAATATTTAAGTAACTTTTCATCAACCTATTTGATAGATTATCCGATAATGCTTGTTAGCGGTGATATTGCAAGTAAGGTTATTGGTAAAACTGTATATACCGTCCCCATGACATATATATATAGCCCAAAAGGTGAAATGGTTTATCAAATCACAGGTGAACTAACAGAGCAGATGTTAGAAGAGATTGTTGAGAGTAAAAAAATACCATATCTCCAAAAAAATGCTAAAGAAATAATCCCACTATATGAATTAAAGAGTAATTAATTAAACCGATTAATCATTCAATAACAAAAAAATGACAGGTAATTATACGTATTTACCACAAACTATAATACTTATACATTAGATACTTGATTCAACTAAGCTAAGTGCTTGTTTGACTTATATATAAATAATATTTAGAGGGATGCCATTATGAAAAAACTACTCAATACACTGCTATCAATAAGCCTGCTATTTTTATCATTCAATACCTTTTCAGATGAAATGAAAGGACCTTCACTATTCGATCGTATGGGTGGTGAGAAGGTAGCAAGACAGATTGTAGCCGATACCTGGGCAAATCATACTTCTAACCCTATTGTTAAAAACAGGTTTGCTAATAGTGATGGGGAATATGTTAAACAGAAAGTGTATGAAATATTCGCAATGGCAACTGGCGCTGATGTTAAATATACAGGAAAAACAATGGAAGATACTCATGCCACAATGAATATCAGTGAGGCTGAATTTAACGCAGTAGTTGATGATGTTATGGCAGCATTAGAAAAAAACAAGATAGCAAAGCAAGAGCAGAATGAGGTGCTCGCTATTCTATGGTCAGTTAGGCCCGCTGTTGTAAACTCAAATTTGACAACAAAAACATTAACCACAGAAAAAAAGATGGCTAAATAAAGGTTTAAAATCTATAGGTCTGAGAAAGTTTATGTCTCTGACCTATAGATAGCTTTTAATTGAGTAACTTATATTGTAATTAAGCTAAAACATTACTATTTAAATGGCTTCAAGGGTCTATTCTATTCAGGCCCCGGGCACCATACGTTAACTTGACCTAGTTTTTTATTTGCCGTTTCTGCTTTTGAGCAGTTGCTAGTATTCAATAAGTTTAGTTAGTGCGATTGGAATTAAATCAACATTACTAATTGCTATAAAAGCTTTTATGTTCGAGTTTTACATAAGTCTTAGAAAACTTCTCCTTAATTTTGCATTATCATCAACCCTTCCATCGATTCAGTTAAATACAAGCTTTACTATTTTTCACTTCGACAGACTTATATATTTTTCAGATATTAACAATATTACACTCAAAAACTTTGAGTGATCTTAATTCATCAATCTTACAAAAAATCAAACAATAGCTTTTAAAACGAGACTGTCAATAATCATTTTTGATGTTTTTGAAATAGGTAGCTTTTACTCATTTAATCTAAAGATTGGTTTTTACCAATAGTGATAAATTATTGTTCGTAATCATTTTTTTATTATATGAGAGTCTTGTGATTAAGTTCATCATTAATTTTTGCATATCTGTTTGGCTATTTTGCACACTGATGTTTGCTTCATCACTTGCTGGAGCAGTCACTAAAGAGCAAGCAGTCAAAGCGGGCATTGTTTATAACATTACAAAATTTGTAGTTTGGCCTAGTAATGTTAGTGATC
>CAYGSH010000049.1:0-15812 GCA_964352515.1 uncultured Methylophilaceae bacterium | reverse complement strand
AATCAATAATCAATAATCAATAATCAATAATCAATAATCAATAATCAATAATCATTACAATATTACCAAAATGGTTTTTGTTGTAAGAATGCCTTCCATGCTTCATTCATCTCAGTTATACAAGGTATAAGGCTGTGAGCATTCCAGCCATCTATAAAATACTTCACTTTTTTTAATTGATATGATGGATTTTGTCCTAACACTTTAGACACAAGACCACCCGCCACCGCTATATCGTTCAATCTGCCCAATTGGTTTTGTAATTGGGATAAGCTATTAATAAATGGCTTCGTGCTTTTTGTGGGATACAAGTCAGCAAAAAACTCAGCTAAATAGCGCAATTTTTTAGCCAAAATACGGGCTTTATGTCGTTCTTTTGGTTTGGCATACTTCAGTCGCTTGCCGCTTTTTTTTAGCATTTTATAGCGCTTTGATAGCATGGATTGTGCAATATTCTTTACAGTTAATTGATCAAAATTTTCATTGTTCCAACGTTGATTTTCTAAGCAGTCACCCAGTAAAAGTAATAAATGCTGATAGCGTTGGCTATTAATGGCATTACGCACACGGGTGTAAGCCATGTTCCTTTCTTGGTTCATTTTTTTTACCAATAAAGCTAGGCTATTTTGGTTTGGTATCTGCGTTATTATGGGTGGTAAAGTCTGGGTTACCAGTACGTCAAGATCTCGAGCATCGCCTAGTAAATTAGTAATCCAAATCAATTCATTCGAGAGATTAGACCAAGTTTGCTCACTTGTTACACCACTAAATACTTTTATCGCTGAGCGCAATCGACGTAATGCAATACGCATTTGGTGAACACCTTCTATATCACTCCCATTAAGAACCATAGGTTGATTACCTTGGAGTTGTATAAGACAAGCATGTACAATTTTTTTCAATGCAACATTTGCAAGCATTTTACGGTGCAGTTTAACGGGCCTTGCTTTGACGATTGTTAAATGTTGAGGTTTTAAGTATGCATACCCTCTTTGAGCTTTGCTCATATTCGCTATTGCTAATGGTATATTTTGCTGCAGTAGTAACGCAAACTCGAATAAACATCCTTGGTTTCCTGCCTTTAGTTCAAGTTCGATTTCACAGATTGGTTCACGTCTATTCCCAACGATTAATTCGCCAACATCTAACACCATCTCAACTTTGTCACCGTTAGCAAAAGATAGCTGCCATACAGTACGGCGAACATCTGTACTAAATATAGGCGCTAAGCCACCGTGTAGGTTGAGATCGTTAAATATTTTTGTATAAACTGTATCATCAATCTTTTCTAAATCTAAAGTTCCAGCATTGACTTCATTTTCAATCTCAGCACGTTGATGTAATCCATTGAGTGAACTGCCAGCATCTTTGATTGTTTGCGTCCATTTTCTTGCAACACGTCTAAGGCGTATACTAATGGCATGATTAAATAATGTAAGCTCTTTTGTGTCGAAATAAATGCTATGCGTTTTTTGGGTTTTTGGTGGGCTGATTACCAAACTAGTTGACTTGTTAGCGATGTTCGCAAGTTGTCTTTTCAAACTTAAAATGTTTGATTTGTCTAAATATAACTTTAGCTCAACTTCAGTTGCCATTTTGTCTACCTCAATAAAACATTATAGCGCTGCTTTTAAAGGCTTAAAAATTTAATATACTTTTTTCAAGATATAATTTGATTTATGAAAATTAAAACGATTAATGATTTTGTCGGCAATACGCCACTGGTTGCTTTGCAACGTATGCAAGGTATAACAAGCAATACCATACTGCTAAAATTAGAGGGTAACAATCCAGCTGGCTCGGTTAAAGACCGTCCTGCACATAGCATGATTACACGCGCAGAAAAGCGTGGCGATATTAAGCCTGGAGATACGTTGATTGAAGCAACTAGTGGTAATACGGGTATTGCGCTCGCTATGGTAGCAGCCATGCGTGGATACCAAATGATTTTGGTCATGCCAGAAAATCAAACCATTGAGCGGCAACAAAGTATGAAGGCCTATGGAGCTGAGTTAGTATTAACGCCAGCTGATGGCAGTATGGAGTTGGCGCGGGATGTGGCCATGAAAATGCAAGCAGAAGGCGAAGGTATCGTGCTTGATCAGTTTAGTAATATGGATAATCCGCAAGCGCACTATGAAGGAACTGGACCAGAAATTTGGCGCGATACAGAAGGTAAAGTCACGCACTTTGTTTCTAGTATGGGCACGACAGGCACTATTATGGGGACATCTCGTTTTTTAAAAGAGAAAAATCCTAATATTAAAATTGTAGGTGTGCAGCCTGAAGAAGGTTCTAGAATTCCAGGCATAAGAAAATGGCCAGAAGAATACCTTCCCGAGATTTACGATAAAAGTCGAGTTGATGAATTAATTTATGTGAACCAAAAGCAAGCAGAAAATACCACCAGAAAGTTAGCAACGATGGAAGGTATCTTTGCTGGTGTGTCGAGTGGTGGCGCATTGTACGCAGCATTACAACTGTCTAAGAAGGTTGAAAATGCTCTGATTGTCAGTATTGTGTGCGATCGAGGGGATCGCTATCTTTCTTCAGGTGTGTTTCCCGCTTAGGACATGCACCAACTCAACAAGATGAGTTGCCTATTAATCAAATCTTTATTTAGCCGCAAATCATGGAATTACGTTGCGCTATTTTCGCTATATTTATTTAGCTCTTGCGTTCATGCTGTTTCAAGTATTCAAATCAGTATTGGCAAAATAGATTCGCCAGTGGGTGAATTTAAACAGGCAGATTTTCATGTGGATTTAAAGGGTAAAAAACCTAAGCTTATACTCACCGCTGATATTAAGCCAAAAAATGAACCTGACTTTATCACTTTTAAGCTTGAGTGTGGCACCCTGTTTAGTGAGCAAAAAGGTTATGTCGATTGCTTTGATGGCCAACTCATCTCTAGTGTTATTAATGCGCCATTTTCGATGCATATTGCGCAACTCAATCACGAGCTTGCGTTTGATGTTTTATTTAATGGTGCCAACTTTAGTGATCAAGCCGGCTTGCATGCTGGCGACAATTTAATAGGGGATTTCCAACTAACTGCTAAAAAAGCGGGAAACTTATGGCAATGGGATGGCAAAATAAGTTGGGATAAAGGAGAAGTATTTTGGCAGCCATTTTACTTTGGGGATGCAGACAATACATTTACAGCACAAGGCACTATCGATTCAGCATTCATTAAAGTGACGAATGCCAGCTTAATTGTCAATAAAGTAGGTGAAATAAAGGCCAGTGCCAGTATTAATGCAAAATCAAAAGTACTTGAAGATGTTAAAGTAAGTGCGCAAGATGTTGATTTTAATGGCTTATATATGCTGTTGCTCAAGCCTAAATTAGAAAAATCTGCTTTTGGTAACTTGGTTGTATCAGGAAAAGCAAACTGGCAATTTGAAATGCACCAATTACAACCTACAAGCTTTCAATTGAATATGATTGATGCAAACATAGAAGACCAAAATGGAAAGTTTGCTTTTAGCCATATGAACGCACATATTCCATGGGATTATGATGTACCAAAAAATATATCGCTGGATTATAAGAATGGATACTTACTGAATATTCCTTTAGGTGAAACGCGTTTAAATGCAGAGCTTAACCGTTACTCTTTAACTTCACCTGAGCTAGTCTTGCCAGTATTAGATGGTGCACTCAGTTTTAAAGACGTATCAGCTGCTTGGCTTGGTGAAAACTGGTTCTGGCATTTACGTATGGACTTAATTCCAATCGATTTAAATCAGTTTAGTGCTGCATTGGGATGGCCGAGTATGGATGGGCAGATTTCAGGGCAAATACCATTGGTCACCTATGCAAACAAGCAACTCAATATGGATGGCGCCATGACCTTCAATATGTTTAATGGTACAGTTGGGATGAATCATTTGCGCATTGATGATCCACTTGGTGTTGTTCCTAAAATGTATGCAGATTTAACGGTAAGAAATATTGATTTAGGCGAACTCACCAAAACTTATAGTTTTGGTGCAATCCAAGGCAAGCTGGACGGCGATATTAAGGCGTTAGAATTAGAAAACTGGAAACCAATTAAATTTGATGCTTCTTTACAAACTAATGACAAAGAACAAGTCAAAAAAATATCACAACGTGCGGTAGAGAATATTGCTGCATTAGGTGGAGAGGGAACGGCCGCTGCATTACAACGCACCTTTTTACGATTTTTTGACGAATTTAATTACGATAAAATTGGCATCAGTTGTAAATTAAGACGCGATATTTGTGAAATGGGTGGCGTAGAGTCAACCCCACAGGGGTATATAATCGTTAAAGGCAGTGGGATACCTGCAGTGAATGTAAATGGTTATACAAAATATGTAAGCTTAATTGATTTATTAGGCCGCATTAAACGCATTACCGATAGCAACTCAAAAGTAGTGGTTGAATAAGATTTAATAAAGGATAAATAATGTCAAAAACAGGTGTCATCTTATTGCTCAGTAGCTTTTTAGCTGCCTGTGTAACCATTAACATTTACTTTCCTGCTGCTGAGGCACAAAAAGTAGCAGATGAAATCATTGATGATGTCTGGCAAATCAAAGACGAAGAGTCATCTAAAACACCGGCTGTTGCCAAACCAGCTGAAAACCAAGACCCTGCCAAAACAGAAGAACCAGTTGCAGAATAAAAGGAACTTAAATGAAAAACGTACTGATTAAATCGATATTTGTCATACTTACTTTAATGGCAGTCAGCTTTGCCTATGCTGTGCCTAATTTAGAAATTAACACGCCTGCAATCAATGCCTTAAAAAGTAGCATGCAATCGCGGCATAGTCAGTTAGAAGCACATTATGATAGTGGCGCTGTTGGCTTAACCAATAACGGATTTATTACCGTACGGGATGCCAAAGCAGTGCCACTTAAAGATCGGCAAGGAATTAATGCATTAGTGACAGCTGAAAATGATGATAGAAAGAAGTTATATAAAGAAATTGCTGTTGCAAATGATCATCCAGAGTGGCAAAGCAGCATACAAGAATCATTTGCAGGACGCTGGATAGATAAAGCCAAAGCTGGCTGGTATTACCAAGGTGCAAATGGCTGGGCGAAAAAGTAATCGAGGTCTGACGCTCAAAATAAAATCGAACAGTTACGTTTTTTGATTGTCAATATTTAATATGTAAAAGTCTTAGTCAGTTTACATCACAGCTGCATTCAATCATCACGGGTTGAATCACTTTCAAAATGAAAATCATTGCTAGTGAGTCATTAGCAATAAAGAAATGTACAAGTTTGCTAGTTCGTAACATAAAGCATCTGATTGCTTTATGGCTGGCAGCAATCGAATTAAATGTAATTGGAGTGTGTATGAACCTAGAATTAATCATGAATAAATTCACAGAATTAACCATAACCTATGGGCCAAAATTAATTGCAGCCATTGTTGTATTAATTGTTGGAGGTTGGGCCATTAAAGGCGTTACAAAAGCGGTTAAACACACCCTAGAAGTCAGAGATGTTGATCCTTCACTCAAACCGTTTTTTGTCAGCATAGTCAATGTGCTACTTAAAGTCATGTTGGTCATCAGTGTGCTTGGTATGTTGGGTATACAAATGACATCATTTATCGCCGTGCTAGGCGCTGCGGGTCTGGCAGTTGGAATGGCACTCTCAGGTACTTTGCAAAACTTTGCTGGTGGCGTGATGATTTTATTGCTTAAGCCATTCAAAGTAGGCGACTTTATTGATACACAAGATTATTTAGGTTCGGTTTACGCAATCAAAGTATTTAATACTATCTTGCTAACCCCAGATAATAAAACCATTATTATTCCTAATGGAGAATTGTCGAATAAAGCCATTACTAACTTTTCAACCCAAGAAAAGCGCCGAGTGGAATGGACAATTGGTATTGGCTATGGAGATGATATTGATAAAGCAAGACAAGTGATTAAATCATTATGCGACCATGAAGCAAGAATTTTAAAAGATCCTGAAGTCTTTATTGCAGTGTCTGAGTTGGCAGATAGTTCGGTAAACTTTGCTGTTAGAGCCTGGGTTCAAGCAGCCGATTATTGGCCAGTCTACTTTGCAATGAATGAAAATGTGTACAAAACATTTGGCAAAGAAGGGCTTAATATTCCATTCCCACAAATGGATGTGCATCTGCATAAAAAAGAATTAACCTCATAATCTCCTGTTGTTTTTGGCATAAATGATGCTTTTATTCAGGTACAGTGGAATTAACTGATTTAACCTGAATCAGTCCCAACCAAAGGGGGATTTATGACTAGTAATGTAGTTAACCTGCCTACTTATGGCAAAGCCATAAGCCTTGATGATGAAGGTGTGTACTTCATCTTAAATAGTTCAACAGGTGCAGTTCAAAGCATATTTCAATTAGTTTATGACGATGATTGGTATTTATATCAATTAGAAGTTGCATCAACAGAAGGAGACGCTAGCTGGTCCATTCTGGCAGAAGGCAATAGTTATGCCTTAATCAGCTTGCCATCAACAGAGCTTGCACGGCACTTTTCAAAACCAGAATATGCAGAGCCAAGGGGTGCTTGGCAAGTAATTAAAAACGCAAAATATGGGTTTGGAAAATTCACTCCTATTGCTGCTGATGCACCAGTTGAGCATGCACTAATTATGTTTAAAGATAATGAAATGATCATGCCAGTTCGCATTCATAAAGCAAACGAAGAAACTTTGAAAAGAGCAGAAGCAGCAGCGAAAGAGCTAGAAGCTTTAGTATAATTAATATTTACTGCAATCAGTGCTACACGCGCTGACAGTATCTTTACAGAGCGTTTTTATTGTATCCTTATGGATATGATACCTACACTTGTTTTTGATATCGAAACCATCCCAGATTCGCAAGGCCTTCGTGCCTTGCTGGATGTGCCTGTGGATACCACCGATGAAGATGTCGTCAACTTAGCGCTGCATCAACGACGTCAACAAAACGGTACTGAATTTTTACCACTACATCAACATAAAGTCTGCGCTATCTCTTGTGCATTACGCCAAGGCGATCAATTTAGCATTTGGACCTTAGGTGATGAGGGCTCATCAGAAAAAGAGATGATTCAACGCTTTTTCGATGGCATAGAAAAATATACCCCACAAATTATCTCTTGGAACGGTAGCGGCTTTGATCTGCCCGTGCTTAATTACCGTGGCTTAATTCATGGTGTTACCGCTAGTCGTTATTGGGATTTGGGTGAGGACGACAAAGATTTTAAATGGAATAACTACATCAGCCGCTATCATATGCGGCATTTAGATTTAATGGAAGTTATGGCCATGTATAACGGCCGCGCCAATGCGCCATTGGATGATTTAGCCAAACTCTGCGGCTTCCCTGGTAAATTGGGGATGGATGGAAGCAAAGTGTGGGATGCTTACAAAGCAGGTAAACTTAAAGAAATTCGCGACTACTGCGAGACTGATGTCGCTAACACCCATTTGGTTTATTTGCGTTTCCAGTTGATGCGCGGACACTTAACCGAACAAGCTTATAACCGAGAAGTAGCTTTGGTGCGCGAAACATTAGAAGGGTATCAAGGTGAGCATTGGGATGCTTATTTAGCCGCATGGGATTAATCTTCATTGATCTTAATTATTCCGCAACATTCTCAGAGCCTAAATCTTTCCAATTTAATATAATCTTTTTTGCATTGGTTTCATTTAATGTAAATAGATGACTTTGTTTTTGACCTTGGTAGTGAGCCACTACTGCATAGGCGTTACTCGGTAAGTTAATGTTGAGTCTAGGTAATGCATTATTTAACTTAAAAACCAATTGATTCTGACTGTCATAAATGTTTACATCAACATTTGTAATCGCTTCTCCCGATTCTCCTGCAGAAAAGATGAGATGCAAATTAAAATCATTTTTTGTTTTTTTTAGTGCATTGACTTCTTCTTCACCAATTCCAGAATTAATATATTTTATTCCATTTGTGGATACAGTAATGGTGTTTGCATGCGTTAAGGGAATCGTTAAAAAAAGCAGAAAAGTAAGCTTGATAAGTGTGTAGGTTTGTTTCATCGTATCTTCCTTAAAGTCATTTACATGGTGATATTGATCAGCAAAAAAAAATAGTTCAGTTAAAATACGCCGATGTCGAGAAAACGTAAAAGAAATCAAGCAAAGAATGTTCCAAGTGAAATATGCCCTCCAGTATTAATTGAGTCATTAGATCAAGAGGGAAGAGGCGTTGCGCATGTAGATGGCAAAGCGATTTTTATCGATGGGGCATTACCAACTGAAAAAGTTACTTATCAAGTTACACGTAGAAAAGATAACTATGCTTTTGCTAACGTGGTTGAGGTGATTAAACAATCAAACTTGCGTGTGAATCCGCAGTGCCCCCATTTTGGCGTCTGTGGTGGCTGTAAGTTACAGCATTTAGATTTTGTGGGGCAAGTGGCTGCTAAGCAACGACTGCTGGAAAACGATATTAAGCATATTGGTAAGGCTAAGCCTGAGAACATGTTGCCACCATTGATTGGTCCAACTTGGGGCTACCGCTATAAAGCCAGATTGAGTGTTAAATACGTAGATAAAAAAGAGCGAGTATTGGTGGGCTTTAATGAAAAAGGTACCCGATACGTGGCGGATATGAATAGTTGTGAGGTGCTGGTGCCAGAAGTGTCTGTTTTGATTGCCCCACTGCAAACGATGATTATGCAGCTCAGCATTCGCGACAAGATTCCGCAGTTAGAACTGGCGGTAGGTGAGCCTGATAAATGGCATAACGCGGATAATACAATGAAAAACATTGTGATGATTTTCCGCATTATGGATGCGCTATCGACCGCGGATGAGTCAATATTAAAAAACTTTGCAAATCAACACGGGGTCAATATTTGGACGCAAACCAAAGGTCCCGATACGATCAAGCCGTTTTACCCACTCAACGTGCCTCAGTTACAGTATTCACTGAATGAGTTTAACTTAAAGTATCCGTTTAAGCCGAATGAGTTTACCCAAGTCAACCCGCAAATTAACCAAGTGATGATTCGTCGTGCGATGCAGTTATTACAGCCTAAACATGGCGAGCGAATTGCTGACTTTTTCTGTGGTATTGGTAACTTTAGTTTACCGATTGCTAGAAGTGGTGCAACGGTGCTAGGTTATGAAGGTTTAGCTAACCTAGTAGCACGTGCGGTAGAAAGTGCCACACTCAATGACCTAGCAGAGAACACTGCGTTTGATGTGTCTGATTTATTTCAAATGACCAGTGATTCATTAACAGGCTTGGGCCGATTTGATAAATGGTTGATTGACCCACCACGTGATGGCGCATTTGCTTTGGTGAAAGCGATTGATGATGATAATGCGCCAGAGTGTATTGTGTATGTTTCTTGTAATCCAGCAACGTTGGCGCGAGATATCGATGTGCTTGTGAATGATAAAGGTTACAAACTTAGTGCCGCTGGGGTGATTAATATGTTCCCCCATACGGCACATGTTGAATCTATAGCCTTGTTGAAAAGAAGTTAGCGTATTTTTTCTTGTTGTCTAAGCTATAAGCAGTAGTACCACCAACCGAAAGTAATAATAGCCCGCCAGCCATGGCAATATTTTTTAAGAATAAAATCATTTGCATTTTATCGGCAAAGTCATGGTGAAATAAAACCGCAGCGCTAATAGAAAAAACAGCTAATGCAAAAGCAAAGATTGCTGTTTTGTAGCCGATGATTAAAGCAATTCCACCTAAAATTTCTAAGGCTATTGTAGGCCATAAAAGAATGCTTGGCACCCCCATAGATTCCATGAAAGCACTTGTTCCGGCAGGGTCGGCCAGCTTGCCAATACCTGCCAATATAAAAATTAGCGCTAGCATAATGCGTCCTAATAATTGAACAATGCCGGCCATACTCTCTCCTTTAATCATTAAAGATAAATTCGTTGTTTAAACATCATACGCAAATTCTTTTGCTTTGCAATTAAGTTTATTGGCATAGCAATTGCTAAGTGGCTATGGTTTGTTATTACATATCAATTTATTAAGAGAGTTTTTACATGAGATTTATTAAGAATAAAATAGGCTTGTTCGCATGTTTATTATGCCTTTCCCCATCTCTTTTTGCAGCACAGTCTACAGTTGATGTTGAGGTGATTAATACCCTGTGGGTGGTAATTGCAGGCGCCATGGTTTTTTTAATGCAAGCTGGTTTTGCCTTGCTTGAAGCGGGTATGGCTCGTGCCAAAAACGCAGTCAATGTCATGATGAAAAACTATATGGATCTTTGTGTGGGGTCCATTTTGTTTTGGTTGGTTGGCTATGGATTAATGTTTGGTAACAATACAACTGGGTGGTTTGGAACCGATCTTTTTGCATTAAAGAGTATGCCAGAATGGGACTATAGTTTGTTGTTTTTTCAAACAATGTTTGCTGCAACAGCCGCTACCATCGTGAGTGGAGCATTAGCAGAACGTACTAATTATTTTGCCTATCTTGTGGGTGCCATTGGTATTACTGCTTTTATCTATCCTGTTTATGGTAGTTGGGTTTGGAATGCAGGTGGTTGGTTAAATGCTATGGGGTTTATAGACTTTGCCGGTTCCACTGTCGTGCATTCAGTTGGTGGTTGGGCAGCTCTTGCCGCTATTGTTGTACTAGGGCCAAGACTAGGTCGGTTTGACCCAGATGGAAAGCCAAGAGACTTGCCTGGACATAACCTTAGTTATGTTGCCATTGGTGGCTTATTACTATGGTTTGGTTGGTTCGGTTTTAATGGTGGTAGTACTTTAGAGGCAGGCACAAATATCGGGCAAATATTAATGAACACGCACTTAGCTGGTGCAGCCGGTGCTTTAGGGGCATTGTTGATGTGCTTTTTATTAAGAAAGCCAGCATTAATGACCAATGGCGTGAATGGCAGTATTGCAGGACTTGTTGCCATTACTGCTGGTTGCGCAACAATGGAGTTGCCTTATGCTGTTTTAACGGGTGCTATAGGAGGTTTGGTTTCTGTGTTAGGGCACCAGTTAATTCTAAAATTAAAGTTAGATGATGTTGTAGGCGCGGTTTCAGTACATGGTTTTGCTGGCGCTTGGGGTACGTTGGCAGCGGGCATTTTCCTAACGGGTAATATGTACGACTTGCATCAAATTCAAGTGCAACTAATTGGTATTTCAGCAGCATTTGTTTGGGTGTTTTTCTCAGCACTTATTTTCTATTGGTTGATTGAGAAAATCTTTGGCATGAGAGTCAGCACCTTACATGAACAACGTGGTTTGGATATTACTGAGCATGGTGAGATTGGCTATCCAGAGTTTAGTCATGAGTCTGCATATACTGCCGAACAATTAGATCAATTAAAAAAACTATAAAGTGTTGGAGAAATAAATGAACATGATTCATCATAGGCGTGCAATCTATACGGGTATGCGTCCGTTTTTAAAAGATGCTGACTTAAAAATTGCATTAGAGATATGGCAACAGAAGTATATGGATAAGCCTAATTCTGTTTACACACAGTTTTTAAGTGAAAGTTGTAGTACCAAAGAGCTTAGAAGCAAAAGAAGCACGATTTTGAGCGCTATTTTCAATGCATTGAACCTACCAGAAGCTGAGTTGCTACCTGACCCATATAATGCACAATCCAATCAATTTGAAATTGCATTTATTACTCAAGAAAATCATACTGAGGCAAACATTGTATTTGTGCAATTTATTCAAACCTTGTTAGGCCATCTTAGTCGTGAGCAAGAATCCAAAGTAAGAGACTATCTTGTGGAGCATTGTGAAACTAAGTTTAATTTAAATTTACAACAAATGTTAGCGTTAAAAATGTGGTTAAATCACGCTAAAGAATCATTTGAAGTTTCTTTTAGCACAGATGACAAACGAGAGTTAATTAATCTTGCTTATATTGCCATGTGTCAACATATAGGGCCTGTTAAGTCAGATCAAGTGTTGTCAATGAGCATTAAACAAATGGAACCGTTTGCCAAACAACATCAAGTGAATTTGCACGCATTTTTATAAAATTTTGATCATTAATTACACTGCTAAATTACAATAAAAAGCTGATTTTAAAGTAAACTGTTATTACGATGAAGTTTATACAGTTTGCTTTAATGTTAGCGGTGTTTTTGTTATGTGGATGTAACGCCACTCAACTTGATGACCAAATTCATTTTGCAATCGCACAGGCCCCCCTTAATTTAGACCCGCGTTATGCAACCGATGCTGCTTCTGAACGCATTAATCGGTTGCTCTATGAGCGCTTAGTTGAGTTTGATGTAAACTCTAAGCCAGTTCCAGGTTTGGCAACCTGGCAAAGGCTTAGCCCAACGCAGTATCGATTTAAACTCATTCGTGATATTCCATCATTTCATCACGGTAGGCTTTTAACATCAGTGGATGTAAAAGCAACTTATGATAGTTTGATGCAATTGCCTGATTCTGCACATACAGCTGAGTTCAACAATATACGTGATATTAAACTAGTCGATACCAGTACAATTGAAATCACTTTACAGGTGGTTGATCTGCACTTTCCTTCAAAAATGATTATTGGTATTCTGCCAAGCGATCTTATTCAACAAGGCCATGATTTTGTACATCATCCAGTTGGTAATGGTACTTTTCAATTGGAACGTTGGGATAAGAATCTTCAATTAAAACGTACTATTGATGGGCAGCTTGTCACCCTAACTGAGGTGAAAGACCCTACCGTGAGAATACTCAAACTCTTGCGCGGTGAGGCGGATTTGTTACAAGGTGATTTGCCGCCAGAGTTGGTTAAGTATTTGCAAACTAAATCCAATATTAAAGTGCGGACAACACAAGGCGCTAATTTTTCATACTTAGGCTTAAATATGCAAGACCCATTTTTAAAGCAATTAAAAGTGCGGCAAGCCATAGCTTATGCGATTGATCGGCAGGCCATTATTGATCAAGTAATGGTAAAAGATACGCGATTAGCAGGCGCTATATTCCCTCCCGAACATTATGCAGGCAATGTAACATTAAAACCTTATTTATATCAACCAGCCTTATCCAAACAGCTATTGCAAGAGGCTGGCGTAAAGTTGCCATTAAAACTGGTCTATAAAACCAGTACCGATGCCCAGCGTGTTAGGCTAGCGACGATATTGCAGGCACAAATGGCGCCAGCAGGCATTGATTTGGAAATTAGAAGTTTGGATTGGGGAACGTTCTTTGAGGAGGTGAAGCAAGGACAATTTCAACTCTATGGATTAACTTGGGTGGGGCTTAAAACCCCAGAGATTTATGCCAAAGTATTTGGTTCTAACTTTACCCCGCCTAATGGTTTTAACCGAGGTCGATATGCCGATGCAGAGCTAGATCAATTACTAGCTCAGGAAGACTGGCCACAAGTCACACAGCGTGTTCATGCACAATTACCTTATATTCCTTTGTGGTATGAGGGACAGGTGTCTGCAATGCGTATGAGTATAGATGACTATGCACCAAAAGCAGATGGTAATTGGGATAATTTAGCAACTATTAAAAGCTCGGCTACAATAAGCAATTATGCACATTAATATTTCAATTGCTAAGCAAATCCTGACTCTCCTCGATGATGCTGGTGACTTATTGGCACAGTATCCAGTATCCACTGCGGCAAACGGTGTAGGCTGTGAAAAGGATAGCGGTTGTACGCCTTTGGGGCAGCATATTATCCGCGCAAAAATTGGCGATGGTGAACCACCAAATACTGTTTTTGTTGGACGTAGACCAACTGGTGAAATATGTACCCATGAGTTGATGCTAACGTTTCCAGAAAGAGATTGGATTTTAACTCGTATTTTATGGCTGTCGGGCACAGAGTTAGGCAAGAATCGATTAGGTAATGTTGATACTATGCAGCGCTATGTTTATATCCATGGCACGCCAGAAAATACCGATATGTCTGTAGCCGATTCGCATGGATGTATACGCATGCGTAATGATGACATCATCAGACTTTTTAATATGGTATCCGTAGGCACAACTGTTCAAATTGAAAATGATTAGCAGACTGTTTAGTTTTTTTACGGTTATTCTTGGTGTGTTGGTGCTAACCTTCTTGCTCATACATTTAGTACCTGGTGATCCTGTTGAGGTGATGTTAGGTGAGTCAGCTAGTGTGACTGACCGAGATCAATTAAGAGAGCAACTTGGTTTAAACCAGCCCTTAATTATTCAGTTTGGACAATATTTAAATAATCTCGCCCATGGCGATCTGGGTCAATCCATTCATACCAAAACGCCAATTATTGAGCTATTTAAAGCACGTTATCCAGCCAGTATTAAGTTGGCAGTTTTGTCACTAATCATTGGGATTACCATTGGAGTACCACTTGGTGTTTATGCCGCCCTAAAAGCAGGGCATTGGCAAGATTTAGTCGTGACTATTGTGAGTGTACGGCTTTCTGCCATGCCAGTGTTTTGGCTTGGCCCTATGTTGATGCTGCTGTTTGCCGTTTGGTTAGGCTGGTTACCTGTGAGCGGTATGGATGAGCCTTCCGCAATTATTTTGCCAGCACTCACACTCGGCTTTGGCTTAAGCGCAATACTAACGCGCATGACGCGCACCAGTTTATTAGAAGTGCTTAATGAAGACTTTATCCGTACGGCACGTGCAAAAGGCTTAAGTGAAAGGGCGGTTGTTTTTCGGCATGCGTTGCGTGCCGCCTTATTGCCCATCGTCACCATTGTCGGTTTGCAAATGGGTAGTTTACTAGCAGGGACAGTGATCACTGAAACCATTTTCAGTTGGGATGGAATAGGGCGTTTATTAGTGGAAAGTATTGAAAAGCGCGATTATCCAGTGACACAAGCTTGTGTCTTGGCGGTAGCGCTGAGTTATGTGGTGATTAACTTATTAACCGATATCATGTATCGCTTAGTTGATCCAAGGATGCGGCATGGGTAGTTTGCTTTTGAACGCTCAAGTCAGACTATTGGGAGTCTCGCGATGAAACTTTTTGCACTGACTGTGCTGGCTTTTTGGCTAATTGCGGTCATTGTCGGGCGAGTAATTAGCCTTGATGGTAATGCCATTGAATTAACAAGTGTGCTTGCAAATCCAAGTTGGCAGCATTGGTTTGGTGCAGATGATTTGGGTCGTGATGTTTTGGCGCGGATATTACGTGGTGTTGAGGTTTCATTTCTTGTGGCGGTATTGGTCACCATGGTCACTATGCTGTTAGGGGTTAGTATTGGTTTGTTGGCTGGATTTTATGGCGGAAAAATCGATAAAATCTTAATGCAAATTACTGATATTTTCTTAGCTTTTCCTGGTATTTTGTTAGCCATCGCTTTTGCGGCAGTATTAGGTCCAGGCATAATTAATCTTATGTTTGCACTTTGTTTAACCGGCTGGGTAAGTTATGCCAGACTCACACGTGGACAAACATTAAGTTTGCGTCATCGCCAACATGTGTTGGCTGCCGAATCATTAGGCGCAAAACCAATCCGTATCATGCAGTATCATATCTTTCCTTTATTAGGATCAGTATTGATGGTTGAGGCGACCTATAGTTTGGCTAGTATTATGATTGCAGAAGCAAGCTTGTCTTTTTTAGGGTTGGGGATTCAAGCCCCCAATGCGTCATGGGGAGCAATGTTGCGGGACGCTGTACGCTATATGCTGGTTGCGCCACATTATGTGTTGTTTGTTGGGATGAGTTTGATGAGTTTAATTTTGGCGATTAATCTAGGTGGAGACTACCTCCGTGATAAACTAGATAACCGCATTGAAGTATAGGCGGCTGCAAAGGCGCATTGCTTCGTTGCGCGGTACTCAAAATCCTCATGTACTTAACCTACACTGTGGTTTCTGTGCTTCGTTCGCCTCATACTGCAT
>CAYGSH010000048.1:0-16197 GCA_964352515.1 uncultured Methylophilaceae bacterium | reverse complement strand
TTTTTGCGGTGGTACTTTTGGTGCGCGTTGGCCTGCTCCTGGTCGATCTCCTGCTGCTGCTCGAGCTCCTGCTCCAGCTCCTGCTCCTGTTTCATCAAGCCCCAATATTATTCAAGTGGCTTATATGCCAGCAGTTGACTTGAGTAAACAAGCGTCGCCTAGAACTGGTAGTAGTACAATTGATATTCGCAACACTTCAGCAGGCGAAGAACAGGTTAGCAATTCGCAGTTTGCTAATGGCGGTGAGTTTCGTGAGCCATGCAGATTTAGTCACATGAATAACGATGACTTTATTTTATATCCAAATCAAGAAGGTGCCGCACACCATCACACTTATTTTGGAAATACATCAGCAAAATTTAACTCTGACCCTAAATCATTAAATAAGGTAGGTACAAGTACATGCTCTGGAGGAATGGGCAACGGATCTGCATATTGGCTTCCTAGCATGATTGATACTAAAACAAATACTCCGCTTACACCAAAAGACATACTTGTATATTACAAGACAGAGGATAAGGATAAGGTTGTTGTTCCTCCAAAAGGTTTACGTATGATTGCCAATCTTGAAGGAGTAAGAGACAACCCAAACACACCTGACCGTGACCCGTGGATGAGCAATAAACGCTTTATGTGTAACGATTCAAACGGTGATGGTTCATATCAGCATATTATTGAATGTGGACAAGGCAAAGTACTATCGTATGACATTTCCTTTCCTACTTGTTGGGACGGTATTAATTTAGATAGTCCAGACCACAAATCACACGTTGTTTATAAGCGTGATTACAATTTTTCATGCCCTGCTTCTCACCCAAAAATTATTCCGAATATTTCGTTTATCGTTAAGTACGATATTACGAGTCCAGAAGGTACGAAAAACTTACGGTTATCGAGCGACAATTATTTAGGCGGTCCTGGTGGCTATTCACTTCATGGCGATTGGGTCAATGGCTGGGATGAAAAACTTTTTAATGCGATTATTCAAAATTGCCTCAAAAGTGGTAAGGACTGTCACGCAGAGTTGATTGGAAATGGTCAACGGTTATTTAGCAGAGAAGAGCCTTGGTTTGCAAATTTAACACCCGTTCCATTAAAGTAAATAATGGAAAGTTTAATTTAAGCCTTAATACCAGTAAAAATTTATCATGGGATTAAGGCTTTTTTAATTTTATTATTTATAATTCTCCAGATATCTCATTTAAAATTAAATAGATTTAAATGTGTAAACTAGTGAATATATATATATCAGAAGTGCTTTCTTTAACAAGTTTTATATAAATTAAAAGATTTATCTTCTCTAAAAAAACACTTTATTCCTTGATAAAATTTACTCATTAATTTTATAAAAAGAGTTTATTATTGATTTGACCAGCTTATTTACGTATTCTTAGTAATGGTTCATAGATCAGATTATAAATAACTCACTTCAAACTGTTATAAATTGCATTTGCACATAGCGCCATCAAACCTTGAGGCATCAAGCCTATTATTAATAATGCCATCGCATTTAAACTTAAAATGATACGTGCATCTAGCGGCGCATCAATCACTGAAGCATCTTCTGGCTCATCAAAATACATCAGCTTTATGATCCGCAAATAATAAAACGCACCAATCACTGCCATTAATACAGCAAATACAACCAACCAAATAAAGCCTGCTTGTAATGCTGCCTGCAATACAGTGAATTTAGCGTAAAAACCAATAGTTGGCGGCACTCCTGCCATACTAAACATAGTAACTAACATCAAAAATGCTGTCCAAGGGCTTCGTTTATTTAACCCTTTTAAATCATCCAGATTCTCTGCTTCATGCCCTTTCCTTGTTAATATTAGAATCATTCCAAATCCTGCTAAACTCATTAACACATAGGCGCAAATATAAAACAAACTTGATGCAAATCCATTGAGTGACCCGCTTAATAAACCAAGCAATAAAAATCCAATATGAGAAATTGTCGAATAGGCCAACATCCTTTTTAGGTTAGTTTGTGCGATTGCAGTGACATTTCCGATTGCAATGGATAAAATTGCCATGATCATTAGCATATCTTGCCAATCACTCATTAAAGGAAATAAACCGAGCACCAGTAAGCGAATTGCAATCGCATAGCCTGCAAATTTTGGTATCGATCCAATCAAAATTGTAATTGCAGTTGGCGAGCCTTGGTATACATCTGGCACCCACATATGAAACGGCACTGCGCCAAATTTAAAAGCGATACCAGCAACAATAAATACCAAGCCGAGTAGCAATACTGGACTTTCCATAAATGCTGGATTGAGTGCTTGCGTATGTGCTAAGCCCGCTGAAATAGTAAGTAAATCTAAGCTACCTGTCACTCCGTAGATCATACTCATGCCATATAACAACATACCGGAGGCGAGCGCCCCAAGCACAAAATATTTCATCGCTGCTTCTGTTGCTTTTGGATTATCTCTATCAAGCGCTACCAAAGCATAAACACACAGTGATAACAATTCTAAACCCATATAAATGGTGAGCATGTTTTGCCCAGAAATCATCACCATCATGCCAGCAGTCGCGAATAGAAAGAGAGAGTAATACTCTCCAGAAAACATGTTTCTAACAATCATGTAATGACGTGTATAGACAAGCATAATGGCTGAACCAATTAATGTACCCAACTTTAGCAAATCACTTAGAGGATCATCTACAAACAGTCCACTATAGGCATATTCTACAGTCTCAGCTTTAACATCCCATACAAGATAAGCCGCTACAAACAGTGTTAATTGTGCCAGCCCATAAATAATCATACGATTATTTTTGTTTAAAAATAAGTCCAATACCAAAATGAACATTGCCATGCATAGCACAGTAATTTCAGGGATTGATATAAAAAGATCTGTATTAATAGTATCCATACCTTACATTCCAGCCACTGGCAACTTGCTAGTTGCCATATGGTTCAAAAATTGGGCTGATGTTGCTTGTGTCATTTCAGTAATTAAATCTGGGTATACCCCTAAACCTAATGTGAATAAAGCTAAAACAGTTAATATCATAAATTCACGCTTTGTAAGGTCTTTTAAAGCAGAAACTTTTTCATTGGCAACTTCACCATAAAATACGCGTTTAACCATCCATAAAGTATAGGATGCTCCAAAGATTAAGGTTGTTGCTGCAACAAAAGCGACCCAAAAATCATATTTTACACTGGCTAAGATGACCATAAATTCACCGACAAAGCCACTAGTACCTGGCAAACCGCTATTTGCCATTGCAAAGAAAACGGCAAAAGCAGCAAAGATTGGCATTGTGTTTGCAACACCTCCATAGTCAGCTATTTGTCTACTATGAATGCGGTCATATAAAACCCCAACAGATAAGAACATCGCCGCTGAAATAAAACCATGTGAAATCATTTGCACCACGGCACCTTCAAGCCCAAGCTGGCTAAACAAGAAAAAACCCAATGTGACAAACCCCATATGTGAAATTGATGAATATGCGATTAATTTCTTCATGTCTTTTTGCACCAAAGCTACTAAAGCAATATATAAAATGGCAATCAGAGATAGCACAATCATGATGGTTGATAAATGATGTGCGGCATCAGGTGCGATAGGCATTGCAAATCGTAAAAAACTATAACCACCTAACTTTAGCATTACCGCTGCTAAAACAACCGAGCCTGCAGTTGGTGCTTCTACGTGCGCATCAGGTAGCCATGTATGAACTGGCCACATAGGAATTTTGACTGCAAACGCCATAAAGAAAGCAATAAAAATAAAGATCTGTTCGTTTAGCGTCAGTGGTAAATGGTAATAATCAACAATATTAAAACTGCCGGTGCGATGGAATAAGTAAATAAATGCCACCAACATTAACAATGAACCTAAGAGCGTATATAGAAAAAACTTGATGGTTGCATAAACTCTATTTGGCCCACCCCAAATACCAATGATTAAAAACATTGGAATTAGCATTGCTTCCCAAAAAATGTAGTACAAAATACTATCAAGCGCTGTGAACACACCAATCATTAATCCACTCATAATAAGGAATGCTGCCATATATTGGGCAATATTTTTAGTAATCACCACCCAAGATGCCACGATACAAATCACTGTTGTAAAACTTGTTAGCAATACCAATGGCACTGAAAATCCATCAACACCTAATAAATAATTGATATTAAAAGCAGGAATCCAATGAAAGCCTTCTTGAAATTGAAACGCAGTTTCTGCAACATCAAACTGCGTATACAAAGGTACAGTGACTAAAAAGCCCGCAATACTCCCTAGCAGCGAAATCCATCGTGTCATACTTGGTCTCTGATCTGAGCCTAATATTAAAACGAGCACACCAGCTAGAATGGGAACCCAAATAGTTAAACTTAAAATGTGATTCGTTAGCATTAAATAGTCTTATTTAAACAATTTTGTTAAAAAAAGTGAGCATTAAAAATACACCAATGATCATTGCAAAGGCATAGTGATAAATCATGCCAGATTGAAGCTGACGCACAATGCCTGATAATTTACCTATTAATTTTGCCGTTCCGTTCACAATAGCACCATCAATTATTTTCATATCAGCAATCTGCCATAACTTAGAACCAATTAAACGTGCCCCACCCGCAAAAAACCGTTCGTTAAAAGCATCAAATCCATATTTATTTTCTAATATTCGATTAATAAAGCTAAATTGATGTTTTATTGCTGTTGGTATATCAGGTCGTTTCATATAGAAAAACCATGATAGCAACACACCAAATAATGCTAGCGCAAATGGTAATGTCATCAATCCATGTAGTGCCATGCCAGATGGCGTATGTAATATCTCATAAAAATGATGACTTAAATGCTCCATTGCAGGATGGGCTTCTGTATTGACAAAAATAACATCTTTAAAGAAATCACCAAATAACATTGGCTCTATTGCAATATAACCAATCAAAACAGAAGGTATTGCTAATAAAATCAGTGGTAGCTTAACAACCCATCCAGGTTCATGTGGATCCTGATCTGGTGCTAAGCCATGGTCATGATCATGTTCGTCATGACCATGTTCACTTGCTTCACGCCACTTTTCTTTACCGTGAAAAACAATAAAGTAAAGTCTAAACGAATAAAATGCTGTGATAAATACACCTGCCATTACAGCGAAGTAAGCGAATCCACTTCCGGGAATATGCGAAAACTTAACCGCCTCAATAATGCTATCTTTTGAATAAAACCCAGCAAAGAATGGTGTGCCGATTAATGCTAAAGAGCCGATTAATGAGGTAATCCAAGTAATTGGAAAATATTTTTTTAAATTACCCATATTCCGGATATCTTGATCATGGTGCATACCCATAATCACAGAACCAGCGCCTAAAAAAAGCAATGCTTTAAAGAAAGCGTGTGTCATTAAATGGAAAATTGCCACTGAATAAGCAGACGCGCCTAATGCAACCGTCATGTAGCCAAGTTGTGATAGCGTAGAATAAGCCACAACGCGCTTTATATCATTCTGGATAATCCCTAACAGTCCCATAAATAGCGCTGTAATTGCGCCAATTATCATGACAAATGATAGCGCTGTTGTTGAAAGCTCAAATAATGGGGACATCCGCGCAACCATAAAAATTCCAGCTGTCACCATCGTCGCTGCATGAATAAGTGCAGAGATCGGTGTTGGACCTTCCATAGAGTCTGGTAACCAAACGTGAAGTGGTACTTGTGCTGACTTACCCATGGCCCCAACAAAAAGCAATATACAGGTGACCGTCATCAATGACCATGATGTATTGGAGAACAAACTAATTTCTAACTGTGACAAATCAGGGGCTGCATTAAACACTTCTGCATAATCAAGACTGCCCGTGTAGGCTAGCACTAAACCAATACCGAGTAAAAATCCAAAATCACCAACACGATTGACAAGGAATGCTTTTAAGTTTGCATAAACCGCTGTTGGTCTTGTAAACCAAAAACCAATGAGCAAATAAGAGACTAAGCCGACAGCCTCCCAGCCAAAGAACAGCTGCATAAAATTGTTAGACATGACCAACATCAACATGGCGAACGTAAACAATGAGATATAACTAAAAAACCGACTATAGCCAGGATCTTCATGCATATAGCCAATGGTATAAATATGCACCATGAGCGAGACAAAAGTCACAACAACCATCATCATTGCTGTCAAATTATCGATTAAGAACCCAACATTAAAGTGAATATCACCAGAAACAAGCCATGTATATAAATTTTCATTGTAACTAAAGCCAACTAATGTCGCTTTAAATACTATTGCCGACAATATGAATGACGTACCCACTCCTAAAATAGTAAGCCAATGGGCCGCAGAACGAGGCAACCGATTACCAAAAAAACCAACAATTGCTGCAGCACACAATGGTAGTAATGGAATCCAAATAAGTAATTGTTCTGTTATCATTTTTAAGTTAGCCCTTTAGAGCATCTAGGTCTTCAACATCAATCGTGCGTAAATTACGGAACAAAACAACTAGAATTGCCAAGCCGATGGCCGACTCCGCTGCCGCTACCGTTAATATAAAAAATACAAACACTTGGCCGGCGATATCTTGTAAATAATGTGAGAAAGCAATGAAATTTAAATTGACTGCCAGTAACATTAATTCAATTGCCATTAATACAATGATGACATTACGTCGATTTAAAAATATACCAATAACACTGATAGCAAATAAAAGCGCTCCTAATATTAAATAGTGTGAAAGCCCTACACTCATGACGTCTCTCCATTTTCAATTTCAACATCATCAAGCCTAGACTCCGACTTCATATTGACAACTCTTAATCGATCTTGCTTACGTACGTTGACTTGATCACTTGGATTCATTGACTTACTTTCCCGCTTATCTCTAAGTGTCAATGCTATTGCAGCAACAATCGCTACCAATAATACAATTGAAGCTAATTCAAATGGCAATAAATAATCGGTATACATAACTTTTCCAATTTCAGCAGTTCCACTATAACCTTCAGGATGATTTATGCCTTTTGCCGCAACAAAATATTTGTTTCCAAGAATCAGCGCCATTTCTAGTGCCATCAAAGCCCCAATTGATCCAGCTAAGGGCAAATAACTCCAAAACCCCTCACGCAATTTATCGATATTGATATCAAGCATCATAACAACGAATAAGAACAACACCATGACGGCCCCAACGTAAACCAACACCAATACTATTGCTAAAAACTCTGCTTGCAAAAGCAACCAAATACCTGACGCAGTAAAGAAAGATAGGACTAAGAACAATGCAGCATGCACTGGGTTACGTGATGTAATGACTTTCAATGCCGAAACTAGCAAAATAGTTGCCAGTATATAAAATATGTAATCGGTAAATACCATATTATTCATTTAAGCTTGTCTTTTAGTTAACGTTTATTATCTGTAATTTTTATCTTGGGCGCGATCAGCCGCAATTTGCTTTTCGTGCTTATCACCTACCGCAAGCAACATTTCTTTTGTATACAATAAATCACCCCGTTGTTCCCCGTGATAGTCAAAAATACGCGTTTCAACAATTGAATCAACAGGACAAGATTCTTCACAGAGCCCACAAAAAATACATTTTGTTAAATCAATATCGTAGCGCGTTGTCCGGCGGGTATTATCCTCTCGCTGCTCTGATTCAATCGTAATGGCCATAGCTGGACAAACTGCTTCACAAAGTTTACAAGCAATACAACGTTCCTCACCATTTGGATAACGACGTAGTGCATGTAAACCACGAAATCGATTTGATTGTGGTGTACGCTCTTCAGGATATTGAATAGTCATCTTACGTGCAAAAAAGTAACGTCCAGTGACTGCCATGCCCTTCAGTAGCTCTATCAGCATTAAACTACTAAGTGTATTTTTAATTTGTTTCCACATCATTTTTAATCAATACCCTAGTGAAATAAGTAGTTGAATTTTGTTTGCATCATCGCCCCAACAAACACAATCCATACAATGGTAATTGGTATAAATACTTTCCAGCCCAAGCGCATAATCTGATCATACCGATATCTTGGAAAGGTCGCTCTAAACCAGAGAAAGAAAAATACCAGAAACGCCATTTTTGCAAACAACCACAGTATGCTGTCTGGCAAGAAAGGTAGTGGTGACAACCAACCACCCATAAACATAAGTGCTGCTAAAGTACAGACTAACCATATATTGGCATACTCTGCTAAGAAAAATACTGCAAATGCCATACCTGAGTATTCCACATGGAAACCAGCAACAATCTCAGACTCTCCTTCTGCTACATCAAATGGTGCACGGTTTGTTTCTGCAACAGCGCTAATAAAATAGACAATAAATAACGGAAATAAAGGAATAAAATACCAATGCCAAAAACCACCTTCTTGACCAAGCACAATATTGCCTAAATTAAGACTGTTTGCGCACATTATCACACCAACCAATGAAAAACCCATCGCAATTTCATAAGAAACAATTTGTGCTGCCGAACGTAAGCTCCCTAAAAAGGCATACTTAGAATTTGAGGCCCAACCCGCAATAATGACGCCATACACGGCGATTGAAGTCATAGCCAATACATACAAAAGACCTGCATCAATATTAGCCAACACCTTTGTTCCATCAAATGGAATGACCGCCCATGCTGCAAATGCTGGAGCGATTGTTAAAACAGGCCCTAATAGAAACAGTCCTTTATTTGAAGCAGTTGGTAGGATAATCTCTTTAAACAACAACTTAAGGCCGTCAGCAACAGGTTGTAACAAACCCCATATGCCAACACGATTTGGACCAATACGCACTTGCATATAGCCAATCACTTTTCGTTCGGCATATGTCAAATAGGCAACTGCAATCATCAACGGGACGACGATAGCGATGATTTTTATCAATGTCCATCCAACCAACTCAATATTTGGCCAATAACTACCGAATAATTGTGATAGCCATTCCATTAGCTTTGCATTTCCATTTCTTTTGCTTTCATCGCTTCAGCTTCTTCTTTTGAAAGTTTTTCAATACTGATATCACCCATTAAATCCCCAAGACCGATTGTATCTTCATGTGCCGCTGCTAAACGGATACATCCCATAGCGACATGCGTATCACTTCTCACTGGCAATACAGCACTGCCTTGATCTTGTTTCACGAGAACCCAATCCCCTTCAGAAAGTTGGTGCAACCGCATCTCATCAGGATGAATTCGAACAAGTCGCTTAATATTATATTTTGTTTTTCTAAGCGGTTCTGAACGACGAACAATTGGATCCGCTTCATACTGTGGCACTTCACCCACACGTTGTAATTTTGGCGACTTAATTTTAGTTTCTATTTCAACCAATTCTTTCATATTATTATTTAAGTGTCTTCTTGCAAAATCAGATGGTTTTTCACCATTAAAAATAGCATTTTTGACATCCTCACTACTATCAAAATCAAAGCCCTGTAACCCTAAAGTATTAGCAAGAACTCGTATGACTTTCCAGGCCGGCCTGCACTCACCTAAGGGTTTCACAACTGCTTTAAAACTCTGTATTCTGCCTTCCATACTCATGAAAGTACCAGAGGTCTCAGTAAAAGGCGCAATTGGTAATAAGACATTCGCATGTTCTAAAGCTTTTGATTTATATGCAGTAAGTGCTATTACACATTCTGCCTTCTCCATGGCTGCATTAGCCAACGCCGCATGTTGGCAATCTAATGCAGGCTCAATGTTTAATAATAAATACGCCTTGCGAGGCACTTCCAACATTGCCCGAGCATGCATGCCCGTAGCATTTGGCATCACACCAACTAAGTGCATACCAGTACTGTTTGCAGCTGCAGGTAAAATACCACCTTTTGCGCCTGAAACGCCTCCTATGGCTTCAGCCAAACTATACATCTCAGTAAATCGCGGCGCACTTAATGCCATATTACCTAAGAAAATACCTACTTTTGGTGCAATCAAGTTAAATGTTCGGCCTAAACCAACTAAACTTTCTGCCATTGCCTCAGTATTAGGTCTCACATGAATTTTTTCTAATACGGCATTTAAAGCTGGAGGCAAACATAATGACAAACGCTGTAACTTGGACATTGCTTTTAAAATTTGTGCCAAAACATTGACGATATCATTGGGTGTTGCAATGATTTTATGAGTTACGTCCATCAATGGACTATTATCTAATGGGCTAATAATCGACAATTCAGCACCATTATCTACAGCCTTACGGAAACGCTGTGCAAGTAACGGATGTTCATTTCGAATATTAGAACCAATTAACAAAATACGATCTAATTTTTCGATTTCATCAATATTACAACCCATCCATGGTGTACCAACACGTTTTCCATCAAGCCTAAAATCGGTTTGACGTAAACGATAATCAACATTGCCACAACCTAATGCATGCGCTAGCTCTTTAATTAAATATCCTTCTTCCATTGTGCTATTTGGTGACACTAGCATGCCTAATTCATCGCTGCCATGCTCATTAGTAATTGTTTTCAACTCGCTTGCAGCAAATTCTAAAGCCGTTTTCCAATCCGTTTCTTGCCACTCACCTCCATGCTTAATCATGGGGACTTTAAGACGGTCAGGGCTATTTAATCCTTCATATGAAAAACGATCGCGATCAGAGAGCCAACATTCATTAATACTTTCTTTTTCGCGCGGTAGGACTCGCATGACTTTATTGTCTTTAACATGCACTTCTATATGAGAGCCTAAACTATCATGTGGTGCAATTGATGGGCGTCGGATCAACTCCCAACTTCTTGCAGAATATCTAAACGGCTTATTAGTGAGCGCGCCTACAGGGCATAAGTCAATGATATTTCCAGAAAGCTCTGAATTAACACTTTGATTTACGTAAGCGGTAATTTCAGCATGCTCACCCCGATTGACCATGCCAAGCTCTTGCATGCCGCCAACCTCTTTTAGGAAACGAACGCAACGTGTACATTGTATACAACGGGTCATATCTGTACTAATTAATGGCCCAATATTCTTATTAAAAACAACACGTTTTTCTTCGGTGTATCGTGAACCACTATTGCCGTATCCAACTGCAATGTCTTGTAAGTCACACTCCCCACCTTGGTCACATATAGGACAATCTAATGGGTGATTAATCAGCAAAAACTCCATCACGCTCTGCTGCGCTTCTACTGCAGCTTTGCTTCTGGTAAAGATTTTCATCCCTTCCGCAACTGGTGTCGCGCACGCTGGCAATGGCTTGCCAAACTTTTCAACCTCAACCAAACACATGCGACAATTGGCCGCTACTGATAATTTTTTATGGTAGCAGAAACGAGGTATGGCAATATCAAGTGCATCTGCTGCATCGATTATTGTCGTACCGTGTTCAACTTCTACAGGTTTACCATCAATTTCAATTTTTAACATAAGCTATATTCCATCCACCATACTTTTGCCATGCTGAATATAGTATTCAAACTCAGGACGGAAATGTTTAATAAAACTTAATACAGGCGTTGCGGCTGCATCACCTAATGCACAAATGGTTCTACCAGATATATTTTTGCTAACATCTGTTAACAAATCTAAGTCTTCCATTTTGCCCTCACCATCAGTAATTCGTTTTATAACACGATAAACCCAACCAGTTCCCTCACGACATGGCGTACATTGACCACAACTCTCTTCATAGAAGAAGTAACTTAACCGCTTTAGCGCTTTTACCATACACGTTGTTTCGTCCATGACAATCATCGAACCTGCTCCTAAGCTTGAACCTGCTTTACTGAGACCGTTATAGTCCATAGTGGCTTCTAAGATTGCTGATGCTGGCATAACCGCTGTTGATGGTCCTCCCGGAATAACTGCTTTGAGCTTTCTACCTTTCCAGACACCGCCAGCCATGTTAAGCAAATCAGTGAAGGGCATTCCCATGTTCACTTCGTAATTACCTGGTTTTTCTACATGCCCTGACACAGAAAACAACTTACTTCCGCCAGAACCTGCGACACCCAAATCAGCAAAAGCTTGGCCACCATGCTGCATAATCCATGGGATGCTAGTAAAACTCTCAGTATTATTCACATTGGTAGGCTTTCCAAACACACCATAACTTGCAGGAAATGGCGGCTTAAACCTTGGTTGCCCTTTTTTTCCCTCAATGGATTCAATCAAGGCAGTCTCTTCACCACAAATATAAGCGCCATAGCCATGTACTGCATATAGTTCGAAACTAAAATTAGTCCCAAACAAGTTTTTTCCTAGATACCCGGCTTCACGTGCTTCATCTAAAGCTGCTTCAAAAATTTCGTATTCACGCCAAATTTCACCGTGAATATAGTTATAACCAACAGCTGCACCTAAGGTATAGGCTGCAATCGCCATTCCTTCAATTAATTGATGTGGGTTATAGCGAATAATATCGCGATCTTTAAACGTACCGGGCTCACCTTCATCCGTATTACAAACAAGATATTTTGTGCCATCAAAATAGCGTGGCATAAAGCTCCATTTAAGTCCTGTTGGAAAACCTGCACCCCCGCGGCCTCTTAATCCAGAAACTTTCACCTCATTAATAATCTCGGTCGCTTTTACTTTTTCTGTTACTAGTCGTTTGAGCTGTTGATATCCACCCACTTTTTCATAAGTTAATAAAGACGCTGGATTCTTTTCTGTTAATGTTCTAAGAGTGACTAAAGTTTGGCCTTTAAGATCTGTAATAACAGGCTTTTCTTGTTTTAGTTTTGTTGATTTTGTAGTTGCCATTATTTAAGCTCCCTCAAAATCAAATCAACCTTTTCTGGGGTCAAAAATTCATGCATTTTGGTGTTGTTAACACTCATTAATGGAGCGCCACCACATGCGCCCATACACTCACCTTCTTTTAGACAAAACTTTCCGTCATCAGTCACTTCATTAAACCCAACATTTAATTTCTTTTGCAAATGTTCTACAATGCTATCGCTGTCTCTAAGCATGCATGAAATGTTAGTACAGACCGTAATTTTGTATTTTCCAACAGGTTCTAAATCATACATATTATAAAATGTTGCCACTTCAAGCGCAGCAATTTCAGGCATACCCAAGTATTTTGCAACATCCGCAATACATTCTGGAGACAACCAACCATGCTCAGTTTGTGCAATACGCAATGCTGACATCACAGCAGCTTGACGTTGATCTTTTGGATACTTAGTCAGCTCATATTCAATTTTGTCGATAGTTTCAGCTGATAACATTAAATTACCTTTTCAATACATTCAAAAAATGCAGACTGCAAAAAAGTCTTGTGCATATTCATCGATCGATCTCTCCAAATACGATATCTTGGGTACCAATAATAGCGACCAAGTCAGCCAACATATGGCCTCGCGTCATTTCATCCATCGCAGAGATGTGTGCAAACCCTGGCGCTCTGATTTTTAAGCGATATGGTTTATTCGCACCATCTGAAATCATGTAGATACCAAACTCGCCTTTTGGATGCTCAACGGCCGAATATGCTTCACCTTCTGGTATGTGAAAACCTTCTGTGAATAGTTTAAAGTGATGAATCATATCTTCCATGTTGGTTTTCATCCCTTCACGGTTTGGTGGCGCGACTTTGTTATCGTCAGTAATTACAGGCCCTGGATTTTTGCGTAACCAGTCAACGCATTGTTTAATAATCCGATTCGATTGACGGAACTCTTCCATCCTAACCAAATAACGATCATAACTATCCCCATTGACGCCTATAGGAATATCAAAATCAAGTTTATCGTACACTTCATATGGTTGTTTTCTACGTAAATCCCACTCGACGCCAGAACCTCGCAACATCGGACCTGTAAATCCAAGTGCCAATGCTCGCTCTGGGGAAACAACACCAATACCAACAGTTCGTTGTTTCCATATACGATTATCTGTCAGCAATGTTTCATATTCATCAACATGCTTTGGAAAACGATTTGTAAAATCCTCAATAAAATCAAGCAACGACCCCTGTCGGTTCTCATTTAACTTATTGATTTGCGCTTTACTTCGGAATTTTGTTGTTTCATGCTGCGGCATACGCGCGGGCAAGTCTCGGTAAACGCCTCCTGGCCGGTAATAAGCTGCGTGCATACGTGCACCCGATACAGCTTCATACATGTCAAATAAATCTTCTCGCTCGCGAAAAGCGTAAATAAACATGGTCATAGCACCCAGGTCAATGCCATGCGCACCAATCCATAACAAATGATTCAAAATGCGAGTGATCTCATCAAACATCACACGAATATATTGCGCTCGAATGGGCACTTCCAATCCAAGCATTTTCTCAATTGTCATGACATAAGCATGCTCATTTGACATCATTGAGACATAGTCAAGCCTATCCATATAAGGAACTGACTGTAAATAGGTACGGTTTTCTGCCAACTTTTCAGTTGCTCGGTGCAATAAACCTATGTGGGGATCAGCACGCTGAATTACCTCCCCATCTAATTCCAAAACTAACCGCAACACACCATGGGCTGCAGGATGTTGCGGGCCAAAATTCATCGTGTAATTATGAATCTCAGCCATTATGCACCCCTTCGTCACGAATAATACGCGGTACATTATTTCGTAATTCAATCGAAACTGGCTGATAGACCACCCTCTGCTGCTCTGGGTCATAGCGCATTTCAACATTTCCTATCATCGGGAAATCTTTTCGGAAAGGATGGCCTACAAAGCCATAGTCAGTCAAAATACGACGTAAATCTGGGTGGTTTTCAAACATAATGCCAAACAAATCAAATGCTTCTCTTTCAAACCAGTTTGCAACTGGCCATACATCAATTAGTGTGGGCAATACAGGGAAGTCATCATCAGGTGCAAACACACGAAGACGAAGACGTTGATTTAATGATACGGACAACAAGTGCAGAACGACCGCATAGCGAGGACCATCCCACAAACCTTCTTTATAGTCACTATAGTCAACACCACACAAATCAATCAGCTGCTCAAATTTAAGTTCACCATGGTCACGTAGCCTTAAGCATACTTCAATTAAGTCTTTTGCCTTACATTCAACCGTAATTTCATTCAAATCTTGACTAATTTTTGCTAAGCCAGTATTTAAGGCTAATTTTATTTGTGCAGATAGTTCATCTAATTTAGCTGACATATTTTTTGATCACTATGATTAACGTGCAATGGTGTTAGTGCGTTTAATTTTTTTCTGTAATTGAATAATACCAAAGAGCAATGCTTCTGCAGTCGGGGGGCAGCCTGGCACATAAACATCCACAGGAACTATTCGATCACATCCACGAACAACTGAATAAGAATAATGATAGTAACCGCCTCCATTTGCACAGCTACCCATAGAAATCACCCAACGAGGCTCAGCCATTTGGTCGTAAACCTTTCTAAGCGCTGGCGCCATTTTATTTACCAAGGTGCCAGCTACAATCATGACATCAGATTGTCTTGGACTTGGTCTAAACACAATACCAAAACGATCAAGGTCATAACGAGCAGCGCCAGCATGCATCATTTCTACCGCACAACATGCCAAACCAAACGTCATTGGCCACATTGATCCTGTACGTGTGTAGTTAATCACCGTATCTAGCGTGGTTGTAACAAACCCTTTTTCTAAAACGCCCTCAATACTCACTTAACAAAGATTCCAATCATTAAAGTTACTTTTAAATGCCTCAACACGCTTTAAAAACTAATCCCACTCAAGCGCACCTTTCTTCCACTCATAGATAAAACCAACAACCAGAACAAATAAAAAGACCATCATTGCAAGAAAACCAAATAAGCCAATATCTTTTAAAACCACGGCCCATGGAAATAGAAAGGCAATTTCTAAATCAAAAAGAATAAAAAGAATAGCGACCAAATAATAACGTACGTCAAATTTCATACGTGCATCTTCAAACGCTTCAAACCCACACTCATAGGGAGAGTTTTTTTCTGGATCAGGTTTATGTGGTGAAACCAGCTTACCTAATATGAGTGGCCCAAGCCCAACAGCCAAACCCACGAAAATAAACATTAGTATTGGAAAATAGTTATTTAGCAAAAGTCCTAACCTTAGCTTTCACAAATTGAATATAAAAATAAATCACGTTGTATTTCATTTTTTTACATTGGATATAAATCCAATTGATCAAACAGAAGCCAAACAAACCATAAATGTTTATGGTGCCGACGGAGAGACTCGAACTCTCACGACTTTCGTCACTACCCCCTCAAGATAGCGTGTCTACCAATTCCACCACGACGGCATG
>CAYGSH010000047.1:0-16247 GCA_964352515.1 uncultured Methylophilaceae bacterium | reverse complement strand
GTCTCATAGCCACTATTTGGGAAAGGATTAAATGGAATCAAATTTAACTTACATGGTACGTCTTTAATCACATTTAATAACTGTTTTGCATGTTCAACAGTATCATTTACACCATCCAACATCACGTATTCAAAAGTCACAAAATCACGAGGCGCTTTAACCAAGTAACGATTGCAAGCGGCCATCAATTCTTTCAGAGGATATTTCTTGTTAATCGGTACAATTTCATCTCGCAATGCATCATTGGGTGCATGTAAAGATACAGCCAATGCCACCGGGCAGTCTTCTTTCAGCCTATCCATTTGTGGAACAAGTCCACTTGTTGATAGCGTGACTCGTCGACGACTTAATCCATAGGCATGGTCATCCAACATAATCTGCATAGCCGACACCACATTATCATAATTTGCCAGGGGCTCACCCATGCCCATCATCACCACATTGGAGATAATCCGATCGGTTGATGAAAGCATGTCATATCCATCTGCCTGACGTAAAGATTGATTCGCAATCCAAAGCTGTCCAATAATTACAGAAACCGTTAAATTGCGATAAAACCATAGAATACCTGTCCAACAAAATGTGCATTCCAATGCACAACCAACCTGACTAGAAATACACAAAGTTCCTCGATCATCTTCAGGGATAAATACCGTTTCAACACTACTCGAAGTACCATCTTTTTGATTATTCGCACCCACTAACCATTTGCGCGTACCATCATCAGAGATCAACTCTTTTTGGACCTTAGGCAAACTAAACGTGGTTTCATTGCCCAACTTTTCACGCAACACTTTGGCAATATCCGTCATCTGGGACAAATCTATCGTGCCATGTTGATACACCCACCGCATTAATTGCTTGGCGCGAAAAGGCTTCTCGCCAATACTCACAAAGTAATCGGCAAGTTGTTGTTGATTGAAATTCAATAAATTAGTCAAAGTTTGTTTTAAATCTTTCTATATCTTCTAAATTGTGGATTGACTAAGCAAGGTAAGGCACAAGTAAAAAACATCAAGGATGCAAATAGCATATGAGGAAGAAGTTTTTTACTTGCAACGCTGTATAACGACGCCAATGCGCAATTTTTAGCCAAAGAAGTATTTAATTTCGATAGCTGCGTTTTCTGCTGAATCAGAACCATGCACTGCATTCGCATCAATACTCTCAGCAAAGTCAGCACGAATCGTACCTGCAGCCGCTTCTTTAGGATTGGTAGCACCCATTAAATCACGGTTTTTCAACACAGCGCCTTCACCTTCTAGTGCTTGAATCATCACAGGACCAGAAATCATGAATTTAACCAAATCTGCAAAGAAAGGGCGCTCTTTATGTACAGCGTAAAAACCTTCTGCTTCTGCCTGGGTTAAGTGAGCCATTTTTGCCTCAACAATTTTTAAACCAGCATTTTCAAAACGTGTGTAAATTTGGCCAATCACGTTTTTTGCCACTGCGTCAGGTTTGATAATACTTAAAGTGCGTTCTACTGCCATGATAACTCCACAAAAATTGAATAAAAAATAACGACTTATAAAAACGGCTATTCTAACATTGTTCATGCATTTAATGAATGATGATTTTGAAACGACTGCTTGAAAATACATGTCATTCAATAAGAGAAATCAACAACAATAACGCGCCAACTTCTTTCATAACAACCAAATACAAACAAAGCTAGATTTCAGCTTCTGTTTTAACATTTATAATGGGCTATACTTGTTATTATTATTTGATAAACTTTGAATTTAAAATAAATCAATCAAGCCAAATATAGAAAACTATCATTCATGCAACAATTAAAGGATAGCAACAACATGCTTGCAACCTGCCCTGCTTGTGGATTACTCTGTGATGATATCGATGTTAGCCGACCATCATTAAACTCTTGCGCGAAAAGCATTAGCTTCTTCAGCCAACAAACCAAAAAATCCTCACCCATGATTGCGGGTAAAGCGGTGAGCTTAGATGAGGCTGTTACAGAGGCAACCTCCATTTTAAAATCTGCTCAGCTTCCTATCTTTGCGGGATTAAGTACTGATTTATCTGGTTTTAGAGCTGCCTTTAATACAGCACAACATGTCAAAGCCCCGATGATGCACATGAATGCAGAAAGCACTTGGCGTAATACCAAGGTATTGCAAAGCAAAGGCTGGCAAACCACCACATTAATGGAGCTGAAGAACCGAGCTGATGTGCTTGTATGTATCGGCACAGACGTGGTGAAGCACAACCCACGCTTTTTTGAGCGTAACGTCTGGAATAAAGAGGCCTTATTTACTGACCCACAAGTGCGCGAAATAATTTACCTAGGTGGTGAAGGTTTAGATACTAGCCACGGTATTTCGCCTAATGGCAAACAACCAACCGTATTACCTTGCGCAACGGAAGCCCTTCCTGAAGTAACTGCTGCTTTGCGTGCAATGATTCAAGGTAAAACACTAAAAGCAGAGTCGATTGCTGGCATTGCCGTGAAAGACTTAGTCTTGGTTGTTGAGCAATTACAACAAGCGCAATATGCCGTATTAATTTGGGTTGCAAAAGACTTACATTACGCACATGCCGAACTGACGATAGAAAACATTACTGAAAGCGTTGTAAAATTAAATACAGAAAGCCGAGCCATGGGTTTAGCACTGGGTGGCAGTGATGGTGATACCACGGTCAATTATGCGCATACTTGGCTGAGTGCTTTAGCACCTGAAGAACATGATTTAACTCAACATGATGCTATTGTTTGGATTAATAGCTTTAGCCCTGAAAAGTCATTGCCAAACAGTGATGCACCCTTAATTGCTATTGGAAACACTCAAATGCAATTTTCAACACCTCCAGCTGTGTTTATTCCAGTAGCAACGCCTGCTTTAGATTGTGCTGGTACTTTATTTAGAGTGGACTCATCAATTGTATTACCGCTCAAACAAACGCGTGAAAGTAAACTACCAACATTGACTGATGTCATGACAAAAATGGATGCATTATTAACATGATTACCCTGCTAAAGAACGCAAAAGTATACGATCCAGCCCATGGTAAAGATGGGGTGAAAGAAGATATTTATATCCGCAATGGTCATATTATTGCTAAGCCCAGCAAAACAGAAAAGATACATGAAACCATTGATTTAAATGGTAAAGTAGTGATGGCTGGTGCAATTGATATGCATAGTCATATTGGTGGTGGCAAGGTCAACATTGCGCGCATGATGTTGCCTGAGTACCAAGAGACATTGAAATATACCGATCCTGAGGCGCATGTGTGTGGTCCGCATTGTGCACACAATGCAACGCCTAGCACCACAGTCACGGGCATGCATTATATTGAAATGGGTTATACCGCCGCATTTGAACCAGCCATTTTAGGCATTAACGCAAGACAAGCCCATTTGGAAATGGGCGACACGCCGATGATCGACAAAGGCGGCTATGCGATGCTGGGTAATGATGATTACTTCTTGCGTTTGCTGGCGAATAAAGCCGATCAAAAAACGATTAATGATTATGTGGCTTGGACCTTAAACGCGACCCAAACTATTGGTATTAAAGTCGTAAACCCTGGTGGTATTAATGCCTTTAAATTTAACCAACGTCGTTTAGACTTGGATGAAAATAACAAACACTACGCTATCAGCCCGAGGCAGATTTTGCAAAGTTTGAGCCGCGCCGTGCATGATATTGGCATTGCCAAACCACTGCATGTTCATTGCAATAATTTAGGTGCGGCGGGTAACTTTCAAACAACACTCGACACCATGGGGGCCAGTGATGGCATCCCGATGCATTTGACGCACATTCAGTTTCATAGCTATGGCACAGAAGGCGATATGAAGTTTTCATCTGCAGCGGCAGAGATTTCAGAAGCGATTAATAAAAATAAACATATTACTGCTGATGTGGGTCAGATTTTGTTTGGCCAAACGGTGACGGCATCAGGCGATAATATGATGCAGCACTTAAATGCGAAACATGCCAACCCCAAAAAATCCGTGATTATGGATATCGAATGTGATGCAGGTTGTGGCGTAGTACCATTTAAATATCGTGATCAAAACTATGTGAATGCGCTGCAATGGGCGATTGGATTAGAGATTTTCCTCAGTGTTGAAGACCCATGGCGCATATTCCTGACCACCGACCATCCTAACGGTGCACCATTTACCAGTTATCCGCATTTAATCCGTTTATTGATGGATAAAAGCTTTAGAGATGAAGCGTTTGATAAACTTAATTTAGATGCACAAGCCATGAGCAATTTAAAAGCAATTGAGCGTGAATATAGCTTATACGAAATCGCAACCATGACTCGTGCAGGGGCTGCCAAGCTGATTGGCATGAACAATCAAGGACATTTAGGTGTAGGTGCAGCTGCTAACATTACCGTTTATACTGAACAAGATGATAAAGAAGCCATGTTTGCTAAGCCTGATTATGTTTTTAAAGATGGTGAATTAGTGGTTAAAAATGGTGAAGTAGTGAAAGTGGTTTGGGGTAAAACGCATACTGCCAAGCCAGCTTATGATAAGAGCGTGGAAAAAGGATTAAAAGAATACTTCGACAAATATCATACGATTCAATTAGATAACTATAAAATTAGTGATGATGAAATAGCGGCTGATGGCCGCAATAGCGTAGTGAGTCATAAAAAATGAAATTAAACGGCATACAAATAGACGATACCTTCGCTGAAGCATTTAATATGCGCGGCACACGAGTCTTGATCACTGCGCAAAACTTGAAATGGGCTCACAACGCAGCAAACGCCATGACAGGCTTTGCTACCAGTGTCATTGGTTGTGGTGTAGAAGCAGGAATAGAAGGCGAATTAACCGAAGCTGAAACGCCAGATGGACGCCCTGGTGTGAGTATTTTAATGTTTGCCATGGGTAGCAAAGTCTTGATGCAACAGCTAGAAACACGAATGGGACAATGCATTTTAACCTGCCCTACTGCTGCTGCCTTTTCTGGCATTGACTCTGAAGACCAAATTAGCTTGGGTAAAAATTTACGCTACTTTGGTGATGGTTATCAAATTGCTAAACTATTACCTGATGCTGATGGCAATAATCAACGTTACTGGCGTATTCCCGTGATGGATGGTGAATTTATCACTCAAGAAACCACAGGCATGGTCCGTGCGATTGGCGGGGGTAATTTTCTAGTATTAGGTGAAAGCCAGTCACAAGTATTAGCAGCATGTGAAGCAGCAATTGATGCGATGAAAAAAATGCCTAATGTCATCATGCCCTTTCCAGGCGGCGTCGTGCGTTCAGGTTCAAAAGTCGGTAGTAAATACCCTAAAATGTTTGCCAGTACCAATGATGCCTTCTGCCCTACTTTAAAAGGCAGTGTCAAATCAGAATTAGATATGGATATTGAAAGCGTCATGGAAATCGTGATTGATGGCTTAACGTTTGAGGATATTGCATTAAGTATGAAGGTTGGTATAGAAGCCGCTTGCAGCTTAGGTAAAGGTGCGGGTATTAAGCGTATTTCAGCAGGTAATTATGGCGGAAAACTAGGTCCTCATCTTTTTAAATTACATGAAATACTAGGTGGATAATCATGACAGCGCTCACCTTCACCCTTAAAAATAATTTAAACCACAAACTAGACTGTAGCCGTTTAACAAACGATGTTTTAGCCGATAAATCTATTGCAGATATTGAATCAATGACATTAGAAACGCACCACAAAGTGGCTGATTGGTTTACCGTATCCGGCTCAGATGCTTCAAACATTGTGTTTAAAGACACGAATCAATTATTAACACATATCGGTCATAAAATGACGAAAGGTAGCATTACCGTCGAAGGTGATAGTGGTGACTATTTAGGTCAAAGCATGCAAGGCGGCAGCATTGTATGCAAAGGCAATACTGGCGATAGAGCAGGTGACAAAATGCGTCGAGGGATTTTATTAATTGAAGGTAATGCCGGTGATTATTGTGCTTCTAGTTTGATGGCTGGCACATTAGGCGTCATAGGCACCACAGGTCGCCATCTTGGCTATGGCATGAAACGCGGCACCTTGTTACTGACAACAAGACCAGCCGAGCAAGCGACTTGGGTTGATTGCGGTTTGCATACCTTACCGTTTCTCAAACTACTATTTAAATCGTTCTCACACTTTGACAGCCAATTTGCCAAACTCACTTCTACTAGAGCACAACGCTGGATGGGTGATATTTCTGGCGTTGGCAAAGCTGAAATCTTACTCCTGAATCAAGACTAAACAGCCTAGACTCTGCTTAGTCAAATTCATACTTGGCTGTTTTGGTTTGACCCACATCAAACGAGAAACAAAGTAATTAATGATAAAATGCTCGCTTTCGTATTCAATGATTTAATTTGTTATGGCCCAATACCTTACCGCTGCACTTTATAAATTTGTTAGCCTACCCGACTATCAAGCACTTCAAGCACCGATTTTAGAAACCTGTATTGCTCACAATATCAAAGGTACCCTTCTACTCGCGCTAGAAGGTATTAATGGCACAATTGCAGGTAAAACTGAAGATATCCATGCAGTATTAGACTACCTACGTCGAGATGCGCGGTTTAGTGATTTAGAACATAAAGAGTCTTATGCCGATAGTCATCCTTTTTATCGCATGAAGGTCAAGCTTAAAAATGAAATTGTAACGATGGGGGTTAGCGGTGTAGACCCGAATGAAATCGTTGGTACTTATGTTAAACCAGAAGATTGGAACGCCATTATTAGTGATCCAGATGTTATTCTTCTAGACACTCGAAACGACTATGAAACACACATCGGAACATTTAAAGGCGCCATTGATCCTAAAACAAGTACATTTAGAGAGTTTCCTAAATTCGTAGCCCAAAATTTAGATAAAACTAAAAACAAAAAGGTGGCCATGTTTTGTACTGGCGGCATTCGTTGTGAAAAAGCATCTTCATTCATGAAACAACAAGGCTTTGAAGAGGTTTATCACTTACAAGGCGGCATTCTTAAATACCTAGAAACCGTTCCAAAAAAAGAAAGTTTATGGGAAGGTGAATGTTTTGTATTTGATCAGCGCGTTGGTGTAAAACATGGCTTAGAAGTTGGAGAGTATGATCAATGTTATGCCTGCCGTATGCCGTTGTCGCCAGAAGAGCTTAAAAGTGATCGATATACTCCAGGCATTTCTTGCCCACACTGTTATGACAAAACATCAGAAGAGAAAAAAGCTGCGCTTACTGAGCGCCAAAAACAAGTGATTCTTGCAAAAAAACGAGGAGAAAATCACATTGGCAATCAAATCAAAAAACGCTAACAAAATTACTCAATGACCATACGCCCATTCAATGGCTGTTGTGGTCTATTATTGTCGTGACCTAATAGTTTTTTATAAGCGTTTATTTGTGATGCTGAAGCAGTCATTGTAGATTTCATCACAATCCAAACAACCCCTTCACTACAGGGTGGCACAGTTAAAGAGCCACTGTATCTATAATAAGATTTTTCTCTAGGAATCAACTCACTAGCAAGCACTTTGGTTGTTATTTTTTTAGGCTTTGCTTTAGCTCTAGGCGCATTTTCTAATAATTTTGTTATAGCCTTATTTTCAGGGCCTTCATCAAACATAACGGCCAATACCGCCATATTACCTTTAGGGTCGGTATGTAAAAAATGTGCTTCGAATGAATAAGATTTACCTTTAACTAAATGTTCACTAGGCCCATGAAATGTGACATTGTCCATTTGATACATCACGCTATCGATAACCATAATGTTGCCAGGCTTAAAACTTACCTCTACACTTTGACCATTATTTGAAACTTCAACGGCAGGAAATCGCTGAAAGGTTTTAAGCGGCTTTTGCAATGTTACAATTGTTTTATCAATATCAATGGGTGATTGATTACTGCCAACCTTACAACTGATATAGTCTGGCGACAAATCTCCCCAATGCTCAGGGTCAATTTTTCCTTTATAACCCCATCGAATGTTTTTCTTTTTCTTAGAAGAGTCACTCGTCTTTTTCTTATCTGACTCAACATGTTCATCATGCTCATTTTTATTATCTTTTTTATCGATTTTTTCTGCATGCTTTTCATCGTCTAACTTATCTTTTTCTGAAGCAGCATCTACCTTTTTACTTTCATCATGTGCTTCATCAGTAGCTTTTGAATTATCTTCCTTATCAGATGGCTCAGGTTTAGCCTCTTTGGCTATTTCTACTGGTTTTTCTGCAGAATTGGTCGTTTCTTTTGCCTGATCTCCAGTTACTTTTGTTTGACTTTCGTTTTCAAGTGCATTTTCATGTTTTTGCTTTGCCTCCGCTGCTTTTGCTTTGGCCTCTTCTTGATAAGCTTTTCGCTGACAAACATATTGCATTGCTATATCAATTTCTGTTTCTGGCACAGGTTCAATAAACCTTGCTCTTTTAATATCAATAGCTGCTGAATAGACCAGTTCATCATTCAATAGTTGATAAACTTGAGCCGTGGCAGACTTTTGCACAGCGCAGTCAAAGTACCATAACATTTTTGCATTGTTATAGCGTTTTTCGGGGTACTGAATATTTGTTTGCATCTCTTTGTAATTCAGCTTCACCCATGCTTTCTGATACTTACCAGATTCAGTAATCGATTGTTGATCGAGCACTAAATCAGCATGCTTATTATCCTGCAATGCTTTCCAGCTTGCTGCATAGCTAACAGTGACGATTAAAAAATTAACAATTAATGCTATAAAAATTCGTTTCATCCAACTCTTTTACCTTATTGCTCAATTTTGCAAATGAGATACTCGTTATGTCATTGCATCATTATGGCAAAAGAATACTTATTTAAATCTATGATTACTCAGGCTTTTGCCTACTTATTCAACCTATTAATTACACCTATGATTGTTAAAATTGGTTTTGTTAATTGATAAAAATATATGTGATAGGCCTATCCTGACAAAGAAGTTACGCAAATGAAGAAAAAACAAATTGCTAAAAGTCGTGAAAAAGAGGCTTCTGATGCTTATTTAAAGTTTTTACAAGGCAAAGGTGCACCCAGTGGTGAGTTATATATCAGATCAAAATTTTTAGATGCTTTCACAATAAATCTTGCAGACAAGCAGCAATCACGTAAAGAGTATTCATTAGTATTAGAACAAACACTGCCTAAGCTTACGTATGATGAAAAAAACAATGCATTGAACACAGCACGTGAATACTTTCCTTTTTGGATGAATGATATCAAGGCAATTGCCATGTTTGAGGAGTATTACGGCTTTAATGTAAGCAAAATAAAATGGCAACCAAAATATAGTACTTTAAAATTATTAACCGACGCACTAGAAATCGAACGACTAAATGATGCAGAAAGCCAATCACTTAATGCTTATCGACTAAGCCTTACTAAGCGTGGCGCTGAAAAGTCAGTTATTGATACACGCTCAAAACTTGCTAAAATTATATTGCTGCGTCTTAAAGATGCGCCTACTAACAACCATGCCAATTATCGAATTTCTGTCGACATGACTTTGCCACTGTTTAAAACAGTAGAAATTAAAAAACTTTATCTTAAAGTGGTGCGTGAATTCTATTATTTCTGGATTAACGATACTGATGCCGACACCAAGGCATTCGGATGAGCATTACTTAATTTTACGGTGAGTGAAATTTAGTACACTTGTATAATACCTTTTATATACTGCATGTATAAAACAAGGTATATTTTTGCATTGTTAAAAAATATAACTAAACAAATCATCAAATAAATTATTAGCCCGAATATAGAGTCAATTAACCAATATAAAAATCTATCAAATTGAAAGTTATATATGAGTCGTGTTGCGGTATTTAATCAAAAAGGGGGCGTGGGCAAAACAACATCATCCCTCAATCTTACTGCTGCATTAACACGTAACAAAGCAAAATGTTTACTGATAGACATGGATCCGCAAGGACACCTCACAGAAATTAATGACAAATTAAAAACTTCTGTCAAAAAAAGCTTATTTGATTTTTATGAGAACAATACGCCATTAAATGAACTGATTGTCCATTGGGAAAATGTAAGTGATCTGATTCCTTATCATAAACAACTAATTAAAGTTGATTCTAGTTACGGTAAAGGACCTGCTATCCTTAATAAGCTCAACCAAGGATTAAGTGCATTAGAAAAAGAAGTTGATTATGACAACATTATTATGGACTGCTGTCCATACGTGGGCGTGCTATCTTTAAATTCAATTTTTGCAGCTGACTTAGTCATTATTCCAATTTCTTCTGACTTTTTATCATTAAAAAGCGCTCTTAAAGTTGAAAAATCTTTGCACTCACTAGAATCTGTTCTAAAAAAACGCTTAGATAGACGATACTTACTAACTTCTTTTGACCAACGACGTAAAATGTCTTTTGAGGTTTTAAAACAAGCACAGACCCTTTTTGGTCGCGATTTATGCAAGACGGTCATTAATACCAATGTTGCACTAGCAGAAAGTCCATATCATCAAAAAGATATTTTTAGTTATCAAGAAAACTGTCAAGGCGCACATGATTATTATGCGCTCACTTCTGAGCTTGTTAAGGATTTGTTGCTGAGTGTTTAAACTTGATTTCGCAATATCAGTAATAGATTTTATATATTACCAATAATACGATCTAACACATCATTGTAATCAGTACTAGATTCACGTGCACTACTTGCAACTGCAATATGTAACACTTCACAATTAAAGTACATTTGCATCAATCTGGCCCTTGATTCATCTTCAGTTTTACCATAAATCTGCAAATTATCAACAACAGCACCATTACTGCAACGAATCTTATATACATACTTTGTCATGTTTGGAAAAGGCATAGACTTCCTAAAATCTTAATCAATTAATAGAACCTATATAAGTTTATTAAAGTAATACAATTAATAATAAAAGTAAACTATTGATATCATTATATATAAATAAAAAGCAGCTGATAATCCTTTTTTCATCTATTTCGCAAAGCTCTTTCATTTCATCTATTAATATCAATTGATGGTACCTGCATCGCTTTATGCCCTCAATATTTGATAAGATGTTTACTATGAAATCAAAGCATAAATCTAAGATTGGACTAGCCTTAGGTGGTGGTGCAGCGCGTGGTTGGGCCCATATTGGTGTAATCCGCGCATTAGAAGAAATAGGCATTAAACCTGATATTGTCTGTGGCACTTCTATTGGCGCACTCGTTGGCGCTGTTTATGCAGCTGGCGAATTGGACAAGTTTGAAGAATGGGTATTGGCGCTTAAAGTCAGTGAAATTATTTCATATTTAGATGTGAGCTTGAGTAGCGGTCTGCTCAAAGGCGATCGCTTAATGGAGTTTTTCCGTAAAGACTTTAATGACTACAACATTGAAGACTTGGATATTCCTTTTGCAGCCACAGCTACTTTACTAAACAGCGGCGCTGAAAAATGGTTAAAAGAAGGCTCGATGCTCGATGCTGTTCGCGCGTCGATTGCTTTACCTGGCTTGTTTACACCGGTGATGCATGAAGGCTCAGTGCTCATTGATGGCGGCCTTGTTAATCCAGTTCCTGTATCGTTAGCACGTGCTTTAGGTGCTGATATTGTCATCGCTGTGGACCTCAATTCAGATGCCTTAAATAGACATATGAATGCACCAGAAAATACGGAAGCCGTCATCAACGAAAGTAATCATTGGATAGATAAACTAAAGGATGGCATTAGCGGGCTCATGCCTAGTGCAGATTCATCAGCGCCCCAACTGCCTTCTATGATAGATGTTATCGCTGCTAGCATTAATATTATGCAAGTTAGGATTAGTCGCAGCCGCATGGCTGGAGAACCGCCAGACTTTATCTTAACCCCTAAGCTAGCTGAAATCGGCTTACTTGAATTCCATCGGGCTAAAGAGTCTATTGAAGAAGGTAAACAAGCAGTCGAGCGCGCTAAACATAGCTTTCCATCGCAACTCAATTAGCCTTAATCAAATCCTGCCAGTGCGTGGTGAAGTTGGGGCTCTTATGTGCTTGCTTCATTGTCCATGGACGGCTAAACCCTTCGCTAGCTAATTTAATCGACTCTCTACCCATTTTCTGATTAATACGATCCAGCGTCAGCATTAACTTACTCGATGCTGATGCAAGCTTGGCTGACCCTAATGTACCGGTACTAAATATGTCGGTTTGTATCCCTGCCCCTGTCGCCAAATCACCAAGCATTACGCCCGCTTTGGCGTAATGATAATGTGGCTTATAAATTTGCCTTAACCCCCATAAGGCAACATTCACCAAAACACGGGTATCATCTGTTGGCGTCGGCAATGGTATGTTGAGTCCGTTGCTATAAAACGGTTGGTTTTCTTTAAATGGACTAGTTCTAATATAGAGGTAAATCGAGCCAGTATAAGAAGCTTGTTTACGTAACTTTTCTGCTGCCCTGCTCACGTATAATGTAATAGACTCTGCCAAACTATGATAATCAGTCACAGGATAGCCAAAGCTCCGTGAACTCACAATTTGCTTCTTTGCTGGGCTCACCTCTTCTAAATCAATACAAACAATCCCATTGAGCTCGTGGATGGTTTTTTCCATCACAACACTAAACAACCGCCTAAGTCGCTGCGGGTTAGCTTGCTTTAAATCCAATACCGTCTTAATACCCAAGGCATGTAATTTAGGTGTAAGCTTTCTACCCACACCCCACACTTCACCTACATCAACTTCACGCAATAACTGATTCAATGTTTGTGGTGACATCACATTAAAGTGGCAAACACCATTGAACTCAGGCCGTTTTTTAGCGCAGTGATTTGCCAGCTTAGCTAAGGTTTTTGTTGGCGCTATGCCCACACATACAGGCAAGCCTGTCCATTGCAATATCCTTTGCCGCATAGCTTGTCCATATTGCACTAGATTCTTTGATCTAAAACTCGTTAAATCTAAAAAAGACTCATCAATTGAATACACTTCTTGCTCGGGTGAAAACTGCTGCAGTATAGACATCACGCGGTTACTCATATCTGCATACAGTGCATAGTTAGATGAATAAGCCACAATACCATGCTGCTTAGCCTCTTTCTTAAACTTAAACCACGGCGCAGCCATCCCTATTCCTAGCGCTTTAACCTCATTGCTACGTGCCACAGCACATCCATCATTATTAGATAGCACCACCACTGGCTTATCTTTTAACTTAGGGTTAAACACCCGCTCACAACTCACATAAAAGTTATTCACATCAATCAGCGCAATACTTCGCGCTTGCGGTTGGCTAGTCATTATTTGCATCGTTCCTTGATTTTTACTTATTACCGCTTCATGAAAATACTGACTACACGTTCATGAACATAAATAGCATGTTTTTTAACGTTTAGTCGATAATGATTTACACGGACTAGATAGTGCTAGCCCGGTTAACCAAAAAGGAGAAATATTATGTGGACTACACCAGCAGCTACTGAAATGCGTTTCGGTTTTGAAGTTACAATGTACGTAATGAATAAATAATTCATTTGTTACAACAAAAAAGCCTAGCCTTGAGCTAGGCTTTTTTGTTTCTACTTAACGCTATTAAAACTTTCTAAACGAACCCGTTACCACACCCCATATTTCAAACTGCATTGCTTCTGTAATCTCAATAACAGGAAAATCATGATTAGCAGGAATTAATCGCGGCATGCCTTGCTTATTTTTACCTAAGGTTTTAATGGTAAATTCACCATCAATAATCGCCAACACAATATCGCCAACAGAAGCTTGCTTAGATCGATCTACCACCGCTTTATCACCACTCAGTAAGCCAGCATCACGCATTGAATCACCGATAATAGTAGCAAAAAAAGTTGCGTCCGCTTGATCAATCAAATATTCGCTAACATCTAGACGTTTTTCTACATGATCATCTGCTGGACTAGGAAAACCGGCGCGCACTTTAGAGCTAAATAAAGGCAATGCAACTTTGGCAAAATTTAAAGCAGGGTACTCAAACAATTCCATACCATCAATCGCATCTAGTTCTTGCTTGGTTTTTTTGTCTTGGTAATGAGCTAAAAAATCAACAATCACATTTTTCTGACTCTCTGGCACCCGCATGACAGCCGTTGGCTCGCCAAACCTACCAGAGCCTTCTTTTCGTCCAGCATTAATGCGCTTGCCACCGTGATTTGTTGTGTATTTTTCTTTCATTTGATTATTGTAACAAAAATCAAATAAAGTGCTAGTACTTGGCTAAAATAAATTAATCGCTTGTTCTCATCGCCACTCGTTGGCTGCAAATAGGGTAATTACTACACCCCCAAAACGGCCCTCGCTTGCTATCTCTCTTAACCATTTTGATCCCACATTGTGAGCATGTGGGCGTTTTATACTCCCCCGCAATCGCTAATGCCAATAGCTTTTGCTGAGAGGCTTCTGGCAAGCGCAAAATCATGGCAAGAAACATCTCACCATTAATCAAATTTATTCGATTAGCTTTAGCTACTTTTTTAGCATCCGCCGTAAAATCACCCGATGTCATAAAAAAACCATTGGGTACTTTTTCACGTGTTAAAACGCCTAAAAACGCACGTATCGCCTTTACGCCAACCTGCTTATTATGCCAAGATTTACATTGCACTAAAGAACTCGCATCACCAGTCTCATCTTGGTAAAGCTTAATATTAATGCCGCCATCTGCACCTAATGATGTCGACTTTGCCAGTATCCCTTTCTCTAAATAATAGCCCATGGATAACTCTTCAAATCGCTTCCATTCAACCTCTTGAATCACTGGTAGAGACCAACTTGTCGGCCGCTGCACAAACTCTGACATTGTGGTTCTCACAAATGGCGACTCTGTCTCTTGATTAAGCGGATATTTTTTCGCAAGGTAAACGGCTCTAGCCTGTTGATATAACTTAAATAAAGCCATACCTATCAGCACAGCAATCACCAGCAAAACAACTGGTTTGATGCTGGCACTCAGCGTTATTAAAATAGAATTATTTACTGCAGGAAAAATCACAAAAAAAACAACAAATATCAGCAAAGCAGAAAAAGCAAGTCGTTGCCAACTACCTTTCAATATCAACTCTATTGGTGATTGCCGTTTGCTTTTGCTCGCCATGTCGTCTTTATCGTTGTTTTATCTACGCTAAAGATTGTGTCTGTTTGTCTTGTTTGAGGCAAGCACCAGCTATATACGAGTGTATTAGAAATAGAATATGATTTATTGATTTAGATTAAACATCGTTCACGCCTACTGTAATGACTGCATAAGTAACAAGTCAAATTAGTGTAACAATCACATCAATCACTCATTTCTCTAAAGAATTACAAATTGATGCCGTACTAATGATTAAGAAGTAAAAGAGAAAGTAGCTCTTTATTAACAAAATGAAATGATTGATAACAAGATAAGCTAGAGGTACTTAAGGATTAACCTTAATGCAAAAATATTAGCGAAGGATGAATAAAATGAATTTATATAAAATATTAGATGATACGAATTATTTAGTGAATGAATTCAACCATAAAGGTATGGCAAAAGGCCACCTTGAAGTGGTAGAACAGCTTCATCCAGATCGTCAATATCGTATTGATAAAGAATTCACTGGCAGAGACTATAAACCAGAATATAGTCAACCTAATTTAATTTTTAATTATGGTTAGATAAGTATAAAGAGAGTCAACTAAAAAAGGCTACCCACTAGGGGTAGCCTTTTTTAGTTATTGGTGGGCAGGCGACAATCGAATTACATATTTAACTTATTGTAAATAATATACTAATTTAAGCTTAAATTTAAATGTTATACATATAGTTATACATATTACTAAGTTCAGGCATTTGGTTAGTTTCGGTTAATGTTCAAATTTATGCTTTTTATACTATTAGTGATTCCTTTTCTGAGAAAACAAAGTGCCAGAGGTTAGAAAGACTTCTTTAAGCTTAATCAACATATAGCAGCATTGATAAACGCTCATTAATAAGATAATGTGTTGCTTAAGTAATTATAGCCCTCCTGTTACATGAATGGGATGTAGTTTTTTTTGCTTCATTTATTAAAAAAGAATGCTTAACCTCATATGAGAGAAAAAGTTATAGCAATTTTGTCCATAATATTATTGGCATTTATTGCTGTTTTTAGCTTTGATATATTTTATAAGTTATTTATTGAAGTTGATAATAATTTTTCAGAAACAGCCTCTGCTGCTTTTCTTGGTGCATTTTTAGCATTCACTTTTGTAAGAGTCGGTGATTTTTTTAAGGCTTACGCAGACCGTACAGCTAAACATTACAATACTTTAATTAAATTGGAACTCACAT
>CAYGSH010000046.1:0-16411 GCA_964352515.1 uncultured Methylophilaceae bacterium | reverse complement strand
AGCATAAATCGACAAAACAGCTAACGCGATAAGTTTTGGTTTAAATTGTGTTCGCATGTAATTTCCCTTGTATAAAATCAATACATTTAATTTTTTATTATCTTGTTGTTAAATGCAAAATACATTCCAGCATTGATTTATATAAAAATGCTTTTGAAATCAGTGATTCAGCTTGACTCTTATTCACACATTGGCTATTTTATTCCAATAACTGGTTATATACAACCACCATTATTGGATGATATCAACCAGTTAGATGCTATTTAAAACCTGTTTTGGTGGTTGATTTAGATAACGCCTAATCACTAACCAGGCGGTAGAAGGAATCAATATTAGCGCGATAAGATAAGTACTTAGGTTAACCATTACATTAATTGAATATGAAATATCAAGTAATTGTGTACTTATGTAATAAGCAATTGTGTTTGCGATGAATAGTGCAACTGAGACAGCAATAAAAGCAAGCCCAAAATACTCTGCAACAACTGCTATAGTGACTTGCGTTCTTGAAGCACCAAACACGCGCAATAATGCTGCTTCTTTAGCACGAGCATCGCGTGTTGCTATTAACGCCGCATATAGCACAACAAGGCCTGCCATAACACACAAAATAAATACATATGCAACCGCCAAACTCATTTTATGCATAATGCCACGTACTTGTTCCATCAAACTAGCCACATCAATAATGGTTAAATTCGGATATTGTTTAATGAGTTGATCAAGTTGATTGGATTGGTTACTATTCAGAAAAAATGCTGTCATATAACTTTTTGGGAAATCTGCTAACGTTTCTATTGGCGTGACAGCAAAAAAATTAGCTCTCATGCTGTCCCAGTCTACTTTACGAATACTTGATACAGTCAAACTTTTTTCTCTACCAGCAATATCATAAGTAAGTAAATCACCCAACTTAATATTAAGTGCATTTGCAATATCTTGCTCTATGGAAACCAAAGGTTTGTTAGCATCTTGAACTTGCCACCACTCACCAGCTATCAATTGATTATCTGTTTGCATTTGATCCGCCATCGATAAATTAAATTCGCGTGAGACTAATCTTTTAGATCGAGAATCTTCATATAAATCAGCAGAAACCGTTTGATCATTAATTTTAGTCAACCGTGCTCGCACCATAGGAAAAATTTGTGTTTTTTCAATACCAAGTTGATGAATGAACTTTTCAATATCTTTCGTTTGAGAGGGTTGAATATTAATCATAAATCGATTGGGTGCATCTGGAGGAAGCGATTCTTGCCAAGTATTTAGTAAATCATTTTTAACAATCATTAGTAAAACAAGTACCATTGTACCCAAGCTAAAACCAACGACTTGTACAATGGTTAGCATACGATTACGCTTTAAGTTGGCAAGACCAAGCTTAACCATATTGTGCAATCCGCTACCATGAGTAACACGTTGTGATAATTGATAAGTCAAATTAGCAAACAAATAGGCAAGTCCTGCACTCAATAAACAAACACTCAGCATCCCAATAATAACGGTTAACGCGAGTGTAACTGTTTTTGCTATACCCATAATAATAGCTGCTATCACAACAATTACAGGGACAAATTTAAGGCTAGTTTGTGTAGTTTTAGTTTCGACTTCTGCTCTTAATATATTGACCACAGGGGTCTGCTTAATGGCATTGATATTAGGGATCATAAGAGCAAACAACACAAAAAAGCTAACAGCGTAGCCAATATAAATAAGGGATAAGTCTGGCTGAGGTAAAGCATCTAAGAATAACGTACCTGCAATATTAGCTAATATATGCTGCAATAAATATCCCAACACGCATCCAATACTAGCCCCTAAAAAACTAATCAACGCGCTCTGCCAGAGCAGTATCTGCTGAATTTGACTTTTACTTGCGCCAAAACAACGCAACAAGGCTGCCGTTTGAATATTACGGGCAATATAGGGGCTACTTGCCAACAATATTGCTGCAATTGAAAGCAAAATGCTCACCATAGCTGCCAGACCTAGAAATGTTTCTGCTTTGTCTAACGCACTGCGAATTTCTGGTCGTGCTGTTTTAAGATCTTGAATACGTTCACCAGGCTGTAGGTTTGTCTTCAGTGCTTCTCCAAAAGCATTAACCGTTTGTGTATCTCCAGCGACTAACAATTGATATTTAACGCGGCTTCCATACTGAATAAGCTGTGTTTTTTCTAAGTCAGCTGCATTAATCATAAGTCGCGGTGCAAAACTAAACATATCGCCACCGCGTGAAGGCTCCCTGATGAGTAAGCCAGAGATTCGTAATTGTATGGCACCAAGCTCTACCAAATCACCGATACCAACAGACAGTAAGTTAGCTAATCTAGGTTCAATCCAAGCTTGACCAGGATTAGGTATTCTTTGGACTGTTTGAGCATGTTGATTTTTGCCAAACTGAACTGTTAAGTTACCACGCAAAGGAAATCCAGAGTTTAATGCTTTAATTTCTGCCAGCTGATTGGTGTCGCCTACAATAGCCATACTTGGAAATTCAGCTGTTGTTGTATACCTAAGCCCTAGCAATTTTGCAGAATTAATCGCGTGCTTTGGAATTGCATGGTCAGTAATCATTACCATATCTCCACCCAGCACCAATCCACCTTCATTATTCAGTTGGTATGCAATTCGGCTAGTAAAAAAACTAACACCAGAAATACCTGTTACAGCAACTATTAAGGCCAACAAAAGAACACGCACGTCTCCAGCGCGCCATTGTGCCCAAAATTGTTGCCATGCCAACCTAATTACTATCATTTTGTTTCTACCAATACTAGCTCACCTTGTAGCAGCTGATAGACACGATTACACTGTTTTGCTAATTCATTATCGTGCGTCACTAAGATTAATGTAGTTGATGATTGCTTATTTAGTGTAAATAGCAAATCAACAATCTGTTTGCCTGTAACGCGATCTAAATTCCCGGTCGGCTCATCTGCAAAAAGAATCGCTGGCTGCACTGCAAAAGCGCGTGCGATTGCTACGCGCTGCTGCTCACCACCAGAAAGTTGTTTTGGATAATGCTGGACCCGCTCACTTAAGCCAACCTTTGCCAATGCAGCAAGCGCAATGGCTCTTGCATCTTGTTGATTATTAAGCTGTAAAGGAATCATAACATTCTCTAACGCCGTTAAATTTGGCAGTAATTGAAATGATTGAAAAACAAAACCCATACGCATACCTCGCACTGCTGCACGCGCATCTTCATCTAAGCGACTAAACGCTTGCCCTTCAACATCGACATCACCACTACTTGGCACATCTAGACCTGCCAAAATACCCAGCAATGTTGATTTACCACTGCCCGAACTGCCAATAATGGCAATACTTTCACCTTGCTGTACAGCTAAATGCAAATTACGCAAGATATCAATTTTGTTTTCTTGGTCTCCAAAACTTTTGAAGATATTACTTGCTAATAATGTAGGAACTGTAATCGAACTTAATGCTTGATGCGTTATCATTATTAAGACCTATAACGAAGATTAAAAGATAAAGGTAAGCGCGTGTACGCAAGAATGTTACGAAATATACTCTGTATTGGTGTCATTTTAACGACTTTAGTTGCATTGCCAGCGCATGCAACGCAAAAAATATTAATTTTAGGGGACAGCCTTTCAGCTGCATATGGGCTTGAGAAATCATTGGGCTGGGTTAATTTACTTGATGATAAACTTAAGCAACTTGATTATACCTACGAAGTAATTAACGCTAGCATCAGCGGAGAAACAACAGCGGGAGGTGCCAATAAAATCAACCAAACACTCAAATTGCATCAACCTGATATTATTGTTGTTGAGCTTGGCGGAAATGATGGTTTACAAGGGTTAAAAATCGCTGCTATGAAAAAAAACTTAACGGATATTTTAATCGCCACACACCAATCAAAAACAAAAACACTTTTGATTGGGATGAAAATTCCACCAAACTATGGTCTTAAATACACGCAGCAATTTAGTGATACTTTTAAACAACTTGCTAATGAATACCAAACAGGCTATGTCCCTTTTTTATTAGAAGGTATCGGTGGAAATCCATTGTTAATGCAACGTGATGGCGTACATGCAAACGAAAAAGCGCAACCTAAAATCCTTGATAATGTATGGCCTGCTTTGCTTCCATTATTAGAAAAATAGCAGCTAACTTCAGCTGATATTAGGCTCCCAATTGACAATCAGCCCATCCTCATGACTTTTGGCTTTCATTTCAGCATTGACACCATAATTTGGAATAATCACTAAGGTTTCATCCATAAAAACCAAAGGTAACTGTTCGCGCTGCCATGGCGGAATAGAGAGTGATTGCATAATTGTTTTTAAATGTCTTCTTGGACGTTCCAGAGATGGTTTAAAGTATTCACCCCCTTCTCTATTTTTTATTCGCAATTTAATATTACTGCCACCGCGTTTGTATGCAAAGCCCTCGCCCAACTTTTTAATGAAAAATAAGCGAGACTGGTCTGGCAATATCATAATTTCTTCACCTTGCCACAACAGGTTAATATTTGATCTAATCGGCGGTATGGATACCAAATATGCCATTTTTTGATAACGCATCACATATAGATTTTCTGACACTTTGATTTTGATTGAAGCATCTGTTTTTTTTGATTTGAGTTGCGAAACAATTTGTTTTAACACTTCAGCACTTGGCATCCCGACGGCACCTTTTGCAAGCCACCATCTAATGAAGTTAGCTTGCCTTGCTTGACTTAACGTATAAAGCGCTTCAAGTTTTAATAAATCAAAAGGTTCTGCGGGCTCTAATACGATTGCTGAATCAATCGAGGCTAAATCATCCAACAATACATTTGCCTCGCCCATATGCATAGCAGCGCGAGCTATTTGATTAGTAACATCTGTATATCGTTTATTAAATGTTGGAATTAATGTATGTCTAACAAAATTTCTATCAAACTTCTGATTTTCATTGCTTTCATCTACAATCCATTTCAATTGATGATGCTCAGCATATTGACGCAGCTCAGTTTGCTTAACATTTAACAATGGCCTGACCAGCCTTCTGCCTAAATCAATTTCCGCCATCCCTGCAAGACCTTTCACCCCTGCGCCTCTGGCTAATTGCAACAAAAAAGTCTCAGCTTGATCATCTTGATGATGGCCAAGGCAAATTAAATCAGCATCAATAGCGTTTAAAACCTGATAGCGTGCATGCCTTGCGGCTGCTTCAACACCTATTCCACTGCTTAGGTCGACCGACACAGGAATAATATTGATAGGCACATTTAAATCTATACAAGTTTGATTACAAAAGTTAGCCCAATCATCAGCATGTTCACTCAATCCGTGGTTCACATGAATTGCACGCAAATAAAATGGTATTTCATTTTGTAATTGATGCATAAGATTCAGCAGAACGGTTGAATCTAGACCGCCACTGAAAGCGACGGTAAGTTTTGGTCTTGCTAAACCTTGATCACGAAAAAGATGCTTAAAAAAGCCATTAAGCCGACTAAAAAGTAAATTGCTTTCTGTTAATGCTGAATTACTTTTTGGCAGTTTCTTTAAACTTGCCATAACTCATTAATCGCTGATACCTAGTTTCAAGTAACTTTTCCAAAGGTTTCTTTTTAAGTGAATTTAAATGGGTTTTAATTACTTTTTTAAGTGATTCCATCATTGCTTCAGGATTGCGATGCGCTCCCCCTAATGGTTCAGGTACGATCTGATCAACCAATCCAAGTGATCTAAGACGCTCTGCAGTAATACCTAACGTTTCGGCTGCTTCAGGTGCTTTACTCGCGCTTTTCCATAAAATGGATGCACACCCTTCAGGTGAAATCACTGAATAGGTAGAGTGTTGTAGCATTAATAACTGATCAACCACACCAAGGGCTAAGGCACCGCCAGAACCACCCTCACCAATCACAACACCTACAATCGGTGTTTTTAGTTCTGTCATCACGTATAAATTTCTAGCGATAGCTTCAGACTGCCCTCGCTCTTCAGCACCAATGCCAGGATATGCGCCCGGCGTGTCAATCAAGGTAACAATTGGCATTTTAAACTTCTCTGCCAGTCTGAATAACCTAAGCGCCTTACGATAGCCTTCTGGTCTTGGCATACCAAAATTTCGATGCTGACGCTCTTTTACATCCCGTCCTTTTTGCTGCCCAATCACCATCACAGGCATGTCATCTAATCGTGCAATACCACCCACTATCGCAGGATCGTCCGCAAATGCACGGTCACCATGCAACTCTTCAAAATCAGTAAAAATATGATTGATATAATCTATGGTATAAGGTCGCTGTGGATGACGCGCAACTTGAGATACTTGCCATGCGGTTAAATTTTTGTAGGTATCAGTCAATAACTGATGATTCTTTTTTTCTAATTGCGAAACTTCTTTAGAAACATCCAAATCATCATGCTCATCATGCGCTTCTTGTAATGACAATATACGCTTTTCCAACTCAGCAATAGGTTGTTCAAAATCTAAATAAGTGATTTTTATTTCTGATGCTCTTTTATATTCCATGTTTGATGCTCGCGTTTAAACTATTATTTAACAATAGCGTCAATTATAAAGGATTTTTACATTTTCTTTTGACAACCAATTTTCCAATTGAAGAATCAAGTCATCTTGAAGCTCAACGCGCCATTTATCACCCAACATTAAGCTGGCTTGACCCGTTGCATTATGATACTCAATTTTAACTGGACATAACGTTTTTTCATCACCTTCAACTTTACAATAGGGTCGTAAAATCGAGGTTAACTTAAACGCGTCTGATTGACCATTACAAGCAATTTTTAACATACTCGCAAATGCACTTCTTGCTGCTGGTATATTGAAAATTTTATTCGCACTCACTCGATTACCGCCTGAAAAATCATCATGGCTAATTTTGCCCTCAATGATTAATAGTTGATCTTCTTTAATTAAAGGTGCGGCCGTTAATAATAACTCACCGCTAACAATCACATCGACCCGCGCTACTGCATCATCTAATGTAACGATGGCCATTTTACCGCGCTGCGTATTGCGAACCCTTACCCCCATTACCACACCTGCAATCAGTTTAGGTTGCTTTTGCGGCATCAAGTCCGCTAATGTACCACTCACAAATCTAGTCACTTCATGTTTATGGCCTAAAAAGGGATGCCCACTTAAATAAAAGCCAAGTGCGGACTTTTCTTCCTGTAATTGTTGTTCTGTTGTCCATGCTGATACTGATGGTAAAACATGCTGTGAACTCATGTCTTCACCGAATAAGCTATCTTGGCCTATGTGATTGTTTGCATGTTCCGCAGCACCAATCGCTAAACTAACACCTGCTAATAAAGCCGCACGATTAGGGTCTATCTGATCAAAAGCACCTGCGCGAATGAGTGACTCTATTACTCTACGATTTACTTTTCGCAAATCTAACCGACTACAAAAATCAAACAAATCTTTAAATGGGCCATCCTGCTCCCTTGCCTCTATCATCAAGGTTATTGCTGCTGCACCCGTTCCTTTAACTGCACCTAAACCATATAATATTTGTTTATTACTTAATGGTTTGAATCGATAGTCACTCAGATTAATATCCGGTGGTAACATTTCAATCTCATTCGCAGCACAGTCGTCAAAAAAGATACGTATGCTGTCAGTATTATTCATATCTGCCGACATCGTTGCTGCCAAAAATGCAGCTGCGTAATGGGCTTTTAAATAAGCGGTTTGATAAGCAACTAATGCATAAGCAGCAGCATGCGATTTATTAAAGCCATAACCAGCGAACTTTTCTAACAAATCAAATAAATCATTTGATTGCTGTAAGCTTAGACCATTCTTTTGTGCACCCAGATTAAATATCTCACGCTGTTTAACCATTTCCTCTGGCTTTTTCTTACCCATCGCTCGACGTAATAAATCTGCAGCCCCTAGGCTGTAACCAGCAACAACTTGGGCAATTTGCATCACCTGCTCTTGGTAGACCGCAATCCCATAGGTTTCTTTCAGTATGGGCTCTGTTGAAAGATGCGGATACTCAACACGTTGTAAACCGTGTTTGCGGCGGCAATAATCTGGAATCAAATCCATTGGACCAGGACGGTATAACGCAACTAAAGCAATAATATCCTCAAAGCAATCAGGTTTAGCTTGCTTAAGCATATCTTTCATACCTTTTGACTCTAACTGAAAGACAGCTGTGGTATTAGATTTCTTTAATAAATTAAATGCTGCTTTATCATCTAATGGAAGCGTTTCTAACACCAAAGGCATTTCGTCTAATACAGCACGCTGCGCATTTGCATTCTCTACTGCCATATTGAGAATTGTGAGTGTTCGTAGTCCTAAAAAGTCAAATTTGACTAACCCAACGGCTTCGACGTCATCTTTATCATATTGGCTAACTAAACTATCACCATTTGCTTGACAATAAACAGCAGAATAATCTGAGATTTTACCTGGTGCAATCAATACACCACCAGCATGCATACCTACATTTCTAACCAAACCTTCTAATCTTAAGGCTAACTCAAGCAGTTGCGCAACTTCTTCTTCTTTCTCTCGCCGCTCTTGCAATTGTGGCTCTTGCTCCAAAGCACTAGTGAGGGTGATACCAAGCTCTAATGGAATTAACTTTGCTACACCATCAACAAAGTTAAATGGCAAGTCTAAAACCCGCCCAACATCTCTGATAACAGCTTTCGCTGCCATAGTACCAAAAGTTGCAATTTGCGATACCGAGTCCAAACCGTATTTATTTTTCACATAATCAATCACGCGATCTCGGCCTTCTTGACAAAAATCAATATCAAAGTCAGGCATTGAAACACGCTCTGGATTCAAAAAACGCTCAAAGAGTAAATTATATTTAAGTGGATCTAAGTCAGTAATCCCTAAGCTATACGCTACTAATGAGCCTGCACCTGAACCACGACCTGGACCAACAGGTACGCCATTGTTTTTTGCCCAATTAATAAAGTCTGCAACGATTAAAAAATAACCTGGAAAACCCATTTGATTAATAATTTCAATCTCAAAATCAAGGCGTTTTTTGTAAGTTTGGAACTGCTCTGTCCTAATGGCTTCATCTGGATACAATTGCTGCAAACGAACTTCCAATCCCCTTAAAGACTCTTCAGCAATATAAGTGGATAAGTCTTGTTGAGCTGGCGTGGGGAAGTCTGGTAAGTAGTTTTCACCTAAGGTTAAGGTTAAGTTACACCGCTTTGCAATTTCAACAGTATTGATTAAGGCTTCTGGTATATCAGCAAATAATGCCCCCATTTGCGCCTGCGTTTTAAAGTATTGCTCTTCACTAAACTTTTTAGGACGGCGACTATCTGCGAGCATATAGCCTTCAGCAATACACGTGCGCGCTTCATGCGCCTGAAAGTCGTCTTGTGCTAAAAATTGTATGGGTTGTGTTGCAACAACAGGAATATCTAATGCCGTGGCAATGGAGATTGTTTGTTGCAGAAAAGACTCATTTTTTGATACGTTTACTACATTTGCTGCTCGCTGGATTTCCATATAAAAACGATTAGGAAATAATTCTGACCACCTGCCAGCTAACTTTTTTGCGTAACTTAAATTATTATTATGAATAGCAAAACCGATATCACTATCTTGATTTCCAGAGATTAATATCAGTCCATCTGTACTCGCTTGAAACCACTCTGGCTTTAGCTCAGGACGTCCTCTCGTTTGATTTTCTAAATAAGCTTTACTTATCAACTCACATAAAAGCCTGTAACCAGTCGAATTTTGGACCAACAATAAGGCACGTGTGGGTTGTTCTGGCTTTTTATTATTTTCTAGCCAAACATCTGCACCAACAATTGCTTTTAAACCCTGTTTTCTTGCTGACTTATAAAATTTAACTGCGCCAAAAAGATTGCTTAAATCGGTTAATGCAATCGCTGGCATGCCATCATTTTTTGCTGCCATAACATAGTCATTGATTTTGACAATGCCATCGACAATTGAATATTCACTATGACATCGCAAATGAATAAATGAAGGGGCGTGACTTATTTCTTCCATCTAGATATTTTACCCTTGCTGATGAAAAATATCGTTAAAAAAATAAAAAAAGCCACTATACAAATAGTGGCCTTATCAATCAATCAACTTTTTTATGGTTACTTTTTCTTGAGTAACTCTTTCATTTTTTCAAGCAAATCATCATCTTGTACAGGTTTACCAAAGAAAGCATTGACCCCAATTTCTTTTGCTAAGTTCTGATGTTTATCAGCAGTACGAGAACTAATCATAATGAGTGGTGTGTTATTAAAGCGCTCATCATCACGAATATTTCTAGCCAAACCAAACCCATCCATTCTTGGCATTTCAATATCCGTTAGAATAATATCAGGCACAACATTTTGTAAAATCTCGATAGCGTCCATACCATCTTTCGCAACAAGTACTTCATACCGCTCTCGTTCTAATAATCGACCAAGTACTTTGCGCATTGTTAGCGAATCGTCCACAACCAATGCGGTTGTTTTATTAGCCACTTTTTTAACTTTTGCTTTTACATTTTTAACTCTTACCCCACCAACAGCTAATACCTCACGATTTGCAATCTGTACAGGGTTTATCATTAATATAATACGTCCATCGCCTGTTACGGTTGCACCAACAATGCCAGGCACTCGCGCCAATTGAGAACCAATATTTTTCATCACCACTTCTTGGTTGCCAACCACATCATCTACATGTAAAGCAACAGTATGCGCTCCACTTCTTAGCAGAAGAATAGAGGCATATGGGGTATCTTCAATTTGATGTTCTTGATGATCAAGCAACTTGGCGAGATGATGCAAAGGATAAACAGCATCTCCCCACTTAATTTTACCCTCTGCATAAGCTGATACGAGGTCATTTCTTTTTATTTTTTGTGCTTGTTCAATCATTGCTACAGGGATAGCATAACTTTCATCTCCGGCACGAATAACTAATACATTCGCAACAGATTGTGTAACAGGTAAATAAATGTTGAATGTAGAGCCTTTACCAGCCTCGCTAGACATATCAATACGACCACCAAGGCTACTGATGTCATTTCGTACAACATCTAGTCCAACGCCACGACCAGCAATTTGAGTTACATCATCAGCAGTTGAAAATCCTGGCTCAAATATAACAGATAATAATGTATCTTCTGTAACCTCTTGATTATCAGTAATTAATTGATTTTCAATTGCCCTTTGCTTTACTTTCTCTAAATTAACCCCAGCACCATCATCTTTAACATCAATGTGAATCTCATCATTAACTGTTTTAATATTGATTCGGATTATTCCCGTTTCATTTTTTCCATCTTGCTTACGTAGTGTTTTTGACTCAATACCATGAGCAACTGCATTCCTTAACAAATGCTCTAATGGTGCACCAATTCTATCTAAAACACTTCGATCAATTTCTGTTGTTTCACCTTCTATAATTAAATCCACTGACTTTTTAAGCTCTCTTGCTGTTTGTCTTACGATTCGTTGCATCCGCTCTGATATTATTTTAAACGGGAGCATACGAACGCCGAGCAAACCTTGTTGCAAGTCACGATTCATTCGGTTTTGTTGTTGCAAGGCTGCTTCTGTTTGATCAACATTGGTCAACAGAGCCCCTTGAATAGTACTTACGTCATTAACACTTTCTGCAATCATACGAGTAAGCTCTTGCAAACGCGTAAATCGGTCAAACTCTAATGGATCAAATGATTCGTTTGCTTCTTGCAAGATATTCATACGCGATTGCATTTGCGTTTCAGCTTCAATTTCTAACTCTCGCAAATATCCACGTAATCTCGTCAAACTATCTGTTAAATCATGTGATGATTGCTTAAATCCGACCATCTCTCTATCAATTCTTGAGCGGGTAATAGAAACTTCACCCGCTTCATTAATTAATCGATCAAGTACATCTGCTCTTAATCGTAAAAATTGTGATTTCCGATCTGTAGTCCGTGCAACATGTTGGCTATCGTCATCGCTAAGCTCAACAAGATCATTACGCACAGTCAGCAACTCTGGCACAAACTGTTCTTTTTCGTCAAAGAATGCAGACATTTTGTCTAATTCAATGAACATAGCATCAAAGTCATTATCTTTTGGGGTATCTTTAGTGACTTTAAGGATGAACTCTTCTAGCTCATGTGCAATATTACCAATATCAGGCTGCGAAGCCATGCGAGCGCTACCTTTTAAGGTATGTAATGCACGTTGCAAAGCTTCTGAATGTTCTTTCTGCTTAGGCTTACCTTTCCATGCGCGAAGCTCAGTACCAATTTCAGGCAATAACTGATTAGCTTCTTCAATAAACATTTCAAGTAGTTCAGAATTGACATCTTGCCTATTAATTTTGCGATCATCTTGATCATTTATAGAAGCTACATGTTCTTGCGCAACCGTCGTATCTTCAGACAATTCAACAGGTTCAGCTACTTGTAGTATTTCAATGGTCGCATCGGTAGATTCTTCTGATAAATCATCATCAAGCACTTGATATACTTCACGATTCTGTTGATGATTCTTGGCTTTATTTGTATTTTCTTTTTCTGTTGCTTCAACCAGTAACTTTTTAAGCGCATTTGCGCCACGTGGCATTTTAAGCTCGGATGCGCTTTGCCACATTTTTGAAACAGTTTTTATTGCATCTGAATACAAAGGCAAGTACTCTGGCTTCCAGTTATCTAACACTTCGTCAAACCAACTTTCTAGCGCCCTACACAATTCACCCATCGGAGTAAATCCAGCAGCCAACGCGTTGCTGGCCAAGGTGTGAATAGCATGCTTAGCTTTTTTTTCTGGTACGCTTGTCTTTTGTTCAGTTAGTTTTGCTACATCCTGCTCAAGAAGCGTCAGATTGAGCATACTTTCATTTAAGAATATGTCATACAACTGCCGACTAATTTGATGCTTGCCACTGATGTATACAAATGGATCTAACTCTGGCGCTATTTCAGGTTCAGAGCTAGTTTTGACTTCACCCTCAGAACGAGATTCAGGTTCAACTTTAGAATGCACTTTTTCTTTAGCATTGTTTTCTTCTAACGATTTAGCTTGCGTTCCTGCTAATGACGCAACTTTTGTTAGCCAGTATTGTTGATTTATTTTCGCTTCATTATCTGATCTAAGTTCAGCAGCCCATTGTGCAAATTCGGCAGTAATTTCTTCTAAAGTCTTAATTTGAATTTGGTCTAAAGTTGCTTTTTTATCTAACACTCCATTCAAAAACTGCTCTACTTTAGCAGCAACTTCAGCCTGCACCACCAGACCAACTGTTCGGCCGCTTCCTTTTAATGTGTGATAATTCCTTCTTACCTCAATGAGTGCTTCTTCATCCTCTCCACTCACGCGCAATGCTTGCAGATTTTGCGCAATATGTGCAATCACCTCTTCTGCTTCAGTCAAGTAAATATCTAACAACTCAGCATCAAATGCTTTATCAACTAAACCATCTGCATGATTAACTGTATTTTCGTCTACTTCATGCATCGTAACCGTTGGCTTATCAGGTGAGTTATCATCAATCACATAATTGTCAGTAGTTTCTGATGATGCATTAACCTCAGAACTTATCGATACACCATGAGCTTGCAAGGATGAATTAAGTCTATTTAAAGCATCTTCTAAAGCTTTTGTTGACTCAGATCTTACGTTTGGCATTTCATTTGCAAAAAGCCCAACCATACTTAAGGTTTCGGCTAACAATTCAAAATCTATCTCACTAACTTGATAAGCATCTTGCTTAAAGTATTCAATCAAGTGTTCAGATGCGTTAATAATATTTGTTGGTGTTGGTAAGTCCAACATATTGAAAATTGAAGCCACTTGCTTAAGAGGTGCATTGGTTAGGGATAAAGTAGACTTATCTTGAGGGTTTCTAAAGTAAGTATCTAAAGCTTGCTCAGCCACTTTTAAAGATGCATTAATATCTTTTACAACAGCAACGACTGTATCCCTGTCTAATCCGCCAGATCTATTTTCAGCTAACATCTCAACATTATGGCCTGATGCTACCGCATTTAATCGCTCAGTTTCTGCATGCAAGTGCTTAATTGTATCTGCATCTAAACTTTGATAATGTGATAATCCACTATCTAAAAGATGTAATGCTGTTGCAACTTCAATCAACGCTACTTGGGTTGCTTTTAATTTATCGTCCCTTAACACCACACTTGCATTAAGTAGCGCTTCAAACAAACCTACTACTGATGTTTGACTTAATGTTTTGGATTGAGCCTGAATTTCAGTCAGCTTGTCAGAAAACTTAGTGATCAAAACGTTATCTAAATCAACTAAGGCATAATCATCATTGACATCAATTTTTTCAAAATCTAAACGATTAGAGACATCTTCCCAAATTTCTCGTAAAGTATCTAAAGCTTGCTTTAAGTCTTCAACAATATTATTTTCAGCTTCATCAGTTGGGGTTTGACTCGCCAGAACAGATGATGACTTATCAACTAAACCATCAAGCTCAAAGACCTCTTTAACTTTTAAAACAGCCTCATTATGGATGTCACTAATGGCGACAAAATATAAAACATCTTTTAGTAGGCTATTGTTTGCTTTAGCTTCACCCGCAACAAGTAGTTTAAGTTCTTGATCAAGTTTTCTACACAGCTTTTTAGCTGCAAGGCTCTCAGCAATATCAGGTAAATTTAGCGTTTCAACAAAAGCACTTGCTGCCCACCATAACGTTTTCACATTTGATTTATGTTGTGCAGTTGAAACATTAAGCAGCGCTTGATTCATCCCTGCAATAGCATCAACTTCTTTAGATTGCATCCATTTTAAAAGCGATTTTTGGTATTGTAATCGCTGCTCAGTTATAAACTGAGTATATTCATCATCACCAAACTCCTTACTTTCAATATCCTTGGGTGCACTAAAACTAGTATCAGGAAAGAACAATTGACTTTCTTCTACTGTTTCATCCATAGCGAGTGCAACTGGTTTAAGGACAGAATATAATCGAAGTGGTATATCGGATGAGCCATTGAGTAACTCTTGAATATAATACTTAAGCGTTTTTATCGCTCTAATAAACGACTCTACAATAGCAGGTGTTACTTGCAGTTCATTTTTCTCTAGTTTGGATGCCAGCTTTTCTAAATAGGTGCAAAATAATTTACAACCTTCAAGCCCGACCATATCTAAAGCACCTGAAGCCTGATATAAGTGCGTTTGAGCGAAACGTAATCCAGATGTTTCATCTGGGTTGACATTTAAAGCTTCAACTGTCTCCAATACAGAATCTAGCGATTGATTTATGTCATCTTTTACCCATGTTAATGGGCCTATATCAAAGCTTTCAGACACCTAAATTAAACTCCAATTTTTTCTAATTTGAATTAAGACAACTTAAAGCCTGCAACTGATTTACGTAAATCATCAGCTAGCGCAGTTAGCTGAACAATAGATTCAGTTGTTTGCTTTGTACCGTCCGTTGTTAGTGTCGTAATCTCTTGAATTTGCTGCATATTTTTTGTCACTTGTGATGCAGCTTCCGTTTGAGCTTCTGTAGCAGTAGAAATAGATTGAATGAGTCGAGCCAAGTTATTGGTAACCGTTTCAATTTCTGTTAGTGCCTGACCAGCTGCATCAGATAATCGCGCTCCTTCAACCACACCCTCGGTACTTTTTTCCATCGCAGCAACCGCACTGTTGGTATCGGTTTGAATTGTTTTAACAATAGCACCAATTTGTTTTGTCGCCTCTGATGAACGTTCAGCGAGTCGCTGAACCTCCTCAGCAACAACAGTAAAGCCTCTACCTGCTTCACCAGCAGACGCAGCTTGAATCGCAGCATTTAGCGCCAGAATGTTAGTTTGTTCAGTAATATCAGAAATCAGTTCAACAATCTCACCAATCTCTTGTGAGCTTTCACCCAAACGTTTAATACGTTTAGATGTTTCCTGAATTTGCTCACGAATACCATTCATACCAGCAATCGTATTTTGTACTGCTTGCGAGCCTTGAGATGCCGCTTGTAAGGATCGCTGCGCAACCTCAGCCGCTTGGTTCGCGTTGGTAGACACTTGCAAAATAGAACTGGTCATACCATTTACCGCTTCGGTTGTTTCTGAAATTTGTTGTGACTGCATCTCTGCCGCTTCAAGCAAGGCTGTTGATGTCCCTTGTGCAGCACCTGTCGCAGAGTTAACTTGCTCAGTCGCACGGTTAATCTCAGTCACCACATCACGTAAGCTGTCAATCGTATAGTTAACCGAATCCGCAATCGCCCCAGTAATATTCTCTTTAACCTGAGCACGTACGGTCAAATCACCCTCAGACAAATCACCCATCTCATCCAATAACTCTAAAACGGCTAGCTGGTTGTTTTGTCCGTCTTCTTCAAGCAACTTCATTGCTGCATCTGTCGCTGCAACTTGTCGTTTACTAATAAAATAAATGGCAAGCGCAATAACGGCTGCTAA
>CAYGSH010000045.1:0-16850 GCA_964352515.1 uncultured Methylophilaceae bacterium | reverse complement strand
AACCGCTGACATTCGCCTTGTAAGGGCGACGCTCTACCAACTGAGCTAAGCACCCAAATCAACAACAAGTCGCGCATGATACAGTTATTTTATGAAATTTCCAAGTAACAATTGTCAATAAATGCATGTTTTATCCGATTAGTATTCAAAAAAAGAAAAATTACTCAACCCGCGTCCACATTTGTGAGCGGCCTAATAATGAAATACCAATAAATCCACGAACTTCTATTTCATCACCTGCTTCATTTAGTGTCATTTTGCATTTATAAACCTTGCCATTCTCAGGATCAAGAATATAGCCACCGTCATACTTATTTCCGTTCTCTTTTAACCCTTTTACAATTGTCATGCCGATAATTGGCTGATCTTTACGTTCATCTGTACACTTATCGCAAATGGCTTCCCCTGTATCCGTTGGCAATAAACCTTTTTCAATCACAGCAGTATATTCACCATTATTTACATTGATACGAATTAGTGAACGTGGTTTGTTTGTTTTATCATCAAAGCTTTTCCACAAACCCACTAGCGAATCGTTTGCAGCAAAGCTTAACTGCATACTCAACGTAAATAAAACTATCATTTGAATAAAAACCATTAAAACGCGCATAAATTCTCCCTAGAAATTTTGTTAGATGATTTTTTAATCAGCAAATTTTATACCAAACACCTTTCATCACAATCATACTAAATATCAACTACCTAATACTAAACTGCATGCAATTAATGCGTTGTCTTTAAAAATAAATCTTAAATTACTGCAAACATTGCACTTAAAAGTTGCAAAATTAAATCACTAAAATTTAAAAAACTTAATGGAAATTAATAAAAGTGTCATTTCACCTGTTTAATCTAAAGTTTGTTTTTTATATGCCGATGCAATAATTAAGGCAACCAAGAAATTAAAGAGGTTTAAAATGACGATGGTATATGAATTACTTGATGTAGAAGATCAAGCTTATAACGATTTTATGAATGTATATCAAGCAATGTTTTTCGCACAAGATTTTACGAACTGGGACGATTCTTTGTTTTACCAAACTGAAGAGCTAGAACTCGAAGTGGTTTAAACGTTCTAGAAAGAAACTGAAAACCTAGAATTGAGCCGTCATTACACGCTTCATGGATTAATTAAATCATGAATGCCAACCGCATAATGTACACATCAACTTTACTAAGGGTTGATTAAGTTTTAAGCATTAAAATCTCCTCCCCTAGAGCTTGCACCTAAGTGTGAGCTCTTTTTTTTTACAACCGACTTAGCACTTTAGTGCTTAGCGAGGTTGGGAACACCCCTTGCGGGTGTAAGACTTAGCACTTTAGTGCTTAGCGAGGTTGGGAACACCCCTTGCGGGTGTAAGACTTAGCACTTTAGTGCTTAGCGAGGTTGGGAACACCCCTTGCGCGGTTATAATTTCAACAGGAAAAATTATCTTAAAATTAGATTGAATTTTTTAGATTAACGCAAAGTCAAAACGGTCGTTTATCACTCACTATAGTAATGTTAAAGTAATAACAACGCATCCAGCTTTATATTTCTACAATTTAAATAAGGAAAATTATGAAAGCGACTTGGAACAATACGGTCATTGCCGAATCAGACAACACAATTATTATTGAAGGAAATCATTACTTTCCTTCAGAATCCATCAATTGCCAGTATTTTGAAGAAAGCACTCATACAACAATATGTGGATGGAAAGGACTTGCTAATTACTACAGCCTGAACGTTAATGGTCAAGAAAATATAAATGCAGCATGGGTATATAAAACACCTAAAGATGCTGCTTCAGAAATAAAAGGCTATGTCGCTTTTTGGAAAGGCGTTACCGTAGCAGAATAAATAATAAAGAATCGTTATATGCTTACTGATTATCAACCCACTTTAAACAAGTCATCTTTAATTGCAAGATTCCAGCATGTACGTCAGCAGACGCTTGAAATTTGTGCCCCTATTGAAAATGAAGATTATGTGGTTCAACCCAGACCAGAAGTAAGCCCACCTAAATGGCATTTAGGCCATACCAGTTGGTTTTTTGAAGAAGTGATTCTTAAAAAATTCAAAGAAAATTATGTTGAATTTAATCGGCAATATCGCGTTTTATTTAACTCTTACTATAAGTCTGTTGGCAAACATACGATACAAGCAGAGCGAGGCAACTTATCAAGACCAACTGTAAAAGAAGTGCTACGTTACCGCGCGCATGTTGAAAGTGAACTGATTAATCTGCTAGCAGATTCACCATTAACTGAAGAGCTTGCTAAGCTCATTGAAACAGGTTTGCATCATGAGCAACAACATCAAGAGCTGCTTTATATGGATATTAAGGCAATCTTAGCAAACAATATCATCGAAACAAATTATGCGTTAATGCCACTTGAGCATAAACCCGCAAAACAACTTGAAGAAAATTGGATAAGTTATAAAGAAGGCTTATATGAAATTGGTTACAAGGGGAAAGATTTTTGTTACGACAATGAAGGACCTAGCTACCAACATTACTTGTATCCTTTTTCGATTAATCAAAACCTAGTGACAAATGGTGAGTTTTTGGCTTTTATTGAAGACAAAGGCTACAGTCAGGCTCAATATTGGTTAAGCCAAGGCTGGGATTGGATTCAACAAGAACAAATTTCATATCCGCTTTACTGGCGAAAATTAGACAACAGATGGTATGAATATACCCTGCATGGTCTAGTATCGTTAGATCTTAATCGTCCACTTGTACATATCAGCTACTTTGAAGCAGATGCATTTGCCAATTGGCAAAATCTGAGGCTGCCGACTGAACAAGAATTAGAAGTTTACCTGTCTACATCAATGGCAAACCATAAATCCACCAAAGATGAAATATATCACCCGCACTCTCCACATGCTGCTGAGCAAGTCTGGTGCTGGACTAGAAGCCAATACCTTCCTTATCCAAGATTTAAACCTTTTGATGGAGTGCTCAATGAGTATAATGGGAAATTCATGTGTAATCAGTTTGTACTAAAAGGCGGTTGCATAGTGACTCCAGAAAATCACTATCGTCACAGTTATCGCAATTTTTATTTACCACATCAACGCTGGATGTTCTCAGGCATCCGCCTAGCTAAGGATAATATTTGAAACTCACAAACCTGATTGAAAAAAATCAGAATGCCGAACAAAACACCCTGTTTTTCCAAGATGTGGTTAGTGGACTGAGTGCCAAACAAAAGTCCATTTCTGCAAAATATTTCTACGATGATATTGGAAGTGAATTATTTCAAAAAATATCGCAACATCCAGATTACTATCCAACCAAAACTGAATTTTCAATTCTGGATAAAATTAGTCATCACTTACCTGAATTGCTTAGTCTCAATGAAATTGACATCATTGAATTAGGTGCTGGAGATGGGCATAAAAGCGAATTAATTCTAAACGGATTTTTGGATAATGGCTGCATTGTTAATTTTTATCCCATCGATATCTCTGAAAAAGCCATGCAGTTATTAGATGATACTTTAACCCCACATCACAACTTACATATTCATGGTGTTGTTGCAGATTACTTTCATGGTCTACAGCATTTAAAAACCATTTCTAACAATAAAAAACTTGTTCTTTTTTTAGGTTCTAATATTGGCAATTTTGACAAACCAAGTACAGACACATTTTTAACAATGCTAAGCACCAATCTGAGTCCAAATGATTATTTACTCATCGGCTTTGATTTAAAAAAAGACCCTGCTATTTTAAACAAAGCCTACAACGACTCAGCAGGGTTGACGCAAGCTTTTAATATGAACTTACTCACCAGAATCAATCGTGAACTCGGTGGCAATTTTGACATCGAAAAGTTCAAGCACTATGGTTTTTATAATCCTTATCGCGGCACCATGGAAAGTTATTTAATATCCCTAGCAGAACAATCCATTAGACTTGAAGCCGCCAATCAAACATTTTACTTCAAGGAATTTGAAGCAATGCACTTAGAGTATTCTCATAAATTCACGCCATCAGGCATAAGTAAATTAGCAGCAAAAAATGGGTTTGAAATCATTCAATTATTTACTGATGACAGAAACTATTTTGCAGATGTGCTTTGGCAAGTGAGATAATCTAAAAACATGTTGGAGACCACTCATTGACCGACAAATTTAATTTCGATGAACTCATCAATCGAGCATCTACGGGTAGTTTAAAATATGATGCCAGAGAGTCATTGTTTGGTCGTGCGGATATCATACCCATGTGGGTTGCGGATATGGATTTTGCCATTCCGCCAGCTGTTACTGAAGCGCTTAATAAGCGTGCTAAGCATCCTATTATTGGTTATACCGGCTTTCCCGAGAGTCTCTACGATGCCATTATTGACTGGTTTAAGCGGCGCCATGATTGGGTAATAGAGCGTGATTGGATTATGATGAGCCCCGGCGTAGTGCCGTCCCTACATGCCGCTGCATTAGCCCTAACAAAGCCTAATGATTCTATTATTGTTCAACCACCAGTTTATTTTCCGTTTTTCTCTGCTGTTAACAATACAGGCAGGTCATTAATTGAAAATAGATTGGTGTTAGATAACTATCGCTATAAGATCGACTTTAGTCATTTAGAAACCTGTGCCAAAAAAGCCAGCATGTTACTGCTATGTTCACCACATAACCCTGTGGGAAGGGTGTGGCAACAAGATGAATTAGAATCCATTTTATCGATTGCAAATGAACATAATCTCATTGTTTTTTCAGATGAAATTCATGCAGATATTGTCTATCCTGAAAGTCAGCATCTCCCTTTATCCAAGTTGGCAGGCAATGCTGAAAACATTATCACTGCGGTTGCACCTAGTAAGACATTTAATATCGCAGGGCTCAATCTTTCTGCGATCATTGTGCCGAGTGAAGCACATCGCAAAAGCCTTCACAAAGCTTACGAAACCCTGCATGTTAGTGCTGCCAATCCATTCAGTATTGTTGCTTTTGAAACTGCTTATAAAGATGGGGAAGAATGGTTAGACGCTTTACTCATTTACTTAAATGAAACACGAGATTTTGTTATCAATTATTTTAAGATGCATCTATCGCAAATAAAGCCAATAGCACTAGAAGGCACTTATCTAATCTGGTTAGATTGTCGCGCATTAGGGTTGAATGATCATGCGCTCAAACAGTTTTTTATTGAAGAAGCAGGACTAGGTTTAAGCCCAGGCACATTATTTGGCGAAGGGGGATCAGGCTTTATGCGCATGAATATTGCTGCACCTAAAAGTTTGGTCTTTACAGCTTTAAAAAACATCAGCAAAGCACTGCGTTAGATAAACGCCCTATTTTATAGGCGCAGGTTTACCCTTTAAGCGATATAAAACAAAATAATCACCTTCAGCAATTGGCATTAAACAAGACGGCACTTCTGGCTTGTATTTCATATAGGTAACTAACACGTACTGAAAATGGTTTTCACACTCATGCGCCATCCACTTTAAGGATCTTTGATAACTAAAAGTCCCTGTTGAATAAGCTTCTTTATCATATGGCTTTTTAAAACCAACAGATTCTAAATTGATAGGAAAAGCAAATAACGTTGGTACGAACGCTGCACGCTGACTAATGGCCAATGTGACAGCATGCTGTAAAGGAGGTGTTGGCATTTTCTCATCATCACCGAATGCAAAACCTTCAATTGTTGATTGCAATTCAATTTTATCCAGAGCTTGAGAAATTTGATGCATTGCGATGCTATGTTTTGACCAATGATGACTTACTTCAATCACTTTTATCAGATGTGCAGTAATCATAATGACAATAATCACTATAAGCTTTTTTTCATTCACATCAAAAACAGTTACAGCGAGAATTAAAAACATCACAACGACAAGAATGCGTTTATCTAAAAAATAACTTCCCATCATCGCGGATGGTAAAACTAAAAACAGCATAAAAATACTTAATGGAATCAAATATAATTTACTTGGATAAAGTTTAGTAATAATTTGCTTAAAGCCTTCCAATCGATTGGTCATTAAACGAATCGTTAACAAAAATGCAAAAATATAGACAAATGTTAAAAATACATTGTAAGAAAAGAAAGTGCCAAATAAAGCAGATACTTTTGATCTAAAGAAATCTAAGAATAAAACGTCATGATTAGCACCATGTACGCACACAAAAACATAGAATAATAAGCTTGGCACAAAAACAAGTACTACTTTGCTTAGATGGTTAATTATCTTTTTCAAGCTGAACTGTACTTGAAGGCAACGACAAAACTCATACATAAAAATAAAAATGAGGGCAAGTCCATAACCCATTAAGTGTGAAAGTAAGACAAACAAAAGCAATAGACTAGTTGTGCTGTAAAATAACAATTTAATTTTTGGCTCATTAATTCTTTGATTATTGCGAACATATATCCAGCCAGCAAAAAGCAAAAACCCAACCCCGAGCGAGAAGAAGTAATTTAAAAATCCCCAAGTAAAATAACGATTAAAGGCAAATATAAACGCCCAAATTGCCAACCACGGCGGCCTTCTATTAATGACCCATGCAACTGAATAGGTACCAGCAATCAAGATCAAAAGAGTGAGGCCCGTAAATAGTCTTAATGCTATTTCTGGCGTGAAGCCAATTTTAACAAAGCTATGCGCAATTAAATCAAGGGCTAAATTTGGCACAATCTCATGGTTAATGTAATAGTATTTCTGCCAACCTTCATGTGCATAGCCAGTTAACATTTGAAGTCTTGAAAGATGATTTGCATAATCAGGCATTGCAGGATATTCATAAGCAATGAGCGGCCATAACGTAAGGGCAAGCATAACAAAACTAACACCCCAAAATAGCCGCCAAGAATTTTCTAAATCTTTATGAATAATCATTTTATTTTCTATTGGTTTATCGCATTAATTAATTTGTTTCAACATAATTAGTATTCGAAATTTTCACAAGCATTGCCAGTGTCATTAACCCACCAAAAAATAACAGTGACTGTAAAAAGTTCCAATATGTTAGGCTAAGTTGATTAGTAATGCCCTCATAACTCTGACTGGCCAACAACCAAACAAACAAAATACTTGCTTTAGACCAGCGCCCAAATGATTTAAATTTAATAACTGTAGAGAACAAGATAGCAAAAATTGGAATCAACAATGCATAATGATGATTCCAAGCAATCGGTGAGGCCATGGTTAAAGTAAGGGTGATAATTGCTAAATCGATGATGTTCGGCTGTTTTTTTACACGCCACAACATTGCAAAAGCAATCATAATCGCTGATGATATAACTGTAGCAACATAGACAATTGGATGATAGGGTGGAATAGAGTTCCATTCAAAAACAGTGTTGATTCCATTCATCAACATCCGATTAATTAACCCATTAACCGATTGATTAATATAATAACTTTCCCCGGCTGCTCCTAAATAAGTGAGCACACTGGTATAATCTATGAAGTTGTTAAAACCATATTGATAGATCGCAATTAAGAAAAAAACAGAAGCTAAAATAGTACCAGAAAAGAAAATTGACCATTGCTTCCTTAATAACGCCCAAACAAATATGAGCCCCCATTGTGGTTTAAAGGTGACACATAAACCGAGTAACAATCCTGTAAGCCAATATTTCTTATTATAAAAAGCAAATAAAGCAAGTGAAGTGAATAACACGATAGCCGTCTGAACTTGTCCTAAATATAATGAAAAAATAATTGGGTAAAAAATTAGCACACCCAAAAATGACAGCAAAGCACCTAATAGCTTATCTCTTGCCCTGAACGTTTCAAATGTTAAGCCAGCTAAGTGATATCGATAATAGAATTTATATACAATCCAACTAGTAATTGGTATCGTCCAGGCAGAAATAACATTAAAGGCAAAATATGTTGTCTGCCAACTAATCACCATGTTTTTCTGAAAAAAATCTAACAGTACTAGCGAGCTTGTTGGATATTGAAATTTAATATGATTGTTAAAGAAAAGTTCTTTATAAATTTCACTATTTGGTTTTGTTCTAATAAGATCAATGGCTTCTGACATTACCCACCATGAGTCTGCACCGCTGTGATGGCTTCTAAGTTCGTAAAGCATCCATCCTATACTCGTAGCGCCCATATCCCATGAATATGGTTCTACATGAGGTCTTGACTGCTCAACCATTGAAGCAAAAGGGTCACCTACGACATATGCAACAAAAAAATTGGCAAACAAACCCCATAATATACAAGTTAGTATAAAGCGATGGTGCTCTTCTAATAGAATAGCTGGCACTTGCTTTGTGTACACGAAAGCTAACATTGCTAAATTTAGCAACATCAAAATAATCAGTATTGAATTAAATTCCATTTTTAAATGATAGATTTAAGATTAACCTTCGATTCTAATCTATGGCGCATTAATATAATAGCTAACTATTTGCAAAATAGCCTGATTGAGTAATCGTTTAGCCAAATTGGGTCACTATTAGATATAGTTTTTGTTAAATATATACCAATCAGCTTTTACCAATATGTAGATCAGTCATTTTTTAGAAAAGTAAAACTAGAATACATAAATCTATCTAATTGATTAATTGCATTGATCAAAAAAATGCCATACTGATAACACTCTACATAAATGCGAGGTCTGCCATGACCAATATACAAGTTTCAGATGAAGAGCTTCAACTCTATTTCAACTATTTAATGAAAAATAATGGTGTTTTGAATGTTAAAGAGTTTAGCGAATTAACAGAAGATCAAACACACCAATATAGCGCTGAGGAACTCGCGCAAGAAGTAGTCTAGAGTTACTAGTCTCCAACTCCTTGATTAAACTTTTGTATTATTACTTTGTCATATCGGCCATAAGGCATACAATTGTTTGATGATGAGCTAGGGAAATCATGAGCTGGAGAGGTTTTTTTTATGGAGCATCTATCTTCATTCGTTTTTAATACCATTGAAGTAATGGTATATCTATTTATATTCATTACAGGTTTGATCTTTTGCTCAATTGTTGTCATTTATCTGCATGACCGTTTTCAAACTAAAAGCACCTTAAGACGTAATTACCCTGTTTTAGCGAGATTTCGCTATTTGTTTGAACACATGGGTGAGTTTTTTCGGCAGTACTTTTTTGCGCAAGATCGTGAAGAAATGCCGTTTAATCGCGCAGAGCGCTCTTGGGTTTACCGTGCTGCAAAGAATGTAGATAGTACAGTTGCCTTTGGCTCATCTCGTGTTTTAACGGATCCTGGCACTGTGTTTTTTCTCAATTGTCCATTCCCAACGTTAGCTGAAGATACTGTAACAGCTAAATCAGTCACTATCGGTCCATATTGTAAGCAACCTTATACAACAAACTCATTATTTAACATTTCTGGCATGAGTTACGGTGCGCTATCCATTCCTGCTGTGCTTGCCTTATCAAAAGGGGCAAAAATGGCTGGCATTTGGATGAATACTGGGGAGGGTGGATTATCACCTTATCATTTAAAAGGTGGTGCAGATATCGTTTTCCAAATTGGTACTGCAAAATTTGGCGTACGTAAAAAAGAAGGTGGTTTTGATACAGAAAAACTTAAAGAGGTTGCTGCGCATCCTGAAGTTAAGATGTTTGAAATTAAACTCAGTCAAGGTGCAAAACCAGGTAAAGGCGGTATTTTGCCAGGCGCAAAAGTCAATAAGGAAATTGCAGAAATTCGTGGTCTAGAAATAGGAAAAGATGCGATTAGCCCCAATCGCCACCCAGAAATTAATAGCGTTGATGACTTGTTAGATATGATTGACTTTGTACGCTCAACAACAGGAAAGCCTGTTGGCTTTAAAGCAGTTGTTGGTGCAATTAGTTTCTTTGAAAATCTATTTGATGCCATTAATATGCGAGGTATTGAAAGTGCACCCGACTTTATCACGATAGATAGCTCTGATGGCGGCACTGGCGCAGCCCCTATGAGCTTGATTGACAACATGGGTTTGCCGCTTAAAGAAAGTCTCCCTATAGTTGTGGACAAACTCATTGAATATGATTTACGAGATCGTATTAAAGTTTGTGCAAGTGGTAAACTGATTACACCAGCAGAGGCTACTTGGGCTTTTTGTGCCGGTGCAGATTTTGTTAACTCAGCGCGTGGTTTTATGTTTGCATTAGGCTGCATACAATCCTTACAGTGCAATAAAAATACCTGTCCAACCGGCATTACCACTCATAACAAAAAATTGCAGTATGGATTAAATCCAGAAGATAAAGCAGTCCGAGTCATGCAATATGCAATAAATATGCAAAAAGAAATTGGTATATTAGCGCACGCTTGTGGAGTCTCTGCTCCGCGCCAACTAAAAAGAATGCATGCACGAATTGTGCAAGCAAATGGCAAGTCAGTCAGCATGGCCGATTTACATCCCGATCCCATATCAAAGGCAATGAAAAATAAAACTTTAGAAGAAATTATTCATCTACAAGGACGTAGCAATGTATAAGTAATGAATATAAGAAAATTTAAGACTAATCAGAGAATCAACAATGAATAGAGGCAAACATGAATGCATCAGATTTATTTGTTAAAGCACTAGAAAATGAAGGTGTAGAAATTATTTATGGTGTCCCAGGTGAAGAAAACCTAGACTTTTTAGAAGCCATGCGTAAGTCCAACATCAAACTTATTTTAACGCGCCATGAGCAAGGTGCCGCATTTATGGCAGCAACTTATGGTCGTCTAACAGGTAAACCTGGCGTGTGTCTTTCTACCCTAGGCCCTGGTGCGACAAATCTAGTCACTGGTGCTGCGTACGCGCAACTTGGTGGTTTCCCATTAATAATGATTACTGGTCAAAAACCAATTAAGCACAGTAAACAAGGACAGTTTCAAATTGTTGATGTTGTCAGCATGATGAAACCCATTACCAAATATGCTAAGCAGATTGTCAATGTTGATATGATTCCATCCATGGTTCGCGAAGCTTTTCGTCTTGCCATTGAGGAGCGACCAGGCGCTGCGCTGTTAGAACTACCAGAAGATGTTGCAGCGGAAGAGGTGAAAGACAATACGACACCTGTATTTAACATTAGTAGACGACGTTATGCGCATGCAGATCGTGAAATACTAGATGTTGCAGCAGCTATGATTAAAGAAGCGAAACACCCCCTATTAATGATTGGTGCTGGTGCTAACCGTGCTCGTATTTGGCAAGCATTACACGACTTTGTTGACCGGACTGGAATACCATTTGCGAATACACAAATGGGCAAAGGTGTTATTTGGGGCCGACGTGAAAAACATTTAGGTACTGCCGCTTTATCAGATGGCGACTATATACACTGTGCGATTGATCGTGCAGATTTAATTATTAATGTTGGCCATGATGTTGTGGAAAAGCCGCCTTTCTTTATGGTACATGGTGGCGCTAAAGTGATTCATGTAAACTTCAAATCAGCACAAGTCGATAATGTTTACTTTCCACAACTTGAAGTGGTCGGCGACATTGCCACTTCCATCCAACGTATCGCTAATCGCGTAGGCATGACAGAAACGCATGACTTTTCTTACTTTATGAAAGTACGTGGCTTAGTCATGGAGCACATCACTGAAGGAAACGATGATGCTAGTTTTCCAATGAAACCACAGCGTTTTGTAGCGGATGTTAGAAAAGTAATGCCTGCTGATGGCATTATTGCACTAGATAATGGTGTATATAAGGTTTGGTTTGCACGTAATTACTTTGCTGAACTAGCCAATACTGTACTGCTAGACAATGCGCTAGCCACAATGGGAGCAGGGTTACCCTCTGCAATGGAGGCAGCTCGTTTATATCCTGATCGACGAGTAATGGCAATCTGTGGTGATGGCGGCTTTATGATGAACAGCCAAGAAATGGAAACGGCTGTTCGATTAAAACTTAATTTAGTCGTGCTTATTTTAAACGATAATTCGTACGGGATGATTCGCTGGAAACAATATGCAATGGGATATGAAGACTTTGGTCTTCAATTTAATAACCCTGATTTTGTAATGTATGCCAATAGCTATGGTGCTACTGGCCATCGTGTTGAAAATTGCGAAAGTTTTATCCCATTGGTTGAACAATGCTATGAACAAGGGGGCGTTCATCTCATTGAATTACCAGTCGATTATTCAGAAAATACAAAAGTATTGATTGATGAGCTTAGACAACGGGCTTGTTTGGTTTAATGGAAACATTACATCCACCATTATTAACCATTGCATCTCCTTTTAATGGAGAAACAATTCAGGTATTACCCATGCATCAATTGGATGAAGCTAACAACATGCTGGAAACAGCTGCCAACCTACATAAAAATAAAGCAGCTTGGTTGGCACATCATCAACGTTCAACCATCCTCAAAAAACTTGCAAATTTAGTAGAAGCCGAATCAGAAGATTTTGCGATGCTCATCGCGCAAGAAGGGGGTAAACCGATTTTGGATGCTCGCGTTGAAGTTGCACGTGCAGTGGATGGCATTTTGCTGGCGGTTAAAGAACTCAGTCATGTCATGCGTGGTGAAGAAATCCCCATGGGCCATACGGTAGCATCTGTTGGAAGAATAGCGCACACGGTTTATGAACCTATTGGTGTTGTGGTTGCTGTGAGTGCGTTTAACCATCCGCTCAACCTCATCGTGCATCAAGTAGTACCTGCTATAGCTGTTGGCTGTCCTGTGATTATTAAACCCTCACACATGACGCCTCTCAATTGTCATCGTTTTGTTGAACTTGTTCATCAAGCAGGGCTCCCCAAAGGCTGGTGCCAAATTTGTGTGTGTGATAATGATGTAGCAGAAGCATTGGTCACAAGTACGCAAATTAGCTTTTTTAGCTTTATTGGGTCAGCCAAAGTAGGTTGGTGGTTAAAAAGTAAACTAGCCCCAGGTGTAAGGTGTGCATTAGAGCATGGCGGCGTTGCACCTGCAATTGTTGACCAGACTGCCGACCTAAGCAAAACCATCCCATCCTTGCTTAAAGCAGGGTTTTATCATGCAGGACAAGTATGTGTTTCAACACAACGTATATTTGTTCATCACACCATCATCGATACTGTTGCAAAACAATTAACAGATGCTGTTGCAAAACTGATAGTCGGCGATCCAACTAACAACACGACAGAGGTTGGCCCGCTTATTTTGCCAAAAGAAGTTGATCGAGTCGACGCATGGGTACAAGAAGCTATTCAGGCAGGTGCAGCATTACTGACAGGCGGTCATAAGTTGAGTGATACAACTTATGCACCTACTGTATTACGCAATCCTCCCAAAGATGCCAAAGTATCGCAAATGGAAATTTTTGGTCCAGTTGTTTGCTTATATGACTACATCGACATTGATGAAGCCATCAATACCGCTAATAGTCTTGATTACGCATTCCAAGCTGCAGTTTATACCAATGATTTAACTGTAGCCAATTACTGTATAAACCATATCGATGCGACGGCTGTCATGGTAAATGATCATACTGCTTTTAGAGTCGATTGGATGCCGTTTGCAGGGCGTAAACATTCAGGTTATGGCATTGGCGGCATTGGATACACCATGCATGATATGGTGCAACCTAAAATGGCGGTTTTTAATCTAAATAACTAGAGACAATAGCCTCATTAGAAGTCAGCAATATTTCTCTTAAAAAGCATAGCAATGACACAATAATAGCTCCCATTGAGGATATAAAACTCAGTAAGACCATATGGGATATATTGAAGCCTGATTCTACAGAGATAAACAAGCTTGCAATTGAAACACACACTAACAATGCGCCTAGCGTTGCAATACCAATTGCTCGTCTGAGCCATTTAATACGCCGAATAGTCAAGTTAAGCTCTTCTTTATGCTGCTGGCGTTTTTCAGGTATTAAATCGTTCACCATACGTGCACGATCAATCGCACGTGCTAACCGCCCAACCATGACATTTAAGATGGAGCCAATACCTGTCAGTAAAAATACAGGCGCAACTGCATCGCGAATAGCTTCTGAAACTAAATGAATATCGGTTATTGGCGTCAACATATTGAAAATATAACTAAAGGTAACAAAGCACAAATATACATGACATTGATGTATTTAAAAAATTAAGTATATCAGTATGCAATCATTACTTCATTACGGCGCATAAATGGAGGCGTCCATGGTGGGTTGTATCTAGCCAATTCTGGCGACCCTTTTGGGGTAATATTTTTCTCTTTCATCCAAGCGAGTAACTCAGAAGTTTTTTTGGCCACTTTCTCATCACCAGCAAACCAAGAGAATCGAATAACCGCATATTGTTGACTGGGTACTTCACGTAATCTCACATCAGGGTTATTTGGTTTAGGTAATGTCTGCATGGTATATTGGCTAGGCATCACAAAATCCATGCGCCACTTGCCGTCTTTTTTTTCCATGGTTACCGGAGCGGTCATACTCATTTTTTCTGACTTGGCCTCCATGGTTACTGGTGCAGTCATACTAATTTTTTCATTGCCGCCAGCTGAGGCTGTGTTATTGCCAAAAATATAGTCTGCAATTCGTTTAAAGCCGGCACTTGAAGCATCATCCAAATCACCACTGACAACTGTTTCTGCAATAATTTTTGGGGCATACTCGCGCAATTCAAAATCACCTGACTGTTCAATCACATTGTATTTTGGTTCTTCTATTGCCATGGCTACTCCTGCAAACAAAAATACAAAAAGGCTGATTAACAATCGTCTCATCTTATTCAACTATTGAATAAACAATAAATAAAGCATCAGGCCAAAATATAACAACGCAAATATTGCAACAATCCAAAACACTTTAAGCATATTGGCGTTAATTTCAGTCAGTTTTGAATTGTTTAGTTCTAATAACTGCACAATTTTATCTTCGTTTTCCATAAAAAAACCTATCCATTATTTAACTTTTTTTGATGCTTATCCGCCATAAATTCCGCAACAATATTTCGATGCCGCATACAATCTTTTCCATCTTTATCTTCGCAGCGCTCTCTTAATTTGCAAAAACAAGTATTGGCCACCATATCTTCTAATGAAGTTAATGCTGCATTACTTTTAACGTTTATTCCCATTTCTGGTCTCTTTCAATATTATTGTGAATTGGCAATCAACATTGATAATACAGAATCATGATTAATTAGTTTGATTTTTTTCATTCAGTTCACGCAGTTGATTGGCTATAGTATCAGCATTATCAGTATCAAGTGCACGTACTGGTGCCTCTAATGCGGCCAAAGTGTTTAAATCTTTATCTAGATAGGCAAGCCTAGAAAGCGCTATCATTGCATCTAATTCACGCCCATTTATCATCACCGCTTTGTTGAGATGTGTTTTAGCTTGAACGAGCTCACCTAAACCTTCTTCTGCCACACCTAAGTAATACCAGGCATCAGCAGACTTTGGTTCATCTTTAGTCCATTGATGAGCAATTATTTTTAACGATTCCCACTCTTGATTTTGATAAGGAATCACCACTCGCATAAACGCTGGCCTTTCTTCTAAAGGCAATGCCCAAAACGGAATTTCATTTGTTGCCAAACTAAACGTTTCAGGTGCATTAATCAGGGTTTTGATCCATTCAACTGGCAAGTGATAGAAATAAGCTTTTGTACCAGGACTTTTAAAAGTCGTTATCCCAATTAAGTTAAGTTTTTCATCAAATAGTGCACCGCCACTCGAGCCCAAACCAAAGGCTGCATTTGATCGAATAATCAAACTATCTTGATAAGGATAAGTTGCTTTCACTTCACCATAGGAGGGTTGAGGCACGTTTTGACCAATTGGAAAGCCTAAACTAAATACAGGTTCCTCATATTGCAATGTTGTGCTGTCACGCATTGAAACGGGCTCAAACGGCAAACCATCAAACTTGAGTAAACATAAATCCCGCTTCCAATCGGCTTTTATTGCAGTTGGTTGATAAGCATCTCTAAATTTTGCAACATTCGCGCCTTTTGCATTAGCAATGACATGGCAATTTGTTGCCACATAATCCTTACTCACAACCACGCCAGAACCACGTCCATTTTGCCCATTCGGCAATTCAGTCGTAATCATCACAACAGAGTGACTCAATGCCAAAGTGTCGGCGAAGCTGGGTCTAGCAAATATTGCTGGTGTGTATATGCTAAATATTACTAGCAATAATAAGCAACGACTCATAGAAAAAACTCCTTTTTATCCATTGTTAATGGTATACGACAATAAACAATCATAAAGGTTTGCTGATATGCTAATTGCACAATCGAACCTTAGCACATACACTACTGTCAATTAACTTTCCGTTTGATTGAATTATAAAATGTTTAAATCTTTTTTTCCTGATTCACGTTGGTTTTGGGCTTCTGTTGTTGTTTGGTCAACGCTTTCAATATTTGTCTGGTATATGTTTAATACGCAAATTGGAAACCTGCTTGGATTAGATCTATCGAACACTGAGCCAGTCATTGGGATTGGCCATTTCATCACCAATTCTTTTATCCTGTTTTATCTGTACTACGCCATTGCCCTTGGTTTATTTGCGTTATTCTGGTTTCAGTTAAAACCTAACTTTTGGCTAAGTTGGTCTATTTTTGGCTCTGGCCTTATTTTGTTTTCAACCTATTTTTCTGTTCAAGTATCTGTTGCCATTAATAATTGGCGCAGGCCTTTTTTTGATGCCGTACAAAATGCGCTTACTCCACAGTCTACCGTCACATCACCCCAATTGTATGGATTAATTCTTCAATTTGCTGAAATCGCATTTGTCGCTATCCTTTTATTTGTGCTTACACGTTTTTTTGTGAGTCATTTTATCTTTCGTTGGCGTACAGCAATGAATGATTTTTATGTATCAAAATGGGCTAAAGTACGGCATATTGAGGGGTCCTCACAAAGAGTTCAAGAAGACACCATGCGCTTTGCTTCCATTATGGAAGAGCTAGGGGTTT
>CAYGSH010000044.1:0-17789 GCA_964352515.1 uncultured Methylophilaceae bacterium | reverse complement strand
CTGCAACTTGTCGTTTACTAATAAAATAAATGGCAAGCGCAATAACGGCTGCTAATAACCCTAAACCGATTAAAAAGTTTTTAAGTAAGTTTTTAGCAGAAAATGCTACTCGCTGGCTTTCCTCTTCAAGATTTCTTACGAAAGAAATGACTAATTCGTTGTTAACTACATAGGCTTTTTCTAATTCAGATAAAGTTCTTGATGAAGTTCCTACAAAACCTGATTTTAGTGCTGGTAGAAACTGATCCTCATATATTGAAAAGAAGTTTTCACCAGAAGAAACAACTGCTTTATATGAACCAATCAACGATTTTGGAAGTTCTGTACTATTCCAGCGATTTACACTTTTTTTATACTCTTCCCTATTGAGATTAAAACGTTTTTTAAGAAGTTCGATCCTATCAGCATTACCATCTACTAAAGCCAAGTGCATATTCTGTGACAATGCGTAAGGCTCAACCATAAATAAAGGAGGAGGTAGCATATCTGCTCGCAAATCATCTGTTTTCTTAATTTCATTAAAAACAGGACCATTAACTGTTAACTGTGTAATTGCATAATAAGCCACCACCACAAAGATAATCAGACCGATAATTGGCGTCACAATTTGAATGAGATTACTGCCTCCCTCATTCACGCTCGCACTTGCTTTTTTTCGGCTAAAAACACTTTTTAACTTACTTGTAAACTTTCCAATCAAATCCTGAAATGCTGCCATATTATTTCCTTTAGCTTAATATCCAATAATTCACCAAGCTTTATTAAGTATTATTATTGAGTAATCTTGTTTTATTACAAATAACCCTTTTACGTTGCATAAGGGGTTTGAAATTCTTTTGAATTGATCAACTTTTCACAATCAAGCATATACCAATCATTATTATTATCATCGCTTAATACATTCGGCTTAAAACACACACTATCTTCAAATGTGCCCTCTTTAGGTTTAAACATTTCCAACTGACGTAAACCAATAAGCTTTTCAGCCAATATGCCAATATTTGAGGCAATGCTATTGTTAATTAATAGCATTCTGGTATCAGATGATATCCCAGTTGCTTGGCCGACTAACAACTGCCCAACATCATTGATTGCATATAAAACACCTCGCACATTTGACATACCAAGAAACCATGACTTAACTAAAGGTACTGGATAAATGTCGCTTACGACTAGTGTTTCACTGATATCAAGCAAATTCACCAATACATTTTTACCACCTATCTGCACCCCCAAATAGCTATTCACCACACTACTTGAATCAGTTCTAACGAGATCCAGACGATCTAAAATACTTTTCTGATAATCTCTTAATTTGACTTTTTCTGCCATAACGCTATCGCTTCATTGTCACTATAGTTTAGCAATCATTTCTTTAAGCTCACCAATCGAAATTGGCTTTTGAATGCAATTTTTGGCGCCCATTTTTGCAGCCCAAGTATGATCTGTCACCTGCAACTTACCTGAACACAAAATAATTGGAATGTTAGAGGTTGCTGGATCTTTACTTAGGGTCCTTGTTGCTTGAAAGCCACTTAGACCCGTCATAATGATATCCATAATAATTAAATCAGGTTTAATTTCTGCAGCTTTTTCAACGCATGCCTCACCACTTTCTAAAGCGACAACTTGAAAGCCATCGCTTTCTAACAATTCAGTTAAATAAAAACGATCTGTTGTAGAGTCATCTACAATTAATATTTTTTCTATTGCCATTTAATCCTCCTAAATACTTCGCAACTGCTCATTTACTAAAAATTTATTTTTTAGCATATAAATTAACTGCCTCAACTAAACTTTCTTGCGTAAAAGGTTTAGTTAAATACTGATCTGATCCAGCCATTCGTCCACGCGCCCTATCAAACAAGCCATCTTTACTGGATAACATAATCACTGGCGTTTTATTAAACCGATTATTACGCTTAATCAGCGTACAAGTTTGATACCCATCAAGCCTTGGCATCATAATGTCAACAAAAATCACATCAGGATGCTGATCAGCAATTTTACCTAATGCATCAAACCCATCTTCTGCTAATATCACTTCACAGCCCGCCGCTTTGAGAAATAACTCGGCACTGCGACGAATAGTATTACTATCATCAATGACCATAACTTTTGTACCAGTCACATCCGCTTGAGCCAATGACATTCCCCTTTAAATCAAAATTGTTACAAATAGTTAGACTTTGTTACATTTTTGTTGATTTGCGGACAAAAACAGTATTTAAATTTGCCACAAAGCAACAAAAATGCTTTACTAATAATACGCATATTGTAATACTTTGCAATACATTGCAATGCTTTAGCTGATATTTATGATAATGCACTTTAATAATAAGACATAAAAACGACACTTTTTAAAGCCACAAGCAATTGTAAATTTAAATGATTGATAACCGATTTATTAAGATGAAACATTCAAAATATCTTTCCAAGATTAGGGATAAATAAAAAATGATTATTGTTCAAGAGTCAATAGATTCAAAATCAACATTAAAAGATTTATCAGGGGCATCACCACTTACAAGTGCTAATTTAGTACTCGTCTTTAGTTCTGTAAAAAGATTTAATGAAGGTAAGCTTCAAGGTGAACTTAAAAAGCGTTATCCAACTGCACAAATCATTGGGTGCACTACATCAGGTGAAATTAGCCCTAGTGGGGTATTTGATGACAGCATTCAAATCACTGCGATTCAGTGGCAAAAAGTCATTCAACGGGTTGCGCAAAGCAAATCCTCCAACATGCAAGACTCATTTGAAACAGCTGTAAACCTAGCCAAACAATTAAAAGCGGATACATTACGCACTGTGCTTGTTATTTCAGATGGCTTAAATGTTAATGGATCAGAGTTAATCAGTGGCTTCCAGTCTGTTTTAGGTGATATACCTATTATTGGTGGACTAGCAGGCGATGGTGGTGCATTTATTAAAACACTGCAAATCTTTAATGACACTATTTCTGATCGCATGGTCATTGCTGTTGGGTTATATGGCGATGCATTGATTACCGCTAGCGGCGCACTGGGGGGATGGAGACCTTATGGCCCACCACGTAAAGTGACAAAATCGATTAAAAACGTTGTTTATGAGCTTGATGGCAAACCTGCATTATCACTTTACCAAATGTATATTGGCGCCGCCTTCTCTAAAGGCTTACCGGGCAGTGGCCTAAAATTTCCATTAGCAATTATTGAAGAAGGCAAACGTGATGTTGAAAAAATTCGTACGCTGCTTGCAATAGACACAAAAGAAAATAGTTTAACTTTTGCTGGAAACGTGGAAGAAGGGGAGACAGTACGCTTATGCCAAACCAACCATGACAGATTAGTCGAAGGTGCAGGTGCTGCAGCTAATTTAGTTTTGGATGGGTTGGATGCACACAAAACTAATCAACCTGGTTTGGCGCTTTGTGTAAGTTGTGTTGGTCGTAAAGGAGTTATGGCGGAACAAGTGGTAGATGAAGTAAAACTAGTTCAACAGATACTCGGCCCTCAGACAAGTGTGGCTGGATTCTATTCTTATGGTGAAATTGCCCCAAGACCAAATACCACGGACAGTGTCTTACATAATCAGACCATGACAATTGGTTATTTGAGCGAAGCAATTTAATTGAATTTTATTATTTAACGATTTTAGAAAAAGCACCTGCACATTAGGTGCTTTTTGTTTTATGATGCTATATCAAACTTAACAATCAAAAAAGGAGGGGATAATGTCCAGTTCCGTTACACTTAAAGGCAATCCTGTCGATGTCGCAGGGAACTTACCGCAAATTGGGAGCACAGCACCTAACTTTACATTAGTTGACTCTAATTTAGCAGATGTCACATTAGATGCTTTTGCAGGAAAACGTAAAGTACTTAATTTATTCCCAAGCGTTGATACGCCGACATGTGCAAGCTCTGTTAGAGAGTTTAACAAACGTGCAAGCACTATGAGCAATACTGTTGTGATTAATATTTCTGCAGACCTACCATTTGCACAAAAACGTTTTTGCGCTGCCGAAGGTATTGAAAATGTGGTTAATCTATCAACTATGCGCGGTCGTGATTTCTTAATGAACTATGGGGTATTGCTATTTAGTAGCAAGCTCGCTGGTTTAGCTGCTCGTGCAGTCATTGTTTTAGATGAAAACGATATTGTTAAATACATTGAACTCGTTCAAGAAATTACGCAAGAACCAAACTATGATACTGCAATCGCTGCCTTAGCTTAAAAACTCAGTCATCTACAATAAAGCCCAGCAATGCTGGGCTTTATTATTGGTTTGACCCAAAATTAAGCCTCTTTTACAAAAACACCCTGCTCTGAATCCCCTAACAACTTAAGCAAATCATCACGCTTAAGTGCCAATGCATATCCAAGCACACCACTACCAATTACAACAGTTTCATATTTATTTACGCTGGTATCAACTAAAACAGGCATACTATTTGGCAATGCAATCGGTGGAACAGCACCGACAACATAGCCCGTTGCTTCTGGCACCTCGTCGTACTCAGCCATTCGTAACTTTCGCTCTCCCAAGTGCTTACGTAATATACCCCAGTCGGCACGGCCTTCGCCAGCAGCAGCCAGTAGATAAAATTGATCTGAACCACCACGAAACAATACACTTCTCACAATAGAGTTTGGATCTAAGGCATTACTCGACAGTAAGGCTTCTAAATGACGTATTGGCTTTTTATCTTCACTCAGTGGAATTTCAATCAAGGTGAAATCAATACCATTATTTTGCAACAACTCCGTCACTGGCGAGTTAATAGTATTTTCCATTTGTATTTCCTATAGATGGACAAAACATTTATTCATACTCTGTGTATTTTGCGTTACTTCCTTTTGCTTTATCAATTGGATATTTTTTTTCGTTTAATTCAATCTTCTTATTCACCGCATCAATTAAATCAATCTCACAAACTTCAGCAATCCGCAGTAAGTAAACAAAAGTATCTGAAAGCTCGTGACCAATTTGTTCTTTTTTTTCTTGATCTATATTTTCGCTCTCTTGCTCGGTCATCCATTGAAAATGTTCAACCAATTCCGCAGCCTCTACAATCATCGCCATAGCAAGATTCTTAGGAGAATGAAACTGAGACCAATCACGGTCTTCCACAAATTGATTAATACGCGCCTTAATTGCATCGATAGAGTCTGGTTTCATAATGGTTTTACGTCTTTATATGTCAGTTTAATTGATGGTTATTCATTAGTTAAATTAATGGGCGTTTTCTCCTTGCGGTTACTACCAGCCACCATTTTAATTTCAAAAAGTCGGCACTCTAATGGGCCGTTAAATAAAGGTGTTTTTTTACTTGGTGATAATCGCATCAACTTTGGCATACGCAAGTCATTTGTTAAAAAGTAAGTATTCCAACCTGCGAACTTCCTTTTTAAAGTTTCTCCTAACTTAGGATAAAGCGCCGTCAGCACTTCATCTTCGCCAATACGGACACCGTAAGGTGGGTTTGCCACTAACACACCACTATCAGCCGGTGGTGGCACATCATTAATATCAAATTGTGATAATTGCACTGCATCTAAAAACCCAGCCTCTTCTAAATTACGTTTTGAGATGCGCACGGCTCGTAAATCAATATCACTGCCGTAAATTTTTTGAAAAGTAACAGGTTTAACGTTTTTTTGTGCAGCGTTTTTTACTTTCTTCCATACATCTGATTCAAAGTTTTTTAAACGTTCAAAACCAAACCCTCGATTTAAACCTGGAGCAATATTTAGTGCCATCATTACTGCTTCTAATAGAAATGTTCCGCTACCACACATAGGGTCTAATAAAGGCTGCCCAACCTGCCAACCACTAAGTTGCAATACCCCAGCAGCCAAGTTTTCTCTTAATGGTGCTTCTATGCTTCCCTTTCGATTACCTCGCTGATAAAGAGCATCACCTGATGTATCAACATAAAATATGTAATGTTCTGCTGTTAAATAGGCATGCACACGTACAGCTGGTTTTTTAGTATCAATATAAGGTCGGCTGCCCACTTTCAATCTAAACTTATCACAAATAGCATCTTTGATCTTGAGTGTTGCAAATTCTAGGCTTTTCAACGGACATTTCACCCCTGTAACTTTCACCATAAAGTCGTGTTTCACATCAAACCAATTGGGCCAGTTCAATTGATAAGCTGCTTGAAATAAATCTTCTTCATTTGCATATTCGCCACGCCCAACCTGCCAAAGCACCCTCGTTGCAATACGGGAATGCAGATTAATACTGTAACAAACAGCAATATCTCCTAAAAACGCCACACCACCATCGGTTTGTTTAATATTTTTAGCGCCACTTGTTTGTAGCTCTTTAACAAGCAATGCCTCAAGTCCACGAGGACATGTTGCAAAAAACTGTTGATTCATAATGATTCCAATAGTGAGTACATTTTTTGGTAACCATTCTGCTCATGCAGTTTGTCCAAAAATTCGGTAAAGTTGATAATATGATTGTGGTTTAATTTAAGCGCACGCTCTCTGATTTTTTTCTCAGTTACTTTGATTGGGTCTTTAAAAGCAAACACAATAATATTGCCAGGCTTACCCGTCGGTAATGCTAATACGCGGCCTAAGAATGTTTGTTCTATGCGTTGCAAATAAATATCATAGTTCTTATCCGAACCCCATAAGTTAATGAGAAAAATTCCATTATCCTTGAGAACGTCAAAGCACATATCAAAAAAATCAGGGGTACAGAATCCTTCTGGTATGCCATCCGCATCAAACCCATCAATGATTAAACAATCATGACTCAACGGGTTATTTTCTAAGTAGTGCAGCCCATCGCCCTTAATAACATTTAACTTGTCATCATTCTCTGGTAAATAAAAATGGGTTTTAGCAATATCAATCACCTGTTGATTTATCTCAACAACGGTTTGCTTAATCGTTGGGCAATATTCATGAATATACTTAGTAACTGACCCACCGCCTAATCCAATCATAAGTAGATTGTTAATATTGTCAGAAAATAGCAAAAAATACATCAATGCGCGGGAGTAATTAAAGACTAACACTATCGGTGACTTCACCAACATGCCACTCTGCACTGTTTTGGAACCCAAATGTAATTGACGAATACCGTCCAATTCTGTCACTTCAACCACATTGTCTTCGGCAACGCTTTTATGCACTTTACGATTAAACAATCGCATTTAAATCCCCTCTTCTACTTCTACAGTTTCTGCTACTACTTCTTTAAACTTACAATGTAATTCAATTAATAAAGTATCTATCTGTTTAATGTCTAAGCGCACTTTAGTACCCACTTTAAGCTCTGGCAAACTGGACACTTTAGTGATAAAAAACATACCCTCAATACGCACTAAATCCTCACGCCAAACTACAGCAGTTACTTCTGTTAACTTTTCTTGAATCAAGTATTGCAAACACCAATATCGCTCCATACGTGTCTGAAAATCGCTATAGGCCTGATACGTTTGATCAAAGTTTCGCATGATGGTTTGCAACTGTTTATCTTCAGGCTGATATGGTGCTTCTTGCCCGTTCAACAGAGCAAGAATTTGCCTTTGATTAATTAAGTCCACCGCTCGGCGCAGCGGTGACGTGCACCAAGCGTACTGTTCCAAACCCATTCCTTGGTGCTGCGTGGCTTCTGTAGTCATAAAGACCTTACCGCCCGTTTGAGCACGATAAATACCGGGTAAACCATTCTGCTTTAACAAACCTCCCCAAGTACCATTTGCGTAAATCATCAACTCTGCTACCAACTTATCCATCGGCGATCCACGCTCACGTGCAACAATGTCAACAATGCCATCTTTGACATAAAAGTTGTAATCAATTTGTGGTGTACGATTAGGGTCATATTTTCCACGCGCTTTTTCTAAAAATTCAGCAAAATCATGTAAAAATTTCAACTCTGCCCATAGTGGATGACCGCTATCAATATCAAGCGTGTTTTCATTAAAGTAAGGCCCTAAGCTATCGTGTCTTAAATTGGCTTTCACCTTAATCAACTCCACTTTGGTCTCATTGTTCACAATTGTGAAATCAGGAGCTACTTCACAATACAAACTCAAAGCTGGCTTCACTTTTCCCTCATCTAAACTGAATGGACGAACCACGGCCTCCGGTAACATCGTAACTTTATTACCCGGCATATATACAGTAGACAGTCGATCTAATACCACCTTATCTAAATCACTCTCTGGCATCACTGCTAGCGCTGGCACTGCAATATGAATACCAACGCGCTGATTACCATTCGCTAATGCGATTAAGCTAAAGGCATCATCAATCTCATTGGTTGTTGCATCATCAATGCTAAATGCTTCAATTGCTGCCATCGGCAAATCAGTCAATACGGATTCTAAATAACGGCTAATATCCTCATGTGCCGGAAAATCCGTCCCCTCTTTAAACATCTCTCGCAAGAACGCGCCAAGATGATAATCATGCGCGTTGGTAATTAAACCAGCATCTGCCATTACCTTGATGACAAGTCGACCAGAACCAGATGCAGATGCTTCAATCGCTTTCCACTCCAAACTATTTTTATCAGGTTGGTAAATCAAATGATCTGCTTTTTCAGCAAAACCATCTGGCAACTCATTTTTATTAAGCTGATCAACCCAAGCTTCCATTTGCAAGGTTTGTAATCGTTTTTTTTCAACTGCAGCTAAAGCAAGTTTTAAGGTTTCTTCTGGTGCGGCTTTATACTGACCTCTCCCCTTGCGATAAAAATAAACCGGTGCTGCATGTATCTTTATAGCAATGGCAGCCATTTGCACGTTGTTTGGATTATTTCCATAATAAGCCTTTGCCAGATCATCAAAGCCAAACTCTTTTTCTTCTGAACATTCCCATAAAAAATCCGTATCTAATGTTGCTGCTTCTGCTTCTGCTTCTGCAATAAAGCTATCTAGAGGTTCATCAAAATTAAGCAATACGTTTGCTGTTTTAATCTTAGACCGCTTACCTGAAGCCGCTTCAACCTGTAGGCTTCCAGGGTTTTCAGACTTAATTGTCGCGGCTTTAAATTGGCCACTTTCTTCGTAAAATACGTTCATACATCTCGTTCATTGCAGGGATAGTCGCAATGATACATGAGTGCCACTTTATTTTCTGTGAGAAATTGCAACTTATCATCGATAATCCGTCTAAAATAATAGCTATGCGAACATTAAACTTTGATAACCGTTTTACCCGAGAGCTACCTCGAGACACAGTTACAGACAACTATCAACGGCAAGTAAAAAAGGCTTTATGGTCAATAGCTCAACCAACGCCTGTGAAAAATCCACAACTACTTGCCTTCAGTTCAGCAGTGGCTAATATGTTGGGCCTAACTAATGAAGATATGCAAGATCCTGAGCTTATTCAAACACTTGGCGGCAATGGCTCCCTTGCTGGCATGGTGACATACGCCACTCGATATGGTGGTCATCAGTTTGGTCACTGGGCGGGTCAACTAGGTGATGGTCGCGCTATTTTACTAGGTGAACTCGTACACGAAGGCAAACGCTTCGAGCTACAACTCAAAGGGGCAGGTGAAACGCCCTATTCGCGCAGGGCGGATGGTCGTGCTGTGTTACGCTCTAGCTTACGTGAATTTTTATGTTCAGAAGCCATGCATTATCTTGGCGTACCCACCACGCGTGCATTAAGTCTAGTCAGCACTGGCGATTTAGTCAGGCGAGATATGTTCTACAACGGCAACCCTGAAATGGAACCCGGTGCGATTGTTTGCCGTGTTGCGCCCAGCTTCACCCGTCCTGGTCATTTTGAACTCATGGCTATTAACGGTGAGTTAGATTTACTCAAACGCTTTATCGGCTTCACAATTGATAGAGACTTTAGCAAATGGCTACCGACAACTGGCTTGCCTCTAGATCAACACAACCCATCACCTGGACTCATTGAGGCATGGTTTGAAGAAATCTGCGAACGCACCGCTATTCTGATGGCACATTGGATGCGTGTCGGTTTTGTCCATGGCGTCATGAATACTGATAATCTTTCCATTATTGGACTCACGATTGATTATGGCCCATACGGCTGGATTGATAACTTTGACCCTGGATGGACGCCCAACACTACCGACGCCCAAGGCAGGCGCTATTGCTTCGGTCGTCAACCTGATATTGCTCGCTGGAATATGGAACGTTTGGCTGATGCGCTCGCAACTATTTTACCTACCACTGAAGGCTTAGCCGATGCAATCGCGCATTTTGATAACACTTACATGAAACATTTAACGCAATCACTAGCAGGCAAATTTGGCTTAGATGGTTGGCAAGATAGTGATGGCGAATTGGTTAACCGTATCTTTGAGCTAATGACACGTGCTGAATTGGATATGACCTTGTTTTTTACCAAACTAGCAGAATTAGACTTAGCACAACCAAGCATTAACAGAATTCGCGAAGCATTTTACACAGAAGCAGGTTTTCAGCAGTTTGGTGGCGATGTGCAGCTATGGCTCAATACTTATGCCAAAAGAATCCAACAAAGCAAACTATCACCAATGCAACGCATAGAGAAAATGCAATCGCATAACCCACGTTATGTGCTACGCAACTATATGGCGCAAGAAGCGATTGATTTACTGACAGAAACTGGGGACAACAAACGCTTGCTGACCTTACTAGAGTTACTTAAAAACCCATACACACAACAAGTAGGCATGGAACAATTTGAACAAAAACGCCCAGACTGGGCAAGGCAAAAAGCCGGTTGTTCAATGCTCTCTTGTAGTTCATAATAAATCATGCAAAAAGCTGAAAAGTTAATTAAAGATGCAGGTCTTAGACCGACAAAAGCAAGAGTTGCCGTATTGGCAACCATTTCACATGCATCTACAGCACTCAGTCATACTGAAATTTTGAACCTATTAGAAGGTAATAAAGAGTTTGACCGGGTTACTATTTACCGTGTGCTTGACTGGTTACACGAAAATCAGTTGGTGCATAAAATTTTAACTGATAGCAGATCTTGGAAGTTTCAAACCAACAGTAAAGTTAAAACGAATCAATATAAACCCTCTTCAGTTAAACAACTTTTTGACAACGGCCATGCGCATGCACATTTACAATGTGAGCAATGTGGTTCTGTGATTTGTATTCACGAATTCGAGTCCAACATTCCTGATCAGATAATCAAGCAATATCAAATTTCAGCCATTGAAGTTAACCTAAAAGGTGTTTGCAATCAATGTGCTAAGTAATTTTACGCATTCAAGTGTTTTTCCATAGCGCTTAACATAAGTCAGCTTTTTTAAACTTGCTTAATTAAGATTTATATCACAAATTGCAACACAGTTGCAATTATATTATCTCAGCGATATAATCCAAATAAAATAGATTTGCAACATAGTTGCCTATTAATATATTGGAAAATTCGTGAATAAAAAATTACCCGTAACTGTATTATCTGGCTTCTTAGGCGCAGGTAAAACGACTCTACTTAATCATATCCTGAATAACCGAGAAGGCAAACGCGTCGCAGTCATTGTAAACGACATGTCTGAAGTAAATATCGATGCGCAATTAGTACGAGAAGGAGGCGCTGAACTTTCTCGTCAAGAAGAAAAACTAGTAGAAATGAGTAATGGCTGTATTTGCTGCACCTTGCGAGAAGATTTATTGGTGGAAATTACTCGACTAGCCAAAGAAAAACGATTTGATTATTTACTCATTGAAACCACTGGAATTTCAGAACCCTTACCCATTGCAGAGACGTTTACCTTTACCGATGAAGATGGCACATCGTTAGGCGATATTGCACAATTAGATACTATGGTAACAGTGGTCGATGGCTATAACTTTTTAAAAGATTACAGTTCGCAAGACATGCTTGGCGCTCGCGGGGAATCATTAGGTGAAGAAGACGAACGCACTGTAGTCGATTTGCTGGTTGATCAAATTGAGTTTTGTGATGTACTCATTGTGAATAAAACAGATTTAATGTCTACCGAAGAAATCGCACAACTTGAAGCTATCCTTAAAACCTTTAATCCACGAGCACAAATAATACATAGCAGTTTTGGCAAAGTGCCGCTAGGCAGAATCATGAACACAGGCTTGTTTGATTTTGATGAAGCAGCAGAAGCGCCAGGCTGGTTGCAAGAATTGCGTGGGGAGCATCTTCCAGAAACGGAAGAGTATGGCATCAGTAGTTTTGTTTATCGCGCGCGCAAACCTTTTCATCCACAACGTCTATGGCAATGGTTTAATACCGAATGGCCAGGAGTCATTCGGTCTAAAGGTCGATATTGGATCGCTTCACGACCTGAGTTTTGTGGCAGCTGGTCACAAGCTGGCTCGGTAACACGTACCGAATTAGCTGGCATGTGGTGGGTTGCGACATCCAACGAACATTGGCCAGAGGATGAAGAGAGTTTTAGTCACATCAAATCCCGCTGGGAAGAGCCTTTCGGTGATAGACAGCAAGAGCTAGTTATCATTGGTATGCAGATGGACAAAGCAAGTATAGAGGATGAATTTAATGCATGCTTACTATCAGATGAAGAGCTAGCGCTAGGTATGGACATTTGGAGAACATTCAACGACCCCTTCCCTTCATGGGAAGTCATTGAACAAGAAATTGAAGCCGCTTAAAATAAATATCGTAATGAAAGAGTATTAAATGATAAACAAAAAATTGACACTAAACCCCATATTCCTAGCCTTAATAGGCACGCTCCCAACAATTAGCCAAGCAAATGACACCGTTGAATTAGACTCTATCGTTGTTATTGGCAGTCAAGAAGAAATTGTAAAAGATAAGTCACTGGCAGGCTCAGTTGACGTTATTACGCGAGACGAACTAGAGTATGAACATGTAACTGATACGCTAGAGCTCTATACCAAAACACCAGGCGTGGTGTTATCGCGCTACAACCAAGGCATTATCAATACCGATATTTCAATCCGTGGTTTTGCGGGAGACGGGACAACCCCACATGCAAAGCTATTGGTTGATGGTATACCATCTAACTTGCAAAATGGTTATAACGAGATGGATTATCTTTTCCCAACCAATATCCAAAGCATACAAGTCTACAAAGGGACTAGTGATGCAAGCACAGGTTTATTTGCTACTGCAGGCAACTACAAAGTAGAGACTCGTAAAGATAGCGCAAAATTATTGCAAGCAAGTGTGGCTAGCTTTAATACACGTGAGTTACAAGGTTACTTTGGTGAAAAATCAGACGCATTAACCCAAAACTATGCCATGGGCTATCGTGCAGGTAATGGCTATAGAGATAATACCGATATTGAGAAAATTGCCTTATCGGGACGTTGGCAATATGACTTTGAAAAAGCTTCACTTGCTTTAAGCACTAAGTACGGTAAATACAATGCTTTTGAAGCACCTGGCTATTTAACCAGAGAAGAAGCAAGACGAAATCCGAGAAGTTCTGCTGATTACGCACAAGATGATGGTGGGGAAAAAGAGTTTAAGCACATCAGCCTACATTATGACTATTTTATTAATAATGATGTCGATTTAAGTATAAAGGCTTATTGGCAAAACTTTGAACGTCAACGCAGTGTACGTTTTTCTGCTGCGCAAGCTCAGATAGAAAACCGTTTTGATGACCAAGACTCAACTGGACTGATTGCAAAATTGAATTGGCAAATTAACCCCAACTGGTTATTTGAAACAGGTTACGACATTGAGAAACAGGATGTGCTGGAGCAACGCTTTAGAGGGACTCAAACCCGTCGTGATTTTGATTTTGATTTCACAGCACAAGGTGCTTTTGCCAAAATAGAGAATACAACAACATCATGGCTGCGTTGGAATGCTGCATTACGCGCCGACAGATTAACGGGTAATACTAATCGGTCTTTTGTTGTAAATAATGTTGCAAGTGATAGAAACATTTTAGATATTGATACGATTGTTCAACCAAAGTTTAACGTATTTGCAAATCTAACCGATGAGCAATTGGTATTTGCAAACTGGGGCCGTTCATTTCAACATCCTTTTGGCGGAGAACTTTTTACAGCTGGCAATACAAATGCACGTGATGTTTCAATCAACGATGGATGGGAACTTGGCTTAAAAAGTAATTGGGGGAAACTAAACACCCGTGTTTCTTATTGGCAGCAAGATGCTGATGATGAGTTTGTGGTGATTGATGGTACTGGACAAAATGTTGGCCAAACAGAGCGAAAAGGGGTTGATGCGAGTTTTGACTTACCCATTAATGCACAATGGATGATTTGGGGTAACTTCTCCAAAGTGTTTTCAGAAATCATTCAAACCTCAACTGTAGGTCAAGCATTTGAAGGCAATGAATTACGAAGCATACCAGATTACACGGCATCGTTAGGGTTACAATACAACCATAGTGATAAATTAGTTGCACGCGTTCATGTAGATAGCCAAGGTGCTTATTACGTCAACGAGGCGAACGTCGGCGGCAGGTTTGGCGCTTATACGCTGACCAATGCAAATATCGATTACAACACCAGTTGGGGCAAACTTAGCCTGCAAGCTAATAATATTTTTGATGAATTTTATGAGTACGTATTTGATTTTGGCAACAGTGGTATAGATACTATACATTCTCCTGGTGCAGGCAGAAACTTTACGTTAACCGCAACACTAGACTTTTAAAAGGGCGACATGAGCCTACTGGCAATCACACAGTTTTCCTGTGCATTTAATGAAAAAAAAGTGCTAAATGCAATCAATTTGACCCTAGAAAGCGGTCAAGTTGTTTCTGTTTTAGGTAGTAATGGCACGGGCAAATCGACGCTACTTAAATGTATTCTTGGCCTCAATGACAAAAGCGCACATTTGGATGGAGAAATAGAGATTTTTGGCCATCCAGTGCAAAACCAATCTTTACTTGCAAGACATCAACTGGCTTATGTACCTGAACAAGCAGCTGTTTATGGGCATTTGTCCGCCATAGAAAATATTAACTATTTTTTAAGTCTAGCTGATATCAAAATAAGCAACAATGTCATTGCAACACACTTAAGCCAAGTGGGTTTAAACCAGCAATCATGGCATAAGCCTTGTAGTGAATACTCTAAGGGGATGAAGCAAAAAGTCATGCTTGCGCTGGCATTAGCAAAACAAGCTAAATTACTACTGATGGATGAACCAAATTCAGGCTTAGATCCGCAGGCAACAGAAGAGCTTAACCAGCTGATTGTGAAATGTAAAAACGATGGGTTGGGCGTACTTGTAGTGACTCACGATATCTTATCGGCTATTGCATTTTCTGATCAGTTAATGATGTTATCAAACGGCCATTTAACACCAGTGACTCTAGATCCAACCAGGCTCACGATAGATCGCTTAACGCATTTATATCAAGGCAGCGCATGAGCTATAGACCCGTGATTGCCATCATGCGCAGTGAATGGCTGCGTTATTGGCGTGCTCGCACACCCTTTCTATTGGTAATCATCCTCATTACTTTATGGGTGATTGCCGCATTTTCTGCCCACCACCATTGGCAAGATCACGCACGCACCGTAGCTGCTGTGTCACAAAAAAGCCAACAAGATTGGCAATCGCAACCAGACCGCCATCCGCATCGGGTTTCACACTATGGTGACTTTGTTGCCAAGCCTATACATCCACTCAGTGCAATTGAGCCTGGCATACTCGATCAATCAGGACACTTGGTTTATTTAGAAGCACATCGCCTTAACAGTGCCAACTTTAATCCAGCCACAGAAGCAACCAGCCTGGGTCGCTTTCCACTCATTACGCCTGCCATGATAGTACAGTGGTGGATGCCTTTATGCTTAATCATGATTGGCTATGCCAGTATTACCAGTGAAAAAATAACAGGTACATTAGCCTATTTACGCGGCAATGGCACCAATGCTTGGCATATTGCATGTGGAAAATGGCTGGCGTTATTCATACCGTTGACATTGCTTCTATTGATTCAAGCAACTTTAACCCTGATTTGGGTTTGGAGTAGCGACCAAGCATTACTTCGACTCTCAACTTTATTCATTGCACAAATCATTTATATTGCTGGCTGGTGCTGGCTAGTGGTATTGGTTTCATGGCAAAGTAGGCAAGCACATGGCGCGCTATTAACCTTGCTTTTTTTATGGGTTTGCATTTGTATGCTCGTGCCAAAGGGCTTAGCCAATGCTGCACAAATTACTTACCCTACTCAACCGCGTAGTGAGGCCGAATATCATGCCGAAGAAAAATTAAAAAGCATAGGTGACAGCCATAATCCAGATGACCCGCACTTTGAAGCGTTCAAAGCTAAACTGCTCAAGCAATATGGCGTAGACAAAACGGAAGACATGCCTGTTAATTACAATGGATTACTCATGCAAGAAGGTGAACGTTTAACCACGCAAGTGTATCGAGAACAACAAGCGCAACATCATGCACAACTACAAAAACAAAACGCCAGCATCCGTACTTGGCTGTGGCTGACCCCCGCGCTAGCAATGCAGTACATCCATATGGCGAGTAGTGGCAATGATTTAGCCCATCACTTAGCTTTTTTAGCACAAGCAGAAGACCGCCGTTATCAATTAATTCAATATCTTAACCAAATTCATACTGAAAAAGTCCATCAGCATGATGATAAAAACACCCGTGTCTCAGCCGATTTTTGGGGAAATGCGCCCCGCCCAGCTATTCATTTATCCCATTTAAGTGTCAGTAAAACAACTATCATTCCAGCATTACTGGTGTTATTGGCATGGTTTTTAGCGCCGTTATGGTTGCTTTCAAGGGTCATTAATCGCCTATGAAACAAGAGTTAATCTTATTGTTAAAACAACGTAGCATTGTGCTATTACTGGTCATTAGCACATTGTTAAGTAGTATTAGTCTATTTAATGGCTGGCAGAACATCCAACATATACGCGCGCAAATTCAACATGGTCAATTAGAAGAGCAGCGCCAGCACGCCAGCCAAATGAAAGCATTAAGTAGCCACAATCAAGATGGCAAGATAGACGCTGGCGATGTTGGCTACTACGTGTTTCATCATGTTTATCATCACCCAAGCGAGTGGAGTTTTATTGCCCTTGGTAACCGCTTAGTCACCCCCTATGTGCAACGTATTCGCTTACTTGGCTTGCAAGGTCAACTATACGATGGTGAATCGCATCACCCCGAATATGTCATGCTAGGCGCGTTTGACTATGCCTTTTGGTTAGTATTTTTCATGCCGCTTATTTGCATTGCTTTCATGCACGATCTTAAAGCCAGCGAAATTCAAGCACAACGCGCTATTTTTTTAGGCTCCATGATAAAAAGCACTGCGCGCTTTTGGGCAAGGCGCATACTGCTACGCTGGGCTTTGGTATTGGCTACTTTTATTTTACCCGTCATCTTTTTTGCCAATATAGCTGGCCTTGAAACCTCATCACTGTTTGATGTTGCCTTTGTTACCTTGCTCTATAGTTTGTTTTGGACGGCTATTTGCGCCATGGTTAGTCTGCGCAACCAAGCAAAAAATGCCAACTTTAATGCCATGTTATTAGCCAGCATTTGGTTATGCATTTGTATCATACTGCCAAATATTGCACAGCTTTGGCTACACCATCGTTACCCCGTACAAGAAGGTAGTCAAATAGCGCTACAACACCGCCAACTTGTTCACAACGCTTGGGATTTACCCAAAACCGATACCTTAACGCCGTTTTACGAATATTACCCTCAATGGGCAAATACACCGCCAGTGACGGGCCGCTTTCACTGGAAATGGTATTACGCCTTTCAATATATGGCGGATGTGAATCTGGCAGCACAAGTACAAGCGCGTGAAAATAGTTTACGGCTGCGTGATGAAGCAAGCAAAACAA
>CAYGSH010000043.1:0-17973 GCA_964352515.1 uncultured Methylophilaceae bacterium | reverse complement strand
GAGCCATAAATACTAAAGGCTAGCTTATTATTAAGCTAGCCTTTTTATTTTAAAACGAATGTGTTTTCTGGAGACAAAGCAGATATTGAAAGTTAGGCAATGTGTCTACTTTTTAAGGCAAAGCCTACATTTAACTATCATTTTCATTAAAAAACTTAACCATTACCACGAGCTGTACCAGTGTATTAAACAAAAGTGTATGTAGTTTGGTATATGCCGAAAGGCATATTTTTTACTAGGCTTAATAGTAGAGTTTTTCTTACTTATTTAAATACATAATACTAACTATCATGAAGCAATATAGAAACAGAGCTTCGTAAATATAGAAGTCAATATGAACTTAAAGGAGAATCAAAAATGAAAACATTATCAATCTTAACTGCTTTACTTATAAGTGCTTTTATCAATATATCTGCTCATGCTGAGCAACCACAAGGTTTCTATATTGCAGATGCTGGTACAGCAACAGAAAATGTTAACAATGCTACTAGGCTAAAATTCAATAGTCGTCGTGGGTATCGTAACCCAGCAGTGAATAACAAAGATCAGTATAACGCTAATGATGCATGGGAAGGTGCGACTTACATTCAGGAGAAAGAAGCTATAGAGGAAAAAGCTTCCAAACGCTTAAATAGACAATTTAGAAGCAAAAGAGGATATACCGATTACCAGTTTGATTAAGAATAAATGATGAAATATCATGAAACTGAGCTTTATGCATTTTAACGCTTAAATGTGTTAACTTACATATACTCAGTTTGCAGCTTAATTAATGTAATTGCTTTCTCGGCAGCTAAGTCATAGCATATGAACGACAACGCCCAACGAGTCTAATGTACTCAAAATCTGACAGGTGGCTTTGTCTTCATAGGCTAGTCTTTGTTTTATTTGGTTCATCAATTCGGACAAAAGCAAGAACAGGAGTATTACTATACTTTTATCTAAAATTCTAGCCTACTCAAATGTTACAAAAATATAACAATAACTCATTGATATATTGATGTTTTATTTAATATTTCTCATACTAAAATCGTAGTTCTTATATTAATTTGGAGATTGTAATGATACGTTTATTTTTTGGTACAGGTTTGCTGGCAATAACATTAGCTTCGACTTCTGCTTATGCAGAGATGGGGCATGAGTTTGATTACGAAGATAAGCATGATTACTTACACAAGAATTTTAAACCGGAAGTTTATGATACGTTAAGCAAGTGTCTTGATAAAGTTTTTAAAATGCATGATGGCAAGGTGGTTAAACTAGAATATAAAACTGAGAAAAGAATCCCAGTTTATGAGTTTGATGTTAGAACACTAGAGGGCAAAGCATGGGAAATTGAGTGCAGAGTTAAGGACGCTAAAATAACCGAGACTGAAGAAGAAGTAAAAAAAGATGATCCAAGATTTGTAGCACTTGCAAAAATAACTGAAGCGCAAGCCAAAGAAATTGCCTTAGCTGCTCACTCAGGTACTGTAATTGAAGTTGAATACGAGCTTGAGGAAAATGGTGATGCCTCTTATGAAATTGATATTTTAGAGGCTGACAATGAAGAGATTAAAGTAGAGGTTGATGCTACAACTGGAAAGATTGTTGAAGTAACTTACGAAACTTACCAAATTGGTTATGAATAGTTTTTAAATTAAACAAAACCTCTAAATTCAGGGGTTTTTTATAATCAAATTATTTATTAAAATTGCAATATCGTCACCAAATAGAGCTCGAACTTGTAGCTTTAATGAAAGCTTATGATCGACTAAGCTAGCATGGAAAATATTGATGATCTTTCGCTTTGCGGATTTAGCTGCCAATTAGAAGATGAAAAATCCAGCTCTCAGTTTTATCCGAATTGTTGAGCCATAAATAGATGTATACTTTGTCTTGAATATTAATGAGGAATAAAAAAAGATGGGGTCGATGCAATCAAACAATTTTAGTGTTCAATATTACCTTGTAATCACAGCTCTATTGTTCACAGTACCTATTGCAATCGCAAAAGATATCAGTAATGCGCAACGTGATGCATATGAAGCACGTGAAACGTTTAATGACAACAAGTCAAACTATAAAAACATTTCCACACGCTTAACCCAGCAGCAAAAACGAGTAGCCGAAGAGCAAAAAAAACTTGAACAGTTAATATCTGAGCAAGCAACTGCAAAGAGTAAATTAGATGAATCCAAAGTTGATTTAGATCGTAAAGTTAAAATTCTGAATGAAGCATGGGGTAGTCGGAACTAAATACTTCCAAAAATATGCTCGTTTTATGCTATTAAAAGGTTATTACTGCTCTTTGCATAAAAGCGTTCAAATGCCTTACTTGATAAAGGTTTTGCAACCAGAAAGCCTTGAACAAAGTCACATCCAGCATGATTTAAAATATCTAACTGATCCTGAGACTCAACACCCTCTGCAACAACTTTAATGTTCAACTTATGCGCCATGGCAATCATTGCTTCACATAAGATTTTATCTTCTGCATTCTTAGACAGATTTTTGACAAAAGATTGATCAATTTTAATAAAATCAATGTCCATTTTTTGTAAATAGGAAAGTGAAGAATAACCCGTACCAAAATCATCTAAAGAAAATTGCATTCCAGCATCGCGTAATGCTGTAATGCGATCAGAAACTGTTTTATTCTTATTTAAAAATACACCTTCTGTAATTTCAATGATGACACTTTTGCCAGATAAATTGTGCTGATTTAAATATTCAAACCAATTTAATTTCTGCTCATCTGTCGTATTTAATTGTACAGGAGACATATTGAGACTTATTTGAAAGTCTTGATGAATTGATTGACACCAAATAGCAGCTTGATTGACTACTTGTTTAAAAACCCAATCACCAATCTCAACAATTAAACCTGCATCTTCAGCAGCCGAAATAAAGTCATCAGGATTCACTATGCCTTCAACTGGGTGATGCCATCTTATCAAAGCTTCAGCTTTGATAAGCGCATTTGTTTTAATATCTAGTATTGGCTGATAAACCACATGAAATTCTTGATTTTTTAAAGCGTTATGAATGTCATTGATTAGCGTTCTTCTTTTTTGCGCTTTATGAAGCATTACTTGATTAAATTTGCTATAACGGTTTCGACCTTGCTGTTTAGACTCGTACATTGCGATATCTGCATATTTAATTAAACTATCTGCATCGATGGACTCATTGGGATAGGTTTCAACAAAACCAATACTCGCTGATATATGGGCAATATCGGTGCCAAGATGAAATGGCTGTGCTAGTTTTTCTAATATTCTCTTGGCTACAATGTCCGCAGCGTTTTCGTCTTTTAAATCGTTCAAAATTACCGTAAATTCATCTCCCCCTAAACGCGCCACATTTTCATGACTCATCGTATCCATGTAACCGACCATATCTGTTCCGCGCAAACAGCTAATAATCCTAGAGGCAGCCTGCTTCAATAACTCATCTCCCATATCATGGCCTAATGTATCATTGACTTCTTTGAAGTGATCAAGATCGAGAAACATCAACGCTAATGGTAGTTTTGCACGCTTAATTTTTGAAACTTCATCTTTAAGCCTATGCATAAACATAAAACGATTTGGCAACCCTGTTAAAGCGTCAAAGTTTGCTTGCCGCCATATAATTTCTTCAGCTTGCTTCTTCTCAGATATGTCAGTTAATACAGTAACATAGCCTTTTATATTACCATCTTTATTTTTTATTGGGCTAATATGCCTCTGCATTGGCAATACATTACCATCTTTTGTTTTACGTAATGTTTCACCACGAAACACACCTTGGTCTCTTGCGATTGCATAGCTTTCCTCTTGTGACAACTCCAAGCCAGGTTGGTCATTCACACGTAATGAGAATTTTTTTCCATACAAGTCTTCTAATGTATATCCAAACAATTTAGTAAATGCAGCATTGACGTATTCACATCTTAATTCAGCATCTCTTAACATTACTGGCTCTTGAACTTGTGCCAACGCCTCATTACTCTGCTGTAATTGGCTATCTCTATCTTCAATTTGAGCAAGCATTACATTAAATTCTTTTGTTAATAAGCCAAGCTCATCTGTTGTTTGTTGATCAACGCGTAAAGAATAATCCCCACTTTGAATAATCTCATGAATAGCTGTTGCAAGACGCTCTATTGGCGCTAATACATAGTGGCTCGTTTTGCGTAGGATTAAATAACTGATTAAAAAAATCGTACTTAATACTGCTAATTTAGCTAACCACTGCGCAATTAAAGCTTCCCATGATTGCGTGATGTCGGCCGTGATTTTTAAAGTCCCTTTTCTTTGATTATTAAACTCAATTGGCACATCAATAGCAATATTAGACAATGCTGGAAAATACTGCACCAATGAACTGACTTGGTTAAGTTGAAAGGCATAAGTTGTAAAAATTTGATTACTATCATCCAAAATAGTGGCTGAACGAATCGATTTATTGAGTTTAAGCAGACTTAGTGTACTATTTGCAGCACTTTGATCATTAAAAAGTAAGGCCGTCGCAGTATCAGCAGCTACCACTTCAGCCACCAAGGTTAACTGCGCATTTTGGTTATCTCTTAAATAACGCACATCTTCAACCGCAGAAATGATTAACCCAATAAAAATAGCTAAGCCAGTCACAACCACAGAAGTGAAAATTAATTTATCTCTTAATGATTTGTTTTCTAAACCAGTTCTCATACTTAACCTTGTTGTTTATTCTTATTATTAATTTAAAAAAATTAAATTTATTTATGCCGATAAATGCATCAATTAAAATCTCTTACTCTTTTAGCTAACTTCAGTAACTGAGCGCGCATTTTTAAACCCACAATATTGACTAACGCCAAATTCACCTCAAATCCAACATGATTTTGATCTCTAACTAAGCCGACCATCCCGCCTTCATCAATAAAGCTGTCAATTTCACTAATAGTTAATATCGGTAGATTTTCAACTTTTTTGAGTATCGTTTGCATGTTATTGATATAATCATCAGCAATAAATACCATCTGACAAGTTTGAACCTTATTTAAATCAATATTATGTTGAATAAGTAATGGTTTAGTCAGAACGGTCTTACCTTCTAGTGCATCAAATCCATCATTCAATAATGTTGTATACACACATAAGTTAAACGTTTCTGAGATATCAGCAGCATCTGGCCAAAGCGTAAATTTCGTTAAATTGTAGATAACGCCTACTTTGACCGCCTCTTCTTTTGTAGCCGCTTTTAATGTGCCGCATAGGCAAAACAACACCGCAAAGATTGCTATTTGCAGTGTTGAAAAAGTCAAGTTTTTGAATAAAGTTCTCATTATCATAAGGTTGTTTGCAAGAAATGAGCCAGATACGTAAATAACCGCAAAGCTAAGCTATGCTTATATAACACGTGCAAACTAATCAGAAAGTTAACTTAAGTAATGAACAAATTCCGACAACCTGTTCATTTTTCAACAGTTTGATAAGATTTAAGATTAACTGCACAAAAACGAATGTAACTTTTAAGAGATAATTGAAATATAATGTGCGCTATGCAAAAAAATGAAGTTGATATATTACTCATAGGTGGTGGAATTATGAGTGCAACACTTGGTGTTTTACTACACCAATTAAATCCTGATCTCACTATTACAATGGTTGAGCAGCTTTCTGATGTTGCGCTAGAAAGCTCTGATGCGCTTAACAACGCAGGCACAGGCCATGCTGGGTATTGTGAGTTAAATTACACGCCGCAAAGTGAAGACGGCTCGATAAATATTGATAGAGCATTAAACATCAATGCCAATTTCGAAACATCATTACAATTGTGGGCCAGTTTAGTTGAACTTAACGTGCTGCCATCCCCAGAGCACTTTATTCACAAAACACCACATTTAAGTTTTGTATGGGGCGATGATAATGTTGCTTTTTTAAAGCAACGTTACCTGCAGCTGAAAGAACATCATTTGTTTCAAGAGATGCAATTTAGTGACGATTTTAGAACTTTACAGTCATGGATTCCGCTTATCATGCAAAACAGAGACCCTCAATCTCCAGTTGCTGCAACTTATATTGAACATGGTGCTGATGTTGATTTTGGGTCAATAACAAGACATTTAGTCTCTTATTTAAAACAGCAAAGCAACTTTAAGCTGATGACTGAAACTTCAGTAAAACAATTACAGAAAGATAAAAATTTAGAAGAAGGCTCAAATTGGCAAGTAAAATTGCATCATGACTCAACCAAAAGAACAAACAATATAACTGCGAAATTTGTGTTTATTGGTGCAGGTGGTGGCACCCTACCTATCCTTCAGAGCACAGGCATTAAGGAAAGTATCGGTTATGGTGGATTTCCAGTCAGTGGCCAATGGCTCATTTGTAAGAATCCGAGCATCATTCAACAACATTATGCAAAAGTTTATGGGAAGGCCGCTGTAGGTGCGCCACCGATGTCTGTACCACATCTTGATACACGAGTTATTGATGGGAAAAATGCATTACTTTTTGGTCCATTTGCAGGTTTTACAACTAAATTTTTAAAAACAGGCTCATCATTAGACTTACCTAAATCAATTAATAAAAACAACCTAAAAGCAATGATAGGGGTAGGCAAAAACCATAGTGATCTAACCAAATACCTTATCAAAGAAGCAACACAAACGCATGATCAACGCATGGATAGCTTACGCACTTTTATGCCACAAGCTAAAAATGAAGACTGGGAATTAGCAAAAGCTGGTCAACGCGTACAAATTATTAAACAATGTCATGAAAAATGGGGGCGTTTAGAGTTTGGTACCGAAATAGTAAGTGCCAAAGACGGTTCATTAGCTGCATTACTAGGTGCATCACCAGGTGCATCTGTTAGCGCCAAAGCCATGACTGATGTAATTGAAAGTTGTTTTACAGAGCATTTAAAAAATCATTCATGGAAAGAGAAGCTAACTAAATTAATCCCATCGTACGGTCAATCGCTTATTAATGATGCTAATTTACTCTCTAGCGTCAGAAAAAATGCTCAAACAATTTTAAAGCTAAACTAATTGTTATTCAGCAATTACATTCTTTCCTGATTTTTTTGCCCGATTTAAAGCTTGATCTGCATATTTAACTATGTTTTCTTTATTTGCAGTCAATTCGTCAATCGAGCTTAGTCCAAAACTAACACCTAATTTAATGATATTTGAATCGTAAATAAAATCCGAATTTTTAATTGATTCCAATACTCTATTCCCAAGAAGTAAAGCATCATCTCGAGAAGTATCTGGCAAACAAATCATGAACTCATCACCACCTATTCGACCAACAATATCATTGCTTCTCAAACACTCTTTTATAATATTAGCAATATGCTTTAACGCTAAGTCACCTGCGAGATGTCCATAAGTATCATTCACTTCTTTAAAGCCATCAATATCCGCTATTAATAGACAGATTGCTTTATCTTCATCCAATGCTTGTTGAATATGTTCGTAAACAGTTCGGTGATTATATAGACCTGTTAATGAATCTATTTTTGCTAACAACTGTGTTTCTTTTTCAAGTTTATTAATTTTAAGAATTAGATTTAGCATTCCAAAAGACATGATTGGCGCTACTATCGCAGGGACAAGTGCTCCTATTAAGAGATAGTCTGGCATATCCTTTTGTGGCAAGCCATAAATGAGAGCTATACTGGTATAAGTTAATATAACTGACAATACAATCGATAAAAACGATATCACAAAAAGTGTTTTTGCGAGCCCATGTTTTAACAAGTATCGATTTAATATTCCCACCCTTAAACTATAACGATAAAATGTTATTTTGCAAGCTGATAAACCAACATTGCATCACCTTGTTTAAAACCCATAATTCGATTGCCACCACTAGCAACTGCAATATATTGCACACCATCCACCATATATGAAATTGGTGGAGCATTCACTCCATATTCTGACTTTGTTTGCCATAGTAACTCACCCGTTTGGCTATTATATGCATTAAATTGACCATTGCCCTCACCCATAAAAACTAGTCCGCCAGCTGTGGTTAAAGAGCCACCTAGTAAAGGTTGCTCTGTTTTCTTTTGCCATGCTATTTTTCCTGTATTTAAATCGATAGCTGAAAAAACACCCCAGCTAGGATCATCAGTTGGTTCGCTAGATGCATACCGCAGTGCTGGACTACCATCTTTAGCGGAGGTTTCATGCAAAGTATATTTGATGGGCGCGTGAATACCAGAAACAAAGGCTAGATTTTTCTTAGGATCGACACTCACAGGTGACCAGTTAGAACCTCCTAAAATACCTGGATATAAAACAGTTCCCTCAAAAGTCGGTTTTTTGAACATGTTTTTTTGCGGGACAAATGCATCAGATTTTTTCAACAGTTCGCCAGTTAATCGATTATGAATATAAAACCATCCTGTTTTACTTGCTTGGCCAACAGCAGGGATTATTTGATTATCGTGTTTATAATCAAACAGCACGGGTGGGCTAGCTAAATCATAACCCCATAAATCATGCGGCACTTGTTGGTAATGCCATTTCAGTTCACCTGTATTTGCATCTAAGGCTACTAATGAAACCGTATAAAGATTATCACCAGGCCTAGAAACATCGTTCATTTGTGGCGATGGATTACCAGTGCCAAAGTAAAGCAAGTCGTTTTCAGTATCAATCGCTGGTGTACTCCAAGCAGAGCCTCCACCAAGACTTGCAGAATCTGGATAATGTGCCATCGCAGCTTTTTCAGCTTCAACATCACGATCAAGTTTAATGCCATCCTTGGTTGTTAACGTAAAGCTACCTTCCCAACCTTTTTCTGGGATGGTATCAAACTGCCATACACGTTTACCATCATTGACATCAAAGGCAGCTAAAAAACCAGGGCGTCCAAAACGACCCGCAACGCCTATCACCGCCCCAAGCGGCGCGTCATCCCGTGGGTTATCAATATGTAAGCCATAACCGACACCCGTAATACCAATCATCACTTTCCCTTTGTATACAACTGGAGCCATCCCAATGCCAATACCCGTCCCTCCAGTTACTTTACGATCTTTATTGGGATCGTTTTCATTCAATGTTTCTTGACCTTCCCTTTTTATGGCAGCTTCAACAACATCTATATCCCATACCTTTTTACCATTCTCGATATCTAAAGCAACCAACCGTGCATCCACAGTACCAATAAATACTTTTCCATCACTAACAGCAACACCACGATTTTGCGGCCCACAACACATTTTCCAATCTGTTCTTCTCACATGTTCATACCGCCATAACTCTTTTCCTGATTTTGCATCAACCGCTACAACATGATTAAACGGTAGTGAAAAATACATCACACCATTCTGAACAATTGGTGTTGTTTGGTAGCTTGCAACCACGCCACTATTATGCTGCCAGGCTAATGTTAAGTTTTTAACATTCGTCGTATTGATTTGGTCTGCTTTTGAAAATCGTTGGCTCGTAAAATCATTACCATAACTTTGCCAGTCTTGATCAAGACTTTCATTCTGATTTTTTGATATAGTGGTATTGTTGCATGCAACAAAACTAATTAAAGCAGTGCTAACAACTATCCATTTTGATAAGATTTTGATCATGTCTTTATTCCAACTGATGGTAACGATTAATTTAGAGTATACAGATAAGTATACCAATTGATAAAGTGAAACGGTAAATTCATTATTTAAATATGTTATCTTTTTGCAAATTCATTAGAAAGCTTGTTTATTTGAAACTATTTTCTATTTGCATTCAAATATGACTTCTGCAATTGTGATTGGTGCAGGCATTGCTGGATGTAGCACTGCCTATGCTTTAGCAAAACGAGGTGCTAAGGTGACCTTGATTGAGCGTCATAACACCATTGCGCATGAAGCTTCTGGCAACCATGCAGCCATGTTATACCCAAAATTCAATACGGGTCTTAGTCAACTGAGTCTAATGGCAGCTGAAGGCTTTGGATTTACTTTGTCCTTATTAAAAAATTTACCAAACAATGCCTTTTTCAGTATCTGTGGACAAATTCAACTAGCATTTAATGCACAGGAACAAATTAAACAAAATACGCTAATTAATGCAAATCGTCAGAATCAAACCTACTCATTAATTAGCGCTGCTGAAGCCAGTGAAATAGCATCAATAAAATTACATCATAGTGGTTTATATATACCAGATTCTGGATGGGTCCAACCGAAATCGTTTTGTGAGGCATTAATTGCTTCAAATTTCATTCAAAGGCAAATTGCAACGCATGCCATTAAAATAGAACAAGCTGGTAATGATTGGGAAGTACATTTAAATCAATCTGAGGTATTAAAAGCAAATCATATTGTGATTTGCAATGCCAATGCACTCCATCAATTTGAACAATGCCGACATATCCCTTTAACACCAGTAAGAGGTCAAATAAATTACTTTAATCCAAATGCATACAGTAAAAACATTTCATCTATTATTTGTAGTGATCACTATTTGAGCCCCGCCATTGATGGTCTTCACACCTTTGGTACGACCTATGCCCCCAATGACCTCAATCCAAACATTTCAGATTTAGACACAAAAGCAAACTTAATAGCTTTAAAAAAAATCTCATCCGATCTTTATGAAAAATTATCACTCAACGAGATTACAGGCCGGGTAGCATGGCGAAGTGCAACAAAAGACTATATGCCTTTAGCGGGCGCCGTTCTAGATGCGGAAAAAGTTCAACATTCCCCCCCTAGATACAATGATGACCCAAAAGGCTTGCCGTGGTTAAAAGGTTTGTATGTGAATGCAGGTCATGGATCAAAAGGAATGATTACAGCACCAATATGCGGAGAGCTAATTGCAAACCATATATTTAATGAACCCAGTGTTTTAGGGGCTCCGCTCTCGACAAAAGTGAATCCTAGTCGATTTTTATTGAGAGAAATGGGTCTTAAGCGGATGGCGCAAAATTTGTATGCCTTTTAGATTAAAATAATACAATGGTCGATGTAAACAAATTAATCCGTGACGCACAGTCTGCGCAATCACAAGGAAAAGATAGCTTAGCTCTTGAGTACTTTAATCAAGCCCTTAATCAATATCCTAATGAAATGAGCTTACAGATTGCTTGTGCTAATCTATGTGTCAAGCTTGCACGTTTTGAAGAAGCCGCTGGACATTTTAGAAGCATTATGCGCCTGAATAAAAGCCAAGAAGTGAGCAATGCACTGTGCTACGCACTTCAAGCTTTAGGTAATTCAGCGCATCAGGCAGGTAAATATCTGTTGGCTGAGACTAGCTTTCAAGAGGCATTACAGCACCAACCACATAATGCCGCTTATTGGTATAACATTGGGAACGCACAAAGAGAGCTAGGTAAAAGTTCAGCAGCCATTACAAGCTTTCAACAAGCTATTAAACTCAATCCGAAAGATGCAGATGCATACAATAATTTAGGTAACGTTCAACGAGAACTTGGCCAATTAGATTTAGCCATTAATAATTATCGTCAAGCACTTAACTTAAATCCAAATTTATATCATGCACTTTCGCATCTTATTCACCAAAAACAACATATTTGCGATTGGGGTGGTGAAGAAAGTTTAGAAAATCAAATTCAAACTGTTAGAAACTGGGTCAATACAAAACCAGAAGCAAAAATTTCTCCATTTGCATTTTTAGCAATGCCCTCAACAACTGCGGAAGAGCAAAAACGTTGTGCCAGCCAATATATCAAACAAACCTATCAACATTTAGTAAATATAAGAAATACATTACCGTTTAAGCATTCTATTCAGGATAAAGATAAAATTAATATTGGCTATTTATCTGCTGATTTCAGGCTACATCCCCTTGCTTTTTTAATTACTGAAATGATAGAACAACATGATAGAGAACGATTCACTATTCATGCTTACGCTTATGGATTAAATGACAAAACAATCACGCGTCAACGGCTTGAAAAAGCATTTGATCACTTTGTTGATATCAATCAGTTAAATGACATTGAGGCTGCAACAAAAATCAATCAAGATCAAATTGATATTTTGGTTGACCTCACTGGATTTACCCAACACAGCCGAACTGGTATTGTTGCGCTAAAACCAGCAGTAATCCATATCAACTGGCTTGGCTTTCCAGGTACCATGGGGGAATTTAGCCAAGCCAGCAATGAAACACCACTTTTTGATTATCTGATTGCTGACAAAATAATTGTGCAAGATGAATCTGTATTTAGCGAAAAAATAGTGTATTTGCCCTGTTATCAACCAAATTCTAAGCGTGAGTTTAGCGTTATTAGTCAAAAAAATGAACACCATTTACCGCTTGATAGTTTTGTTTTTTGTTGCTTTAACCAAACATTCAAGATAACACCAACTGTTTTTGATATTTGGATGCGATTACTCAAACAAGTACCCAATAGCGTGCTTTGGCTACTAGAATGTAATCCATGGGCAAAAGAAAATTTAGAAAAGGCAGCAGAAGCTGCTGAAATCAAAAAACATCGCTTAATTTTTGCGCCAAGAGCAAAATCAGCAGTTCATCTGGAAAGACAACGTCATGCGGATTTATTCCTTGATACGATCCCATACAATGCACATACGACGGCAAGCGATGCGCTATGGGCAAACGTTCCCGTTATCACGTATTGTGGAAGCACATTTCCAGCAAGAGTTGCAGCAAGCTTATTATCTCAAATCGGCATGGAAGAACTAATATGCAATTCGTTGGAAGAGTATGAGGCAATGGCTCTTAAACTCGCCAAAAATCCTGATCAATTAAAGCGAGTTAAAGCAAAAATTAATCAATATAAAGACACATCTGATCTTTTTAATGCCGAAGAATTTGCCAAACAACTTGAAGCACAATATGTTGCATTATGGCAAACACAGCTTAAAGACACTAGCTTTGTGACTTAAGCTTATGATAGAGTCGTCAAACTAAAAGCAACCAACAATTAGGAAACAATCGATGGCAGCATTCGACATTAGTCCTGTACTTAAATTTATGATTGATAAAGGTGGATCTGATTTGTTTTTCAGCACATCCGCTGCCATACATTTAAGTATTGAGGGTGAAATACTACCTATCAATAATCAAACATTAACGCCTGGCATGATTAAAGAAATTGCTTATGCATTAATGAATGAGTCTCAAATAAAAGAATTTGAAGACACGATGGAGTGTAACTTTGCAATCAGCAAATCAGGTTTAGGTCGTTTTCGTGTCAATGTTTTCCGCCAGCGAGGCGAGGTTGGAATGGTCATACGGCATATCAAAACTGAGATTCCTAGTTTCGAGATGCTAGGCTTGCCGAGCGTTATGAAAGAGCTAATCATGCGCAAACGCGGTCTTGTTTTGGTAGTGGGTTCTACAGGCTCAGGAAAATCAACTAGTCTTGCCTCAATGATTGATTATCGCAATGAAAACAGCAATGGTCATATCATTACTATTGAAGATCCTATTGAGTTTGTATATCACCATAAAAAATCTATTGTTGACCAACGTGAAGTGGGTATAGACACTCAGTCATTTGATAGTGCATTAAAAAATGCTATGCGCCAAGCGCCGAATGTCATTTTGATTGGTGAAATCAGAGATATGGAAGGAATGAAACAAGCATTAGCTTATGCAGAAACGGGTCACTTATGTTTAGCAACCTTACATGCAAACAATGCAAACCAGGCACTCGAGCGCATCATTTCATTCTTTCCAACAGAAGCCAAGCATGGTTTATTACTAGGGCTTTCTCTTAATTTAGTAGGCATTATTTCACAACGATTAATTCCCGGAAAAGTAAAAAAACGTGTTGCAGCAGTTGAAGTGCTCATTAATACGCCTTATGTGTCTGATCTCATCAGCAAACAAAAAATGAGTGAAATGAAAGATATCATGGCAGATAATAATGACATCGGCATGAACACATTTGATCAGGCCTTGTTTAGATTATTTGCAAATGGTGAAATCGACGAAGATAATGCATTAGCGAATGCAGACTCACGTAACGATTTGTCACTTAAAATTCGTTTTGCTGCTGAGGGCGCACGTGGTGGATTTGAGGCTTAGATAAGCGGTTCAGTCAATGAAACGTAGATAGCTGCAAAAATGATTAACGCACCCCCTATCCATTCATTAATAGTCATACTCTCTCCCGCTAGAAAGTAAGCAGCAATAGCTGCAACCACGAGCTCGAATAAAAAGATGACTGCTGCACGTGCTGCTGGCACATGCGTAACGCCATATTGAACAAATAACGCACTTGAAAACAACATCAAGGCAACTACTACCCCAATAGTAAAATCTGTCGTATTAAAGTGATTTGGTAAGCGAAAACCTTCACTAAATAACAATATACACATCAATGATAACAAGACAACACCTAACCAAACGGCAAACGCTTTGGACAAAAGGCTCAAATGCGACGATTTTCTTGTAATTACATTAGTAAGCGCAAAACCCATACCTGCAGATAAGGCAAGCCAATCCGATTGACTACTAGGTATTGGTAAGCTGCTAGATATAGATGCATCGTATAGCATAATTGAAGCCCCAATTAGAGAGATAAAAATAACAGCAACTTCCTTTAACCCAATAGGCTCTCTTAACCAAAAATGTGCCAATATCATCGCCCAAATAGGCGAAAGATAAAAAAGTAGTATGACTCGCATAACCTCGCCATCAATTACTGCAAGTACATAACTCAGATTGGTCCATCCTGCAGCTAAAGCAAGCCATATAATACTTTTAGGTTGTTGAAACATGCCACGCCAATGTCGACTAAAAACGAAACAACCGATCAGTAGCGCGGATAAATAGGTATAAAAGCTCGCCATGACGCCATTAATACCTGATTGCTCCATTAATCGATATGGAAACCAGATGATGCCCCAGACGGTTGCGCCAAAAAGTAAGCCAAATATTGCAAAAAAGTTTTTATTCTTACCGATGCTCACTATAATACTCACCTATGAATCAAAATTTGAACTTATTAAAACCCTACCCTTTTCAGCGTCTTAGAGACTTATTTGCTAGCATTAGTCCAAATACACAATATACCCCAGTTAATCTGTCAATTGGTGAACCTAAGCATGAAACACCTAGTATCATCCAAAAAAGCTTGATCGACCATATCTCTGGCTTGGCGAATTATCCTACTACTTTAGGTTCACCTGAGTTAAGGCATGCAATTGCACATTGGGCAACTCGTCGCTATGGTATACCGTCGCTTGATATTGATAAAGAAATTATTCCAATCAACGGTAGCCGAGAAGCTTTATTTGCATTAGCACAGGCTGTTATTGATCCAAGCAAACACAATCCTGTTGTCATTAGCCCGAATCCGTTTTACCAAATTTATGAAGGCGCAGCGTTTTTAGCGGGTGCTGAACCCTATTTCATCAACACGTTACCCGATACGCAACATGTCATGGACTTTAACAGTGTACCCACTTCAGTTCTAAAAAGAACACAGCTGGCCTATGTTTGTTCCCCAGGCAATCCATCTGGCAAGGTTATGTCGCTCGATCACTGGGAAAATTTATTTAAGTTATCTGATCAGTATGGTTTTGTAATTGCTGCTGACGAATGTTACTCAGAGATTTATTTTGATGAAAAACAACCGCCACTGGGTGCTTTAGAAGCCGCACACAAATTAGGACGAGATTATGCTCGTTTAATCATATTCAGCTCGTTATCTAAACGTTCTAATGTGCCTGGGATGCGCTCAGGATTTGTTGCCGGTGATTCTGCTATAATAGAGAAATTCTTGCTTTATAGAACTTACCATGGTTGTGCAATGAATCCTGCCGTTCAAGCGGCAAGTGTGACAGCATGGAATGACGAAACGCATGTTGTGGAAAATCGTCGACTTTATACAGAGAAGTTTAATACGATTGTGCCAATGCTGAAATCGGTATGGCCATCAATAGAAATGCCTGATGCAGCATTTTATCTTTGGGTACAAACCAATCAAGACGATTTAGACGTTGCAGTGAAACTAAAGCGAGATTTAAACATTACGGTATTGCCAGGTAGCTTTTTAGCGCGTGATGCCCATGGCATTAACCCTGGTAAGGGCTTTATTCGTATGGCATTAGTGGCAACATTAGCTGAATGTGTTGAAGCAGCACAACGTATTCAGCACCTAAATATTTAGCCTTTCTTTAAAATCACAATTAAGGAGTAGAAGTATGAGTGAAAGAATTATTATGCGTATCGGCGAAGCATTGGTTGCTGGTGGTCCTAAAAACACAGCAGCAGAGCCAGAAGTTGCCATTGGAGAGATGGACGGACCAATGGGCGTTGCATTTGCAAATCAATTAGCAAATCAATCGCAGGGCCATTCAAAAGTTTTGGCTATCATGAACACTGACATTCAAGTTCGCCCAGCAACATTGATGGTCAGCAAAGTAACCGTAAAGGATACTGCTTACACTAATATTTTGATGGGTACAGTTCAAGGCGCAATTGCAAATGGTGTCTTAGATGCCGTACGTGAAGGTTATATTCCAAAAGATAAAGTCAATGATTTGGGCATTATTGTGTCAGTTTGGTTAAATCCTGGTGTTGCTGGTCAAAAGGACTTAGATCATAAAGCACTTTTTGAAATTCATCGTAAAGCTACAACTTTAGCAATTAAAAAAGCAATGAATAACGAACCAAGTATTGATTGGTTACTAGAAAACCAAGAGAAAACTGTGCATAAATACTATCAAATGGGATTAGACGGCAAAATTTAACATTCACTTGCTATGGTTCCATTAATCAATAAAGCAGCTTATTCTATTAGCAGCTTTATTGATTAATCACCAATTCATTAATAGTTAGTTAATAATTTAGTTTAACATTTAGTTTTAACAATATGATTTATATTGTTTTTAATTTTTTCTATATACATGCTATCAAGTGAATCTATTATCTCAATATCTTGCATACCTCTTAACCAAGTCAGTTGCCTTTTTGCTAACTGTCTTGTTGCAAATATACCTCTATTAAGCAACTCATTTAGCTCATATTTTCCATCTAAATACATCAATGCTTGCCGATAACCAACACAACGCATGGATGTTGAATCTTCAGTTAAATTTGGAAACTTCAGTAAAAGATTTTTTACTTCATCTATAAAACCATCCTGAATCATTCTTTCAAAACGTACTGCAATGCGCGCATGTAGCGCTTTTCGATCACTTGGAATTAATGCGAATTTATGAACATGATAGGGTAAAGATACATTCCTTTGCTTTGAGTATAGTGAAGTCATCGTCTCACCAGTTATTTCGTAGACTTCTAATGCTCTTTGAATCCTCTGCATATCATTTGGTTGTAATCTTACGGCAGCTTCAGGATCGATTTTAGCTAACTTTTGATGCATGCCAGGCCAACCAATATCTGCGGCTTGCATATCTAGAGTTGCTCGAACAGCTGGATTGGCCTCAGGCAACCCTGATAAACCCTCTTCAAGCGCCTTAAAGTAAAGCATGGTGCCGCCCACAAGCAAAGGAATCTTTCCTCTATGACAAATATCAGCCATTAAATCTAATGCATCTTGCCTAAAATGAGCCGCTGAATATGTTTCTATTGGAGAAATAATGTTGACTAGATGGTGAGGTGCAATTTCTAACGTTTTGCGATCTGGTTTAGCAGTGCCAATATTCATCTCTTGATAAACTAATGCGGAGTCTACACTGATGATTTCTACTGGATAGTGTTGCAACAATGCAACTGCCACATCTGTTTTACCACTTGCCGTGGGTCCCATCAAGAAAATAGCGCTTGGTAAAGATTTATCATTCATACTGTTAATTATTGTTTGAAGTTATATAATGTTGCAATGTAAGCAGTGTTAAAAATATCGTAAATATATTATTTATCGCAAATCAAAATCTTAATTTTCAATTGAACTCTATATGGTGGTCCTGATATGAATATGGAAAAAGTAATATTTGGTTTTTTTATTGTACTCGCAATGACACTTAATTTCGGGTTCTTTTTAGGCGATATTGATAATGTTGACCATCATCACGTTTATGAGTTATACGCAGCCATTATTG
>CAYGSH010000042.1:0-18284 GCA_964352515.1 uncultured Methylophilaceae bacterium | reverse complement strand
CCTTTAACTTTAGCAATGGCATCACGTGCACGAATTAATGCTACGCCACCACCAGCAACAATCCCTTCTTCAACGGCTGCGCGTGTTGCGTGTAATGCATCTTCTACACGAGCTTTTTTCTCTTTCATTTCCACTTCTGTTGCGGCACCTACTTTAATCACTGCAACACCACCAGCTAGTTTAGCCACACGCTCTTGTAGTTTTTCACGATCGTAATCGCTGCTCGAAGCTTCTACTTCTGCTTTGATTTGTGTAATGCGAGATTTGATGCTGTCTTCAGCGCCTGCACCGTCAATGATGATAGTGTTTTCTTTGCCGATTTCAATGCGTTTTGCTGAACCTAATTGCGCTAGTGTAACGTCGTCTAGTTTTAGGCCAACTTCTTCTGCAATTACGGTACCGCCAGTTAAGACAGCGATATCTTCTAACATCGCTTTACGACGATCACCAAAGCCAGGTGCTTTAACAGCAACTGTTTTAAGAATGCCGCGGATGTTGTTTACAACCAATGTAGCTAATGCTTCACCATCGATGTCTTCAGCAACGATTAGTAGTGGGCGACCTTCTTTAGCCACTTGCTCTAGTGTTGGTAATAAATCACGGATGTTTGAGATTTTTTTGTCGTGTAGTAACACATATGGATTTTCAAGTAATGCGATTTGACGCTCTTGGTTGTTGATGAAGTAGGGTGATAAGTAACCACGATCAAACTGCATACCTTCAACTACATCTAATTCGTTGCTTAGGCCAGAACCGTCTTCAACAGTAATTACGCCTTCTTTACCTACTTTTTCCATTGCATCGGCAATGATTTGGCCAACTGATTCATCTGAGTTAGCTGAGATAGAACCAACTTGCGCGATTTCTTTGCTGGTTGTACATGGTTTTGATTGTGCTTTTAATTCACCGATTGCTGCTTCAACTGCTTTGTCGATACCGCGTTTTAAGTCCATTGGGTTCATACCAGCAGCTACTGATTTCATGCCTTCACGGATAATAGCTTGTGCAAGCACTGTAGCTGTTGTTGTACCGTCACCAGCGATGTCATTGGTTTTGGAAGCTACTTCTTTTACCATTTGCGCGCCCATGTTTTCAAACTTGTCTTGCAATTCGATTTCTTTAGCCACTGAAACACCATCTTTAGTGATGGTTGGTGCGCCAAATGAACGCTCTAACACTACGTTACGGCCTTTTGGACCAAGTGTAACGCGCACTGCGTTTGCTAATATATTTACACCAGTAACCATTTTTTGACGAACGTCATCGCCGAATCTTACGTCTTTTGCTGCCATTTAAAATTCTCCTAAATGCATTAATTTTTAATTTGTTCGAAAGCGAACCGTCTTAGTTACTCAACGATTGCCATGATGTCTGATTCAGTCATCACTAATAACTCTTCACCGTCAATCTTGACAGTTTGACCTGCGTATTTACCAAAAAGTACTTTGTCGCCGACTTTAACGTCTAACGCAATGACTTTGCCATTGTCGTCTTTTTTGCCGTTACCGATTGCGACTACGGTACCTTGGTCTGGTTTTTCTGTAGCTGAATCTGGAATAACAATACCTGATGCGGTTGTGCGCTCTTCTGCTGAACGTTTTACGACAACGCGATCATGTAATGGACGAATTTTCATTAGATTTCTCCTTGGGTTATGCTTAAACTAGTAAATGTTAATAAATAATTGCAATGCGCGAGATTTTAGCACTCTCACTGCTAGATTGCTAATTTGGGGTGATTATTTCGTATTTCAAGAGCTTAATTAAAATTTTTTTTAAAGGGTTACGGTTTGACAGAAGAAAACAAGGTTTTACAGAAAACACCAGAAGCAGGTATTCAGCAAATAAACTTAGCTTACGATAAAGTACAAGACCGATTTTTATTTAGAGTTGGCTTAAGTGATCAGACGGAGGTTGCACTTTGGTTAACTTATCGATTTTCTAAAGAGTTGTGGTCTGCGCTTAATAAAGAGGCGCATTTACCAGTTTCAGAAGCATTTAATTCATTAGAGGTAACAGAGGCTGTTGAACAATTCCAGCAAGAGTTTGAAGCAATAGAAGCCCTAGAAAAATTGGATTTTGCCACTGAGTATCAGCCACGAGAAAATTTACGCAATGACGGTTTGTTATTAGCGGTTGGTTTTACGTTAACAGAGGATGTAAAGCATCTAGACATTGAATGTTTGGAAGGGGTGACTGTTAATATTAACTTAACGCCAGAACTTATTTTGGCAATTTGTAATATGTTGCTGTTAGCTGCTAAAGAAGCTGGCTGGGAATTAAAAACGGTGATTCCTGCTTTTGTGATGGATGAAGCGTCAGCATCTAAAGCGCTACATTAAGGATAAGGTTATTCATGGATTTTACCTATTTAGGCAATACTGATATTGAAGTTTCAAAAGTCTGTTTGGGCACCATGACGTTTGGTGATCAAAACACTGAAGCAGAAGCGCATACTCAGTTAGATTATGCGTTAGCTCAAGGTATTAATTTTATTGATACAGCAGAGATGTATCCTGTGCCACCCAAAGCAGAAACAGTGACCCGAACTGAAACCATTATTGGTTTATGGTTAAAAAAACAAGCACGTGACAAAATTGTGTTGGGCAGTAAGGTGGCAGGGCGCAATCGTAAAATGCCATGGATACGCAATGGTGATGATTCACTCACGCCTAACAATATAAGAAGCGCTATTGAAGATTCGCTTAAACGGCTACAAACAGATTATTTAGATATCTATCAAATTCATTGGCCAGAACGTAATGTACCATTGTTCGGGCAGTATCAATTTGACCCTGCCATGGAATTTGATGATACTGGTGATGAAAAAGACTGGGTAAGTATTCAAGTTCAATTAGAAACATTGGCGCAATTAATTAAAGAAGGCAAAGTTCGTGCAATTGGTGTTTCTAACGAAACCCCTTGGGGGGTGATGGAGTTTTTGCGTATTGCCAATGAATATGGTTTGCCACGTATTGCCAGTATTCAGAATTGTTATAACTTAATGAACCGTGGCATGGAGTTTGGGTTAACTGAAATCTTCTATCGTGAGAATGTCAGCTTGCTTGCTTATTCTCCACTTGCGTTTGGTCACCTCACAGCCAAATATTTTGATGACTCGCAAGCTAAAGGACGTGTGACGCAATTTTTGGGTTATGCACAGCGATATAAAAAGCCCAATGTTGAACCAGCTGTAGCTGCTTATGCAAAACTTGCACGTGCGCATGATTTAACCCCAACACAAATGGCCTTAAGTTATGTTTATCATCGATGGTTTGTGGGGAGCACTATTATAGGTGCAACCAATATGCATCAGTTAAAAGACAATATTGATGCCTATCAAATAGTGCTCAGCGATATATTGCTTAAAGAGATTGAGCAGATTCATCTTACGATGATGAATCCTGCCCCATGAAGTTAGACTACTTTTCGATTTTTTCTAGATTTTAAAATGCCGTAAATGACAAAGCCAATACCAATAGCTAAACCTGATAGCACAATGCTTGCCATATGCTCTTGCACAAAGGAGATGCTACTAAAGATATAGCCAGCAGTAACTAGGATGCCAATCCACAAAAATGCGCCAACCGTAGAAGAGAGTAAATATTGACGATAGGACATATGGCTAACCCCAGCAAGCAAGGGCGCAAACGTTCTTACCATGGCAATAAATGGTGAAATCATGAGTGTAAAAGTGCCATATTTTGCATAAAATATTCTTGTTTTATCCAGTGCATTCTTATTTGCCCATGGTGAGTTGCTACGACTGATTTTATCTCCAAATAGCTTACCTATTTGATAACTGAGTAAATTGCCAAAAATAATGGCTGTTGTTAGCGTGACTAAGGCTGGTATTAAACTAAGTGCGCCCAGTTTGCAGAAAGAGCCTACAATAAAAATAAGTGGATTGCCAGGCAAGAAAAATAAAGGAAAAACGCCAATTTCTAGAAAGACAATAAAAAAAAGTAGCAGGTAAATCAGATTGCCATGAGCAGCAATAAAGTTTGCGATTTGCCCGTCTAAATTGGATAGTAAACTTAGTATCTCCATAGTAACCTTAAATTAAATATTATTGATGATAGTGGATCAACCGTGATGAATGATCGAAAAACACTAAACTTTTGTTAACAAAACTATTTCCAAAAAAACTAGTACAATTTAAATAATGAATAACCAGCACTTATTAAATAGAAGTTTAAGCGCAGTTTGGCATCCATGCACGCAGATGAAGCAGCATGAGACATTGCCACTTATCCCCATTAGTCGTGGTAATGGCGTTTGGCTTACAGATTTTAATAATAAAAGATATTTGGATGGTGTCAGTTCGTGGTGGGTTAACTTATTTGGACATAATAATCTGCGCATTAAAGATGCCATTAAGCAACAGCTCGATACTTTAGAACATGTGATGTTGGCAGGCTTCACCCATGCACCAGTGGTTGAGCTATCTGAGAAATTGGCGCAGTTAACAGGTCTAGGTCATGCGTTTTATGCCAGTGATGGTGCCAGTGCCACTGAGATTGCTTTAAAAATGAGTTTTCATTATTGGCGAAATTCAGAACATCCTAATAAGAGTAAGTTTATTAGCCTACAAAATAGCTATCATGGTGAAACGCTTGGTGCATTAGGTGTCACTGATGTAGCCATTTTTAAAGATACCTACGCACCGCTATTAACTCAATCTGCGCAAATGCCTAGCCCAGACTTTAGATTGGCAGCAACAGGAGAAAAGGCCGAGGATTTTGCATTGCGTTGTGCGCAATCTTTAGAAGAGTATATTGCTGCAAATCATGAGGAATTGGCTGCATTTATTGTAGAGCCATTAATACAATGTGCTGCCGGTATGGGCATGTATCATGAAATATACCTTAAGCGAGCACGTGAAATATGTGATGAATATAGTGTGCATTTAATTGCTGACGAAATAGCAGTCGGGTTTGGACGAACTGGGACTATGTTTGCTTGTGAGCAAGCCAAGATCAGGCCTGACTTTATTTGTTTGTCAAAAGGCATTACAGGTGGATACTTGCCATTATCAACTGTGTTAACAACTGATGCTATTTATGCAGCATTTTACGATGACAAGACTGTAAAAGGCTTTTTACATAGCCATAGTTATACGGGAAATCCATTGGCTTGTGCCGCTGCACTCGCAACGCTCAATATATTTGAAACCGATGATATTTTAATTTTAAATAAACAGAAATCTGCCTATATAAGAGAAAAAATGCAAGTGCTTACTAACTTGCCTATCATTAATTTAAGGCAAAAAGGAATGATCTCAGCCTTTGAAGTGGATGTGGAAGATCATACCTTTGCAACGACGTTTTACCAGCAGTCTTTAAAGCATGGTTTGCTGTTAAGACCCATTGGCAATACTATTTACTTTATGCCGCCTTATGTGATTAAAGAAGCAGAAATTGATTTCATGATCCAATCAACAAAGTTATCGATACAGCAATCCATATGAAAAAACTGCTGATTATTTTTATACTGTTAAGTGTCTCCAGTTTGGTGCAAGGGGGTATTCCTGTACCAGTCGCAGATGCGCTAAAAAAAGCAGGCATTCCTGAATCTGGTGCAGCAATATTTGTACAATCGGTCAATGAAGCGACACCAGAATTAAGCATCAATGCCGACAAGAAAATGAACCCAGCTTCTGTGATGAAGTTAGTCACGACCTATGCTGCCTTGGAATTATTAAAGCCAAACTTTAGATGGAAAACAGAAGTGTATCGTGATGCCATCATGGAAGAAGGGGTGTTAAAAGGGAATCTCATTATTAAAGGGTATGGAGACCCAAGTTTTAAAGATGCTGAGTTTAGACGGCTTTTACTGAGCTTACGCCAACAAGGGTTAAAAGAAATTACAGGTGATCTTATTATTGATAAAAGTTATTTTGCAGCAAACGTTGAAAATCATAAAGTCTTTGATAATGAAAAGTGGCGCTCTTATAACGCTTTGCCCAGTGCTTTTTTGGTGAATGGAAGAAATACCAGTTTTAAATTTATGGTTCATGATGACAAGATCAATATTGCACAAGAAGTGGAATTGCCTGAAGTTGAGATTGTGAATGATATGACATTAATAAAAGGCTATTGCGGTAGTTGGCGGAACCGTTTCACCTATGATGTGAATGCCTCTAATGATAAGGCAGTGGTTACATTTTCTGGGAAGTTTTCTTCGCAATGTGGGGAAAAATATCTAGAACTAAGCTTGTTTGATGATGATCATTACGCGTTTTTTATGTTTAAAAAGCTTTGGCGTGAGCTGGGGGGTATCTTTAATGGAACATTGCGCAGCCAAAGTGAAATGCCATTGCAAGTAGTTAAGTTGATAGAACAAGGGTCAGAGCCATTAGCCAACATTGTGCGTGATATCAATAAATGGAGTAATAATGTAATGGCAAGGCAAGTGCTATTAACCATCGCTGCCGAGCATCATAATATGCCCGCAAGTGAAGTGCGAGGCATGTTGGCAGTAAAGTCTTGGCTAGCGGATAAGGGAAGAAATACAGATAGCTTGGTAATAGAAAATGGTTCAGGTTTATCACGCATTGAGCGTGTGACTGCAAATGACTTAGGCCAGATGTTGATTGATGCTTATCAAGGTCCAACAATGCCAGAGTTGATGTCTTCACTACCCATTCTTTCGCTTGATGGCACGCTCATTAAACGCTTAAAAGGCACGCCGGTGAGTGCGCAGGCGCATATGAAAACAGGCTCAATCAATGGAGTAAGTGCGATTGCTGGCTATGTGCTAGATGCAAAGAAAAGACGAAATGTCGTCGTGATGATTGTCAATGACAACAAGGCTTCGGCAAGTAAAAATGCCCAAGATGCGCTGATAAATTGGGTGTACGAACACCCTTAATAACACATGATATTTAGAACTTAATGCAATATGCAGTATCATACTTAATTCAATTTTTTAAATCGAAATTAGAATGACAATTATGAATAAATTAAAATCGCTTATTGCCTTATTATGTGTTTTATCATTAAACGCATGTCAGGCTGAAACGAGTGAAGTAAACGATCAAAAGGAAAATACTGAAATGACACAATCAATCACTGAACTTGTTAAAAATGATACCGTTGTTGGTGATGGTCGTGAAGCTGAAATTGGCTTTATTGTAAGTGTTCACTATACTGGATGGCTTTATGATGAAAATGCACCTGATAAAAAAGGTGAAAAATTTGATAGCTCATTAGACAGGAATCAACCGTTTGAATTTTCATTGGGCGCTGGTCAAGTGATTCAGGGTTGGGATCAAGGATTTGCAGGCATGAAAATTGGTGGCAAACGTACACTGATTATTCCGCCAGAAATGGGTTATGGCGCACGTGGTGCAGGTGGGGTAATTCCACCAAATGCGACGCTTATTTTTGATGTAGAACTATTGGATGTGAAATAAAAATGTAGCTTTAGCGTTCAAAGGTATAGTTTGGAAATAAGACCTTGGTGAAAAATCTATGGTCTTATTTTTTTGACGATACATTTGGTGAAAGTAAGCTTGTTAGGAGATTAAGTTGAAGGTTAGAGTGAAATGGATTGAGGACGTTGCCTTTATGGGTGAGTCTGAAACTGGGCACGCTGTTGTGATGGATGGCGCACCTGAAAATGGTGGGAGAAATATTGGTATGCGACCAATGGAAATGCTTTTAATTGGCATGGGTGGCTGCACATCATTTGATGTAGTCACTATTCTAAAGAAATCACGACAATCAGTGGTGGATTGTGTAGCAGAAATCAGTGCTGAGCGTAGTGTAGAAATCCCCAAAGTGTTTACTAAGATTCATGTGCATTTTGTGGTGACAGGACATGAATTGAATGAAAACCAGGTGGCACGTGCGGTGTCTTTGTCGGCTGAGAAATATTGTTCAGCATCGATTATGCTGAGTAAAAGTGTTGCTATTACCCATGATTACGAACTCAAAACGGCGGAGTACAAATAAATGTTGCAAAAGCCAAGTGGAATGGTTGGTATACGACATATTGCCCTTTTTGTTGAGGAGCTAGACCTGGCTGTTGATTTTTACACCCGTATTATGGGTATGCGAATTGAATGGCAGCCAGATTCAGATAATATTTATCTTACTAATGACGGAGACGTTTTTGCGTTGCATCGGGTTGATTACACGCCAAGTGCTAAGCAGCGATTAGATCATATTGGCTTTGTGTTAGATAGTTTGGAGTCTGTGGATCATTGGTATGATTATTTTGTACAACAAGGTGTAAAAATCACAGAGGCACCAAAAACCCATCGTGATGGATCACGCGGGTTTTATTGTTTAGATGCTGTTGGCCATTTGTTAGAGCTGATTTACCATCCGCCTATTGCCAATTTGTTAGCCAATACTAAGCCGTAATAATCTTTACTATCAATGGCTCTTGGTCATCAATGACATTAAATAGCCGGTCAATATTAGGGTGCTTACCTGGATGATCCTCAGCATCAGCTGTATGCTCAGCATAAAGTGATAAGCCTTCAACGGCTGCATCGACATTAATAGAGCCGAATGTTTTGTATAAGTGATTAAATACTTTTATTGAACCAGCACTACCTGGTTTGTTGTGAATAACCCCTGCAGATTCTCCATCTTCATAATAAAGTTCAATGCGCAGCACTTCATCTGCATCATCTAAATCAAGCAATATGTCTTTAAATTTATCCATTTGTAACCTTTAAACGTAATAAGCGGTAGTTGTCATTATTTTTGATGAAATTTTCATCATTTTTTTAATCGAGTTTGGTAATTCTGCTGCACCTAAATTCACCGCCTCTTGTGCATGTGATGTTTCATCAATATGCATTTGCTCAATAATAGCTCGCGATTTTTTATCCTCCATTGGTAGCTTTTCTAAGTGGGTAGATAAATGTGCGCTGACTTGTTGTTCAGTCTCAGCTAAAAATCCTAAATTCCATTTATCTCCAATTGCCCCTGCAACAGCACCAAGGGTAAAACTTCCCATATACCATAATGGGTTCAGTATACTTTTTTGTCCACCAAGTGCTTTAATTCGAGACTCGCACCATGCAAGATGGTCTGTCTCTTCCATTGCGGCATATTGCAATGCTTCAGCTACTTTAGGGTTCCTTGATGTCAGTGATTGACCACTATAAAGCGCTTGCGCGCATACTTCGCCTACATGATTAATACGCATTAATGACACAGCATGTTGTTTTTGTTGGTCAGTCATGTCGGCTTCTTCAATCAATTCATCAGGGTGCGAACGCGCTGCTCTTGCTTGCGCAAAAACGGTTCTTAACCCAGTGTCAAAACTCATAATTAATTGGTCAATTAGCATGAGGTCAGTTTAATTTAAATTACTATTAAATCAACAGATTTTATGTGTTTTTTTGTAACAAAAAACCCTGCTAATTGTAATTAGCAGGGCTATATATCATTATAGTGTGATTAGTTTAACTTTTCTGACACTACTTTTTCTTCAGGGGTCGTAACAACTGGCAAACCCTTTAATACATTCATCGCTTGTACAAATTGAATATCATCTTTAGTTGCAGGCTCTATCGGCCCTTTAGGTTCAGCATATTTTTTTTCATCTAATTTTTTCATTGCTGCATCTTTTAGCGCATCGGCATCTTTAGATGATTCTTTTGATATATTTTTTTCTGCATTTGTTGGGTTTGATAAATGTCCTTTAAGATCTGCTTCATAGACTCTATTTGAGTCATCTGAACCATCACCCACTTTAATGTCAGGCACAATGCCTTTTGCCTGAATTGAACGACCATTTGGTGTAAAGTAACGCGCAGTAGTTAGTTTAATTGCACTGCCATTATTCATAGGTAAAATTGTTTGCACTGACCCTTTACCAAAGCTAGTAACACCTAATATAGTTGCGCGCTTATGATCTTGTAGCGCACCTGCAACAATTTCAGAAGCTGAAGCAGAGCCTGCATTCAAAAGAACAACGATAGGTGTATTTTTATAATCGTCAGGAACATTTCTTAAGTAATCAGGCTTACCACGACGTGCATAATCTCGTGGATTTGAAGTAAGTTTCATCTGAGAGTCTTCTACACGTCCTTCTGTATAAACCACTAATTTATCTTTTGGTAGAAAGGCTGCAGAAACACCTACAGCAGCATCTAATAACCCACCTGGATTATTGCGTAAATCAAGCACTAAGCCTTTAAATGGCCCTTTGTTTTCTTTTTGCAATGAAATAAGTGCTTTTGCTAAATCTTCACCAGTGTGTTCTTGGAATTGAGTAATGCGCACATAACCATAATCTTTTTCAATATACTTATTTTTAACACTTTGTGATTTAATAATGTCACGGGTGATTTTAAACGTAAGTGGTTGATCAACGTTTTTACGTAATACAGTCAATATGATGTCAGTACCTGGTTTACCACGCATGATTTTAACTGCATCATTTAATGTCATGCCGCGCACTTGCTCTTCATCTAGCTTCATCACAAGGTCGCCAGGTTTAAGGCCAACCTTATATGCAGGGCTATCTTCAATTGGCGTAACAACTTTAACTAAGCCATCTTCCATGGTTACCTCAATACCTAAGCCACCAAACTCGCCTTGAGTGCCAGCTTGTAAGTCTTTGTAAGCATCTTTATCCATATAGGCAGAGTGAGGGTCTAAGCCTTGTAACATGCCACTTAGTGCTTCATTAATAAGCTTTTTGTCTTCTACAGGCTCAACATAGTCACTTTTCACTTTGCCAAACACTTCTGCAAAAACACGTAAATCATCGACAGGAAGTTCAGACACTCCCAATTTTGCAGCAAGAGCTGTAATATTGAGGCTAATGAGTACACCAATTAATATTCCAGATGTGACTAAGCCTAATTTTTTAAATGTAGTGCGCATGTATTACCTTCGTTCAATATGTAAAATAAAATCATCTTAAGTGTATATGAACACCTAACGATATAATAGGTTCATTTTTCGTTTTTATAAAAGCATTATTTAACCTAATACGGTAAAAATTTTTATAAATGGAGTTTTTAGTGTCGAATATACATCAAGTGGAAATTGAATATTGCACTCAATGCCGTTGGCTTTTGCGTGCGACTTGGATAGCGCAAGAGTTGCTAACTTCTTTTGATGGCGATTTAAAAAGCGTGAGTTTAATGCCTGGTAATGGAGGTGTATTTGATGTACGTTTAAATGGCAAGTTGTTGTTCTCAAGAAAAATTGAATCTCGATTTCCTGAATCAAAAGAGTTAAAGCAATTGATACGCGACCAAATCGACCCTGATCGAAATCTTGGCCATAGTGACCGAACCGAGCTTGATTAATTTATTTCGCTTTCATCCAACCTTTTGGCGCCATTAAAGCGTTTTTTCCAATAACTGGTTTGCATACTTTCAATTCTTACCGTGCTACCTTGTCTTGGCGCATGGATAAAATTTCCATCCCCTATATATATGCCAACATGCGAATATGCTTTTCTTAAGGTATTAAAAAAAACTAAGTCACCTGGAGCAAGTTCATTTTGATTGACATCTTGACCATGGCGACTAATGCCACTGGCAGATCTTGGTAAATTAAGATTAGCCGCTTTTTTGTATACATAATGGACAAAGCCACTGCAGTCAAAGCCTGTTTCTGGCGATGACCCGCCATATTTATAACGAATGCCTTCAAGGCTCATCGCACTCATCAATACTTCATGAGCAATACTATTTTCAATGATATCTAAAAAAGTGATAGTAATGCCTTCAGCATTTTTTGTGCTGAAATTTGCATTTACAAGGTTAGAAAAGCAAATGCTAAGAGTGATAATAATAAAAAGGCTAAAATGTTTCATGATAATGGGAGCACCTTACCCGCAAAGTATTGAGTAAGGTGCTGTTGAATACGCTTATGATTTAGCCATTGAATTTTTGATAAGACCGATGATTGCTAATAATACGCCACCACCAATGCCACCACCTGCTACTTGCGTCAAAATGCTGGCTATGTCCATGCCGCCAGCTGCACCAGCTGCACCCATACCAAGCATACCAAGCAGTTGACCGCCAAGACCGCCTCCAAGAATACCTACGACTGAATTTAATGCTGTACCAAGACTAGAATTTTTCATTAAACTGCCAGCAACGTTGCCGCCAACAGCACCACTTACTAATTGAATAATAAGACCTAAATCCATCATGACCTCCCCAAAAGTTGTTGATGAAACAAATAGCTGAAGCTTCACAGCAATGTAAAGGCTAACAGGCAATTGTGGCAAGTACAAGTATTTGTCATCATATAATTAATATTGAGCGAATGCTTGTTGCTTTTCGTTCAATAATGAATATTCATGGGATAATTTATCCTATGTCTGAAATTACTAATCACCATGTGCAATTAACTGAAATATTTAAACCCAATGGCTTGTTAGCGGCTGCGATAGATGGCTATTCTGAGCGTAGCGAACAAGTGCGTATGGCGCAGGCAATTTTTGATGCAATCAAGCATAACAAACAACTGATTGCAGAGGCCGGCACTGGAACAGGCAAAACATTTGCTTACCTTGTGCCTGCATTACTTGCAGGTGGTAAAGTGATTATTTCTACAGGCACTAAGACGCTACAAGACCAACTATTTAACCGTGATTTGCCGAATGTACGAGATGCATTACAAGTGCCTGTTTCAGTGAGTATGCTTAAGGGGCGTGCAAATTATGTATGTCTTTATCATTTAGAACGTGCAGAGCAAGATGGGCGATTTGCATCGCGTGAAGACGCAAAATACGTTCATATGATTAAGGCCTTTGCAGAACATAGTAAGACAGGGGATAAAAGCGAATTAACCGATGTGCCAGAGAATGCCATGATTTGGTCTAGTGTTACCTCAACAAGAGAGAGCTGTTTAGGTCAGGAATGTAATTATTATAAAGATTGTTTTGTCATGGAAGCTCGCAAAAATGCATTGGCAGCGGATATAGTAGTGGTGAATCACCATTTATTTTTTGCGGATGTGATGTTGCGCGATGAAGGGGTAGCCGAACTATTACCTAGTGCCAATACAGTTATCTTTGATGAGGCACATCAATTACCTGAAGTCGCAGGCTTGTTTTTTGGAGAAGATGTATCCACAAATCAGATATTGGAGTTATGTCGTGATAGTACAGCTGCTTATGTAACATTAGCTAAAGATTGTATTGCATTGATTGATTCGATTCCGTTGGTAGAGAAAGCAGTAAAAGATTTTAGACTCGTTTTTGCTTATGATGGGGCGCGGATGTCTGGGCAAAAAGCCATTGCCTTAACAGGTTTTGAAGGTTCGTATCAAGGCATTCAAAATCAACTGGCGATACTAACAAAGGTTTTAGAGTCGCAGGCATCAAGAGACCCTATGTTAGAAAAATGCTGGCAACGAGGGGAGGAGTTGTTAATCCAACTTAACCGCTGGTTTAAAGCCGAAAACAATAATTTAGTACGTTGGGTTGAGGTTTTTTCTCAGTCAGTTCAATTGCATGCAACTCCTTTAAGTATTGCAGATGGTTTTAGTAAACAACTGAATGCGCAGCCTCGTGCTTGGATATTTACCTCCGCAACATTAGCAGTAAAAAGTGATTTTAGTCATTATCAAGCACAAATGGGGTTGCATGAAGCAGAATCACTATATTTACAAAGTCCTTTTGAATATGCTGATCAAGCATTACTTTATGCACCAGAAAACATGCCAGATCCAAATAGCGCTGACTATATTGCAGCTGTTGCGACAGCGGCTCTGCCTGTTATTCAAGCTAGCAAAGGGCGCGCTTTTGTTTTATGTACTTCGCTTAGAGCTATGCGCGAGGTGCATGGCTTGCTAAAAGATGCTTTTGGTCGAAATGGAATGGAATATCCTTTGTTGTTACAAGGCGACAGCACGCGTACTGAGTTGCTTGATCGTTTTCGTACGCATGGCAATGCTGTTTTAGTCGGGTCGCAAAGCTTTTGGGAGGGAGTTGATGTACGAGGTGAGGCACTAAGTGTGGTCATTATCGATAAAATACCATTTGCACCCCCTGATGACCCTGTGCTTTCAGCTCGGATTGATAAATTAAATGCCGAAGGTAAGAATGCTTTTATGGAATATCAACTGCCTTACTCTGTGATTACCTTAAAACAAGGTGCTGGCCGTTTAATCCGTGATGAAACGGATCGAGGGGTGTTGATGATTTGTGATCCGCGATTAATTACCAAATCATACGGAAAACGTATTTGGCAAAGCTTACCTCCTTTTAAGCGAACAAAGTTGCTTGCGGAGGTGGAGGCTTTTTTTCAAGAATCTGATACGCAGTAATGATTCAAATTCCTGAGTCAGAATATGAGATGTTTGCAATTCGTGCTCAGGGGGTAGGTGGTCAGCATGTCAATAAAGTATCAAGCGCGATTCATTTGCGGTTTGATATTAAAGCATCAAGCTTAAATGATTGGCTTAAGTTAAAGCTGCTTAATACTCATGATAAACGTATCTCAAAAGATGGCGTGATTGTGATTAAAGCGCAGCAATATCGAACGCAAGAGGCGAATAAAAAAGATGCCGTTAATCGACTATATGAACTGGTAAATGTGACCAATTATGTCAAGCCCATGCGAAAGTTAACCAAACCAACTTACCGTTCGACACTGCGACGATTAGAAAATAAATCATGGCATGGCAAGGTAAAAGCGTTAAGAAGATTAAACAAAATAGATTAACTGTGGTTTTATTTAAGAAATGGGCATAATTTTTGCTAATTTAATTTTTTCTTGCGACTTGTGGGTCGCTTTTTTAATGTGAGTTTCGAAGGAAAATTGAAGTAATGAAAAAAAGATTTTTGGGATTTTTATGTTTAGCTGCTTTATCAATTAACAATGTTGCTTATGCTGATGACTGCGCAAAAACATTAATGGGTAGCGATTGTGATTCTAATGCTAAGGGAGTTTCATCACACATGCGCGGAAATGCAGTTGAAAATGCAAAAGCAGCTAAAGAACTAAAAGAAGCGCAATTAAAAGCAAAAAAAGAAGCAAAAGCGATTGCGAATGCAAAAGGCAAATAGTAACTTAAAGTAAACGCAATCATTCAAAAAATAAAACGTAGGGAGATTTGACCTTACGTTTTTATTATTATTGATACAATATTAAAGACGTCGCATGCTATTTAATGTCAAAATAGCGGTATGAAATTATTGTCTTTTGATACTTCTACAGAGTTTTTATCCATCGCTATACAGAAAGATGAAGAACTCTTCACGCATCATCAATTTGTAGGTCAATCGGCGTCTCAACTAATCCTGCCTGAAATCCAAACTTTATTAGATGTCGCTCAGATGACATTGTCAGATTTAGATGGGATTGCTTTTGGTGCTGGCCCAGGTTCATTTACAGGGGTGCGCATCGCCTGTGGGGTTGCGCAAGGATTGGCATTTGGTGCCAATATTCCTTTGTTAGGTATTAATGTATTGATGGCATTAGCAGAGGCCAGTGGAGAAAAAGCAGTCATCGCTGCTTCGGATGCAAGAATGCGAGAAGTCTATCACGCTGTTTATAAAAAAAATGAAAGTGGATGGCTAGAAATTCATGCTGCTGGCGTATATAAACCCAATGAAGTGCCGTGTGTCGACGGTAGTGGATGGGTGGGTGTTGGTACTGCTTGGAAAGTATATAACGATATTTTAAATGAGCGCTATCAGAACCAGATTATTAAGACTATGCCTGAGATGACCCCTTTAGCAGAAGCAATATTGGCACTTGCAATACCATCTTTTAAAGCAGGACTTGCTATACCGGCCAGTGAAGCTAGGCCAATCTATATCCGCAATCGAGTTGCGCTGACTTCGCAAGAACGTGAACAGGGGCAGCGGCTGTGAGTGTAGGATTAAAAGTTGAGTACGGTTTTAGACGGATGGTAGAGAGTGACTTAGATATGATTATGCGGATAGAGCCGACCATTTATTCACACCCATGGACGCGAGGTAATTTTATCGACTCATTACAAGCTGGACATAAGGCATGGGTGATGACGAATAATGAAGTCATTGTTGGCTATGCCGTGATAATGATAGTATTAGATGAATCCCATCTGTTGAATATCAGTATTGCTTTGCCGTTTCAAAAACAAGGATTAGGCCATCACTTATTAAACTATATCATTAAGCAGGCAAAACTGTTGAAGACAATCAATATGTTCTTAGAAGTCCGAGCCAGTAATGTCTCTGCGATTTCTTTGTATAAGAAAAAAGGTTTTGTACAATCTAGCCTTCGCCGAGGCTATTATCCAAGTGAGTCTGGTAGAGAAGATGCAGTTTTAATGGGGTTGGCTTTGTGAGTAGATTATGGCGATGAATCAGGACGATATGCTAAGAGAGTTAGAATTGCTGCCTGTTTGGCAACAAAGAAAGCCAATTACTATTTCGCCAATGGAAACACTAACCTCATTAGCGCTACCAGTCGATAACCAAGAGGTGCTTAATCAAGACATAGATGAGCCAAGCTATACTTATCGACTTATTATTGCTCAAGATAATGATTGGTTATTTTTAGTTGATGAAAACCAGGATACGGAATCTGAGCAATTATTAAAGAATATGTTACATGCCGTTGGTGTTCGAGTTGAAAAAGATATTGTTGCTGCTAAAACAGATCAAATAACAGCTATTCAATCAAAAATCATCGTTGTGTTGGGTGAGGTTACAGCACAGCAATTCTTGCGTCTTAATCAACCTTTGTTAGAAATGCGTGCAAAAGTTCATATGATTAAAGAAATGCCTGTTGTTGTGACTTATTCGCCTGCTGAATTGTTGTTGAATTTGTCAGATAAAGCAAAAGCATGGGAAGATTTATGCTTGGCAAAATTTACAATTGCTAACTTGTAAATATTAAAATAATCGCCATATACTCTATTAATGGTATTTATTTAAGAACAAGCACATATCAATTTAACAAAAGGGAAAGCATATGAAAAGCATACTGTTTAAATGTTTCTTAGTCTTGGCGATGTTAGGATTATCCAGTTGTGGATATAACCAATTTCAAACATTAGATGAAGAGGCAAAAGCAAGTTGGGCGGAGGTCCTTAATCAGTATCAACGGCGTGCAGATTTGGTTCCAAACCTTGTTGAAACGGTGAAAGGTTATGCGGCACATGAAAAAGAAGTCTTTACCGAGGTAACTAAGGCAAGGGCGAGTGTCGGTGGTATTCAAATGACGCCAGAAATGTTGAGTGACCCTGCCGCAATGGCTAAGTTTCAAGCCGCCCAAGGCCAGATGACAAGTGCTTTATCGAGGCTAATGTTAGTAGCGGAGAATTATCCTAATTTAAAAGCAGATCAAGGTTTTAGGGACTTGCAAGCGCAGTTAGAAGGGACTGAAAATAGAGTCACAGTTGCAAGAAATCGTTACATTGCTACGATTAAGGATTACAACGTTGCCGTTCGTAGTTTTCCTAATAATATAACCGCGATGATGTTTGGTTATAAAGTCAAACCATCATTTACGGTTGAAGATGAGAAAGCAATTTCATCGCCACCTAAGGTTGAGTTCTAAAAGAGCTTTGTATTGATTACGTTGAAATTCGTTTTTAAAACAGCTTTTCTGAGTGTTTTAGCGGCGCTGATATTAGCGTCGCAAATGGTATTTGCTGCGCTGGTAGAAGTGCCAGCGTTTTCTTCATATGTTACTGATTTAACTCAGACACTGAACTCTCAGCAACAAGTGAGTTTAGAGGCAAAATTAAAGAACTTCCAAGAACAAAAAGGCAGTCAAATTGCAGTGCTTTTAGTACCCACTACACAGCCAGAAGCGATTGAGCAATATGCCATTAGAGTTGTAGATGAATGGAAAATAGGCAGGCAAGAAGTAGACGACGGATTACTTGTGCTCATTGCAAAAGATGACCGTAAAATGCGGATTGAAGTGGGTTATGGGCTCGAAGGCGCAATACCTGATGTGTACGCTAAGCGAATCATTGACGAGATAATGACGCCATATTTTAAGCGAGGTGATTTTGCAGGTGGTATCAATGCAGCAACAGATCAATTGGTGCGGTTAATTGAAGGTGAATCTTTGCCTCAGCCATCCAAGAAAAAAATTAATGGTGCGCGAATTGATAACATACTCCCTTTACTTTTATTTGGTGGCATGATTTCAGGCATGATGCTTAGAGGGGTGTTTGGCTCATTTTTTGGTAGTGCATTAAATGGAGGCTTAATTGGAACGATTGTCTTTTACATTGGATTAACAGTTTTGGGTGCAAGTGTATTAGGCTTTATTGCTTTCATTTTTACTATGATGATGGGAAGCGGAAGAGTGAACGGTTATGGCGGCTATCCAAGAAG
>CAYGSH010000041.1:0-18499 GCA_964352515.1 uncultured Methylophilaceae bacterium | reverse complement strand
AATTAGCATTAACCCTGGCGCGACACAGCATAAGGTGTTGAACGGTGAAATTGAGCCTGATTTTATTATTGATGTGGGATTATTTGATTCAACTGGCAAACGCGCTGAGCCTGAGCGATGGTTACGTGCGCCACTTAAACCAGCAAGTATGTTGCGCGGCAAATTACCCACCAGCCCAGTACAACATCAAGATGAAATTAGTAGCTTTACCGTGTTTTTACCCACTGGCATTAGTTGGAAAAACTTTAAACCTGTGTTGCTTAAACTATGCCAAACGCATGGCGAGCAATTACTACGTTTAAAAGGGATATTGCATGTCACAGACCAAACGCATCCGCTTGCGATTCATGCTGTGCATTTTACGCCCTACCCTGCGACCTTACTGGTTAATTGGAAGGAAGACCCGCCACTGAGCCGCGTAGTTTGTATTGGTAAAGGTTTGGATGAAAATGCGATTAGAAAGGTGCTGACGCAACTTTAGGTTATATCATTCCAGATTTTATCTAGGCGCTTTGTAGAAACGGGGAACGGCGTTTTCAACTCCTGAGCAAATAACGAAACGCGCAGTTCTTCAATTAGCCAACGGAAGTTTTGTAGCTCTGGCGATATATTGTCCAACTTAGATTGTTTTTCAATTTCTGCTTGCCATTTTTGCCATAGCAGCCCGATACTAGCAGCGTGTTTGCCATCTCTATCTGGGTTGCTTGGTTGTTTTTCGATTCTTAATCTAAGCCCTTTTAAATAACGCGGTAGGTGTTGTAGTTGATCCCACGGCGTTTGACTGAAGCAACCTTTATAAAGCAAGCTTTGAATTTGAGTTTCCACATCTTTACTGAGTCTATTAGCTTTAGCTGGCATTTTGGCTTGCTTTTCCGCTAGTGCAAAATACTCGGTGCCTATAATTCCAACCGTGTGAAATAGTGCATCTTTCACAGCTGGCAAGCGTGTTCTAGCACGTTGTTTAAGCGCCATAAATTCATTATTGGTCCGTGGTAAATCATCTTCTCCCACAAAGGCGCGGTCGGCAAGCGTTGTAACTAAATCTTCTTTCAAATCATCAGGTGAAATAACATTGCGTAATTGCAATGCGTATTGATTAAAATTAGGTAACGCTTTTTGTAATTGTTTCATCTGCTCTTTAAGCTCAAAACGCATTAACCGAGACACCCCTGCGCGATGCGATAAATAAGCAGCTTGCTCAGTATCAAATAGTTTAATGGCTACACTATCGATATTATCTTCTAATGCGGGATAGCCCGTTAACTGATGCCCTTCTTTGCTAAAGGTAAGCGTGGCGGGTAAATCACCAAAATCCCATTGTTTGATTCCTGTTTTTTCGATGTTATTGGCGGTACCGTCTCTAAAGGTGAGTTGTGCAGCATTACCTAGTTGTTTTTTTAATGCATGCCAGTCGCGCCCCATACCAAGCTCGCGATATTTTTCATCAATCACACTAAAATTCATAAAGAAGTGTTCTGGTAACTTATCAATCATAAAATCATCAACACCTAATTTAAGGCTAGTTTGTTTCTTTATATACTCGACAAGGGCTAATAAAATAGGCTGCACGCCAACCTTGGTATGCTCTAAAAAACCAGTTACAAAGTCTGGAACTGGCACACAGACCCGGCGGTAGGTTTTGGGTAGTATTTTAATAAGTGCTGTCACCTTCTCACGCAACATACCTGGCACCAGCCATTCTGCCCTTATTGCATCTAGCTGGTTAAGCAAAGCTAACGGAATAGTCGCCGTCACACCATCTAACACATGTCCTGGCTCAAATCGGTATTTTAGATTTATTGTTACACCGTCCATCTCTATGGTTTCTGGGAACTGAGTTTCGGTCACACTTTCTGCTTCGTGACGCATTAAGTCATCTTTAGTTAAGAATAGCAGCTTGGGGTTTTGTTTTTCTGCTTCCTTACGCCACGCTTCAAACCCAATACCATTGACAATATCGGCTGGTACAATTTTGTCATAAAAAGCGACTAGCGTATGTTCATCCACTAATACATCTTGCCTTCTGGCTTTATGCTCTAACTCTTCAATTTCGGCGATTATGCGTTTATTTGCAGCTAAAAATGGTGCTTTAGACTCCAACTCCATATTCGCCAGTGCTTCTCGGATAAAGATTTCATGAGAAACTTCTATATTAATAGGTCCGTAATGTACGCGGCGTTTTGGCACGACGGTTAAACCATACAAGCTTACCCGCTCCCAAGCCGTGACTTGTGCTTTCTTCTTATCCCAACGCGGATCGGTATAGGTGCTATTGGTCAGATTACGCGCGAGCGGTTCTATCCAATCGGGCTCTATCTTTGCCACACAACGTGCATAAAGTTTGGATGTGTCAACCAACTCTGCCGCCATCACCCATTTTGGCCGCGTTTTCTTTAAGCATGAGCCTGGTGCCACAAAAAAACGAATACTACGTGCACCTGAGTAGGCTTCATTATCACCATCTTTAAAACCAATATTACCAAGCAAACCCGATAATAAGGCACGATGAATTTGCTCATAATCGGCTGCTTTAGCGTTAAGTTTAAAGTCCATTTCAATAGCAATTTCTTTTAATTGCAGATACAGCTCGCGCCACTCTTTTAAACGCAGAAAAGACAAGAAATTAGCGTGACATTGATTGAGTAATTCTTTATTGGATTTTTTATGGTTAAAGGCATGCTCAAACCAATCCCAAATTTTGAGAAAGCTCATAAAATCTGAGCCTTCACCAGCAAACTTGGCATGCGCATTGGTCGCTGCCTCACGCTTATCCATGGGACGTTCTCGTGGATCTTGTATACTCAGTACACTCGCTATGATTAGCACTTCTTGCAAGCAAGCTTCTTTTTTTGCTGCTAATATCATACGTCCCACCCTTGGGTCTAACGGCAATTTAGCCAGCTGCAAACCAATATCGGTAATATTACGATTGGCATCAACAGCACCCAACTCTTGAAGTTGCATATACCCATCTGAAATTAACCTTGCGCTGGGGGCTTCTAAAAATGGAAATTGTTCAACATCGCCTAAGCGTAGAGCTGCCATCCGTAATATCACACTAGCTAGAGAGCTACGGATAATTTCAGGATCGGTAAATTCAGAACGGTTGTTAAAATCTTCTTCAGAATATAATCGCACACAAATACCATTGGATACACGACCACAACGCCCAGCCCTTTGTTTAGCAGCCGCTTGCGATATTTTCTCAATTTGCAGCTGCTCCACTTTGGCACGAGCACTATAGCGATTAATGCGTGCCAAGCCTGCATCAATCACGTATTTAATCCCAGGTACAGTAAGGGAAGTTTCTGCCACGTTGGTTGCCAATACAATGCGCCGCTGACCATGTGGCTTAAAGATTTTTTGCTGATCAGATATACTTAGGCGCGCGAACAAAGGTAAGACTTCAATATGTTTGAGCTTAGGCGAGCGGCCTTGGTATTTTCGTAAATGATCCGCCGTATCGCGTATTTCCCGCTCACCTGGTAAAAAGACCAATATGTCTCCATCGCCTTGGCGCAATAAGTCATCTGCCGCATCTAAAATAGCTTCTTCAATCGCCTCTTCTTCATCATCTTCCGCTAGCCAGCGTGCTTCGGTTTTACCCTTACGTTGTATGCCATGCACGGTAGGATTAAGCAATTCATCATCGTCAATATCGTCATCATCGCTTTTGTTTTCGTGCGAAATAAAACCTGCTTTACCCAATGGGCGGTAACGAACTTCAACTGGATAGGTTCGCCCACTCACTTCAATAATTGGCGCATTGATTACCTCACCAGCGGCATTTTTACTTGCAAAATGTTTACCAAAGCGATCGGCATCAATGGTTGCTGAAGTGACAATCACTTTTAAGTCTGGTCGCTTTGGTAATAGCTGTTTGAGATAGCCAAGTAGAAAATCAATATTTAAACTGCGCTCATGCGCCTCATCAATAATGATGGTGTCATAGGCATTTAAAAACTTATCCCCTTGCGTTTCCGCCAACAATATACCATCCGTCATCAGCTTAATATAACTAGACTCGGATGATTTCTCGTTAAAGCGGACTTTATAGCCAACAGTTTCGCCCAATGAAGAATCTAGCTCTTGTGCAATACGTGTAGCGACTGAGCGTGCAGCAATACGGCGTGGCTGAGTATGGCCAATTAATCCTGATACTCCTCGTCCAAGCGCTAAGCAGATTTTAGGTAGCTGGGTAGTTTTACCCGAGCCTGTTTCACCACATACAATCACGACTTGATTGTCGGTAATCGCCTTAGCAATCTCATCACGCCTTGCGGAAACTGGAAGTTCTAGTGGGTATTGTGGTTTAGGTAATTTCTCTAACCTTAGTGCCATGCGTTGACTAGAACTTTGTACCTTGCGTGCAATATCCGTTAGTATTTTATCGGCTGATTTCTTTTGTTTAAGTAAGTCACGTGCTTGCCTTATACGCCGGCCAAGTACATAGCGATCGGCCAACATACAATCGGATAACTGCTTTTCTAAATGGGATATTAACTGCTGGGGGTTGCTCATATGAGCATGATTTTACCACGCAAATGATGCCGCTTTTTTTCTTCTCTGCTTATCGATTAATGAATAAACATTAAAAACCAAAAGCTTCTTCCATCACATAATATATATAACTTTGTTCTTGTACTCCATGAAACAAATGCGCCTGCGGCCCACCCGCGAATATAGCAACATCTTCTGCCGCATGGGTCTCGTGCTTTAACGGTACTAATGCCTCTTGATGAAAATCTGGATCAGTTGTATCAACATCTGTCATATCTTTTACCCGTCCAATATTCACATCCGTTGCTTCAACCACATGCTCATGATAACCAAGACCATTGATAAAGTTCACAGTCGTGTAGGGCTTATTATCTTGCGCCAGTGATGGCTTAGTTTCACCCGGCAATACCACCTTGCCAAGAATAGGATTACCTCGCTTAGGATAACCAGACAATGTTAACGAATGACTATGATCTGCCGTCACAATAATCAAGGTTTCATTCATATCGACCTTTTGCATAGTTGCTTTGACCGCATCAGAAAGCGCAACTGTATCTGAAAAACTACGATAGGCATTCCCTTCATGTGAGGCATGATCAATACGAGCTGCTTCAACCATTAAAAAGTAGCCTTTCTTATTCTCGCTTAAAATATCAATTGCTTTGGTTGTCATTTCAGCAAGCGATGGCTCGCCTGCTTTGTCTTTATTACGGTCATGCTCATATTGCATGTGTGAAGGTTCAAACAAACCTAACAGGTGCGTCGTTTTTTTTGAATCAATCGCATCAAACTGTTGTTTTTGCCAAACATAATTTCCGCCAGTGAGTGCTGAAAATTCTTCTATTAAATGACGTCCATCCGTTCTTAATCCTGATTTATTTGAATATTCTGGATCAGTCATTGACGATGGCATAAACTGTTGGCGGCCTCCCCCCAAAATCACCTTTAAGCCCTTATTTTTATGCACCTGCTCTAATAGTTGCAGGGCAATGTCTTTTAGACCTGAGTCAACAGCAATAGCTGGTAATTCTGAATCGTTTTCCCAATCGCGATTTGAGATATGTGCATAGGTTGCAGCTGGCGTTGCGTGTGTCACCCGCGCAGTTGTCACAATACCCGTCGATAGGCCATATGCGCCTGCTTGCTCAAGTATGGTGTGTACCTTATTTGCTTGAATGACCGCATTATTAGCTTCACCTCGAAGCACATTTTGATTTAAAGATATGATGCCATCGTTTGTCTTTACGCCAGTGACAATCGCAGACATGGTCGGTGCAGAATCTGGCGTTTGTTGGTTTGCAGAGTAGGTTTTCGATAGCGCCACATAGGGTAGTTTTTCGAATGCTAGTTGATTGCGCTCACCATCTACCCCACGCTGTTGACCTTCAAATATTCGGCTACCGGTAACCGTAGAAATACCCATGCCATCGCCGATAAATAAAATAATGTTTTTGGCTTTGCTATTATTAGGTTGCAACTTTTTGGCATTGGCTAAAGCCGCCTTACCCTCTTGAATCCATGTATATGGACCTTCTGCCATAGCTGGCTTTAAGATAGAAGATAAAGCCATAATTAGTAATATGGCGCTAAACTGATTTTTTTGCATCAAACTACTTTCGTATTAAATGTTTGTGAATGCAGCCATATTGACTTACGTTCTCTATGCATATTGCATTTATATTATTTCAGTTTAATGGAATCTTAATTGCCAAACACTAATCTCGCTTAACACAATCCTCTAAACCTGTATTACCCCCTTTATATTCAGGCTCAAAATAAAACTTACGAAAGCTTAGCTTACCTTCCGCATTTCGTTTGAATTTAGCAATGCCTGTTCCGTAATCTTTTGTCGTTTTATCCGTCAAGGCAAAGTGCATGGCAGCAACATTGTCAGTTGCCGCAGCATGGCCTAGATAGGTTCCATAGCCTGGCACTTCTAACTTAAAATCATAACTGGCATAACTATCATGACTATGTTCTGGCTTTAACTTCATTGTGACTATACCAGTGTACTTTCCCTCATGTGCATCATCACCAGTGCAATCATAAACGCCACTTAAATCCTCAAACTGAAGTTGCTCTGCAGGCATTTTTTTTAATGCATGTGCAGAAAATATCATGGTCATTAAGCTTAAAAATAAAATGAGCTTTTGCATAAAAACACCTTAAAAAATTATTATGCTCATCATAAAATGCTATTGATTACCAATCAAGCGTTTGCGGCACCTCTGTTCCGTTCAATTGGTGTCGATAATTGGAGCTTGCCCTATACACGAATTGCCTAGCACGATTTAGCGCGCCAATCGGACGATGTTCAGCTAAAGCATTCCAAGGTGAAAACGATAAATTTTCACAAAATTGTTGTTGCTCTGGCGTATCAAATGTTTGTTTTAAAATCGAAATGTTTGCCACAGTAATAAATGGTGAGTCTTCTTCTTTCCAGAGTACGGTGGCATCTTCAATTGGCATTTGTTTACTTGCATCTTGCAATTGCACTGATAACTGCATACATGCGTCTTTGCTGGCTAATTCATTTGCTAGTTTATGTCTTAAAAAGTTGGGGTCATCTGCAGGTATAAGCTCATTATCTGGCGCCACTTGGCAAGATTGCATTTTAAACTTAATATTGTGTGGCCCAAGCTTATATGCTGTATTACTAAAGTAGCTTGTCCATAAGGGACTGGCAGGCGGTGGTGCATAAGCAGTGACCAATTGCCAAAACTCTCTTAGACGCCATTTAAAAGGGTTATACCCTTGAACAAAATAACGAGGATTTCCCTTAGATTCAACGAACTTGTTGTAGTCTTGAACGCTTGTTACAAAGAATGCTGGACTGTTATGTGCAATAAATTCTTGCGTATTGCCACCATTTAAATTCTCACCTACATTTATCAATTTAATTGCCATGCCACGTGCATCTCTCGCATGATCATCACTTTTTGCCATATTTGAGCCACTATTAGAAAAACGAATCCATGCTTGATAGCGTTTTCCTGGATTAGCAAAAACACCATGTTGTAGTTGTGGGTGAATATCGTTTTTAATATTTACATAAGCTTTTACACAAGCATGCCCTTTTGCATGCACTCCTCTTGCGGCATAGTCGGTTTGTAAGGCATCCACAATACTGACTGACAACTCCGAGGCCTGTTTTATATCTGCTTGCTCGTGCTCAGGAATCACTTCATCGGTTGTCACGACAGCATGTGTCTGTAAATGATAGGCAAGAAACAAGGCTAGTACACCAGCCATGATTAGTGCAGCAATGACTACTCTTCTGATAATCTTCATCTTAATTAACGCCTCAAATTCATGATTGGTTTTTCAATAAAAAGATACATTAGTATGGCTATGGTAAAACTGAGTATGCTGCTTAAAATAAACCCATACAATAAAATCTCACGCATTGACCAAGGGTATTGCATAGGCATAGTGATTGTTAAATTAATAATGGCTGGAATCACCACAATCATAACAACCAAATGAATAAGATAAAGCGAATAAGAAAGCGTAGCAATTGGATACCAGAATGCCATTGAAAAGAAGTTGCGCATGCTATTTGCAATCATGTGCTGCTGTAACAACATAGCAATAATGATAAAGCCAATGCCAAGCGAGAAAAGCGTACGATTAAAAATGTAGTAAAGAATGTTTAAAATTGGGTATTGATCAAAGCTCACTGAAAATGCTGGAAAGCCTAAGAAGAAAACAACTAACAATACGCCCAATAACGTTAATACAATACCACCATTTGAATTGGTAATGGCTTTTAATCGATCATGATGAAAATGAAAGTAATAAGCCGCTAAGCACCCAACAACCAAACTACCAAACCGTGTGTGAAGGTTATCGTAAAAAACGGTAAAGTAATGATTAAAATAGGTGTCATTTAGGTAAACTTGACTAGTGGGGGTGGTGCGAATATTGTCATCTAACAATACAATGGCGATACGTACTATGAATGAAATAAAAAAAAGTGCTAGCAATACGTAACTAGGGCTTTTTGCATATTTAAGCGTTGCAATCAAAATTAATGGATAGATAAAATAAAACTGCTCTTCAACAGCTAAGCTCCACGTCCAACCAGCAGCTTGATGCTCATAATCAATAAAGTTGTTTATATATAGGTAGTTAGCCCATACCCATTCACTATTTGGACCTGTCATCAACCAATAAATGGTTAACATAAAATAATAGGCCGGGGTCAACCGAAGATAGCGGCGCCAGTAGAAATTCTTTAAATCAACCTTCCCATTTTTACTTATTTGCTTGAGCAAAATACCTGAAATCAAAAAACCACTCATCACAAAAAACACATCCACACCTTTATCTCCATTCCAAGCCCAGGCCCAAGCTAAACCAAGCTCACTTAACATACTCGTGATGTTGTGGTCAGGATGTGAAAGATGAAAAACTAAAAAAGTATGGTAAACCAAAACCAGCAATATGGATAACGCACGAATACCATCAATAGAAGCATAGTTCGTTGCTCTTCGTTGATAAATTGATTTGAAATTCTCTTGAAAAGAGAATGCCGCTTTCCATGCTGATGCTGATGTATTATTCTCAGTTTTCATAACAAGTTAAAGCGTTTTTAGATACTCAACGAGCGCCCAACGCTGCTCTTCAGACAATGCGGTCTCACCATAATATCCAGTACCATATTCATGCCCAGCATTACTATTTCCAGGTATCGAAGTATCAAATAAAAAGTCATTTTCTTTAGCATCTAATACATAGCCTACATGTTTGGGGTCAAACTCCCAGGAACCTAAACTAAACTGCTTCATTCTATCTTTTGCTGGCAATAGCAATTCATACAAATTTGCCACCGACCCATTATGTAAAAATGGTGCGCTAGTCCAAACGCCATTTAATGGCCTTGCTTTATAAGCAAGCAATGCATGGTCTGACACCTCTTGTCCTTGTTCAATGATTTTTCCATCGACATATTTAGGAGGACGTGTCACATCGGGATGGCCTAACTTTTTGGCATCGCGCTTTGCCAAATAGGCTTGAACTGGATTGTTTTTAATAATGCCCACCATTACATTATTAGCAATATGAATAGCAGGGGCTTCAGATGGCAAAGGGTCACCTGTGAAGTAATACCGTGGACGCCCTTCAAATTTACCAGACTGCCCTTTGAGGTTAATTGCATTTTCCGCCATCAACGGATCAGTCTTAATCTCGCCTACAGAACTCATTCTGACCTGAATAGTGCGTTTAGGATCAGTTCTATCTATATCTAAATGGCATGCAACACAGTGCTGTTGATAGAGCGCACGGCCTTGCTTTGCTAATTTCTGATCAATTGCTGGAAAAGCTTCAGGCCACTGCGGTGATTGCAATTGGCTAACAACACGTTCTAGTTTACGTAATTCCCGCGTTTGAATCGAAGAAGAGTAACCCCCATCAATCAAGCCTAACCATGTTGTTGTTTCCGTATCTATGTCACCAAATACCCCTATCACTTCACCAACATTTCGTGCCAGTGCCCCAACACCTGTATTGGACTGCGATCCATTCCACTCGACATAATCGTGCTGTGGTGTGTCCCAAATATAAGGAATGCTTGTTGGGGCATTAGGTGAGTTACGATTCCCAGCCACGCCAGTAGCTAATAGCGCTTGATTTAAAATGGCGCCAAAAGCATCTAACCGAGAATAGCCAGAAACGATATCCGCATGATTATGAACCATATGCGCTTGGCGCTTTTCATAAGTTTTTTTCAAATGACCTCGAAGCGACTCGACCTCATTAGCAGATGCCTTGTCACCTAACAATCGCTGTTGAAAACGAGCGAACTTATCTGAATTGTCTAATGTTGCTTTTAATGCCGCTGTTATATCGCTTAAAAACTGGTTAAGGTGGATAAACCCTTGTCCACCATCAATGTGAATGGTCTCACCTTGATAAGTCACTTGTTGTGTATGACAAGCCGCACAGGTTGGCCCCATGAAATCATCATTACGAGTTAAGCCAATTGGTAAGCCATCTGGATTATTCTCACTGGGTGAAGCTGGGATTAAACCTAATCGCTTCATGTTTTGATCAGCACGGAATAAATCGGTTGATTGCGCTTGCTCTAAATGTAGAAAATAGTCATAAGGAATTAAACGAGAGCCTTGGTCAGCATAGTAAAAATACGCTCGATCTTGTTGGGTCCAGTTTTGATCCAAATAGGTGACTGTTTGTTTATTCGCCCAAGCAGAAGCCAGACCAAACAAAACAACGCCAAAACTAATAAGTCCCAGTAAAGTGATTTTATGATGCTTAAGCATAATCGTGCCCTTTGTTATTCCAGTGCATCCCTCGTTAATAAGGTATTCAGTAAGTTGTCTTGGAAATTTAAGTTGCCAGTTAAACTATTATGCGACTCACACAAGAAAAATGACTGTTTGATAGGCACATTAATATACTGGCTTCGCTTCACACTTGGGTCTAAAGTATTTCTACCGAGCAATGATGCTTTTGTCACAGAACCATCGCCTGGTTCTAATAAAAGTGCATCATAATCAACACTTTCAATTGGCTGGGTAATTTCTTTAGGCGTCATCCGTACTTTTGATTCTCCATTAACTTCTTCTACAATAATTCTAGCGGAGGTTAAACTACAACCACCCCCAAAGATAATGAGTTTAGTATGATTTTTTGGCAATGGAATACTCAAGGACCAAACAAACCTTCTGGCACGTTCAAGATGTTTTTCAAAGTATTGATCAAAGACCAATAAATGCTGTTCACCTTCGGCTTTATTTTCGTAGCGATCTAACATTCTTTGCCTTACTTTTGGGTCAAAGATTGACCATTGAAAGCGCTTCCAAATATTGACATCAAATAAATCACGCTCAAGCGGCGAACCATCACTTTTGACTATCCAATCGACTAATGGATGAGGAAAAAGCTGATACAAACTAGGCATACTGGCCAGTGTTTCGGTCCCAATTTGATTAACACCGATATCCACACCTTGAATGAATAAATTGAGTGTTTTAACAGAACCTAAATTGGGAGTGCCTAGTAAAATCACTCTGCGTACTCGCTCAGCACCAAACATATTGAGCTTTTCATCAAAGTGATTATCGCCAATCACATCTTGCTTACCATAGCGAAGATAATAACGCGTAATAAGCCCACCCATACTATGGGCAACAATATCGACTTTAAGATTAGGATTTTGATAATCGACTCTAATTTGCTCAATAAAGTCTGCTAGCTGCCCTGCACTAATAACGTTATCTTGACGCCAATCATAATGAAAAACGTAATAGTTTTTTTGATTTGGGTTGATTTTTTCGCCCACTTTGGACAGCTTATAACCACCTGTTTCTGATAAAGTTCTGACAATTTTTCCATAGAAATCCTTACCGGCAGCACCATCCGAAATCGCATAGGCAATTGCGTTACTTGGCAGAGGCTCAAGTGTTTTTGCATCTATATCAAAAGCAATATCTGCATAATCGTGGAGTAATAATCGACTAATACCACCAGGCCATACATCTTTTTGAGTATGAATATCTTTCAGCTTACTACCTAACACGCCATGAATAAATATAACTGGAGGCTGATCATCCACCATCTTGGTTTCCATGTACAGCCGATGCAAATCAGGTGCAAACACCTTACTTTTAGCAAAAATGCCTGCAATAAACACAATGACTAACACAAGGGCTGCAAGTGTATAGCGACTAAAGAATGTTTTTTTAAAGGCTTTATAGGTGAATCTAAGCATGAATCAATATGCCTATTTAATTGATAAAAAATGAGTATACCCGAACTAGCTATTAGTCAAACATCTCTAAATATCATTACAAAATCATTGGCTAAACTGTAGAAACAAAACGATGTCTTATATTCGTTAAATTCAAACTTTCTAAAATATCATCTAATCTTTCTTGCGCGTTATTGCGTTTTTGTCCAGTAAATTTAGCAATAATAAGTTCATTCTTCATCGAGTGTTCCCAACCAACTAGTTCAGTCACAGTGAGCTTATACCCAGCAGCCTCTAACTGTAAGCAACGCAGAACATTGGTCAGCTGGCTAGCAAACTCACGTGTATGAATAGGATGACGCCAAATTTCAGATAGTGATGTTTTACTTAAACTTTCTGCTTTATTTTCACGCATCACCTCAGCCAATTCAGCCTGACAGCATGGCACTAAAACCATATATTGCGCCTGTTTTTTTAATCCAAACTGAATGGCATCATCGGTAGCGGTATTACAGGCATGCAGTGCAGTTACAATTTCCACTCTCTCAGGTATATTGGGTGAAACCATTGATTCAGCCACACTTAAATGCTCAAAAACCATTCGCTCAAAACCACACACTTTTGCCAACTGTTGAGATTTTTCCACCAAATCTGCACGTGTCTCTATTCCTATGACTTGAGCATTAGGTAATTGCTTTAGCAATAAATCATACAAAATAAAACCAAGATAGGACTTGCCCGCACCATGATCAACCAAGGTAAGATTTTCTTGTTTACCTAATAGCGCTTGAATCAAGGGCTCAATAAAATTAACCAGATGATAGACTTGCTTTAGCTTTCGTCGACTATCTTGGTTAAGCTTTCCATCACGGGTGAGAATATGTAGCGCTTGTAAAAGCGGTACTGATTGATGTGGTTTTATTTCTGGTGGTAATTGCATAAGTACTATTTTATATGGCTATGCCTAAATAAAAAAATAAAGTCCTCAATAATTAACAATCATTGTCGTCAATACTCAGCTTATTGCGTTTTGATTGATAAGGGCACGTCATAGTGTCTCAATTTTAATCAGTAAAGTGGAGAGCACAAATGAAAAAAACAATGATTATCAGCACACTTATGTGTCTACTTTTATCAACGCAAGTCATGGCTGAAAAACGCCCTGTAGATTATGACAAACGCGGGGATAGAATTGAAAGACGTTTAGACAACCGAGGCGATCGCATTGAAAAGCGCTTAGATCACAAAGGTGATCATATTGAACGACGCTATGATAATCGTGCAGATAGCGCAGAAGCCAATGGTCACGACAAACGTGCAACATACCTAACCAGAAAAGGTGATCGCATTGATCGCCATTTAGATCGAAAAGGTAATAGAATAAACCATCATTTAGATAGAAAAGGTGAACGGATCAATCATCGATTAGACAGACACGTATATTAAATGAAAGCCAACGTTGCAAAATGGTTATTGAAGTCGTACATTAACATCATAATAAATGGCACAATATCAATACAATGATTGAAAAACATCAATAATGCAGGCCTTTTTAGCTGAAATTGAACAACGTGCCTTTCGAATGGCCCATTTTGCGACGGGTAATAGAGATGACGCTTTAGATATTGTGCAAGATACAATGATGAAACTGGTACAAAAATATGGTACGCATGATAAAGCCAGCTGGAAACCATTATTTTATAGTATTTTACAATCGCGCATTCTTGACTGGCATAGAAGACAAAAAGTACGAAACCGCTTTAGAAGTTGGTTTAATCAAGAAGATGATGAAACAGAAGACAGATTAGAACAGCATCCTGCAGAATTAAGTGAGCTACCTGATAATCAACTGCAAGATGCACAATTTATTAAAGATTTAGAAGGTATATTACAAACTTTACCACTTAGACAGCAACAAGTGTTTTTGCTAAGACTTTGGGAAGGTTTAGACATTAAAGAAACAGCTAGTATTATGCAATGCAGCGAAAGCAGTGTGAAAACACATTATGCACGAGCATTAGAACGCCTACGCGAAGCATTAAAGGAGCACCAACCATGAATTTTGAAGAACGGATTAAATTAAGCCTAGAAAACAGCTTAAAAACTATGGACGAAGTGACTGCAAATCAACTGCAATTGATTCGTCGTCAAGCGCTCAATCAACCTGTTAAAAAAGCATGGCTATCTACTTTAAAAAATAATTTATGGGTGTCTGCTTCAGGTCTTGCCTTTTGTAGTTTTATTGTAGCGCTGGTTTTATTCCCTCAACTGAGACATATGGACAGCCCATCAACCATTGAACAAACTGCAATGGTTGAATTAATCGAAGATCCATCAGAAATAGAAGTGATTAGCGACCCAGCATTTTATTTATGGTTAGATGAACAAGAAGCACAAAGCGTTTAGATAACATGAATACCATTAATAAAATAAAACATTATTTTTATTTGAGCTTATGCTTATCAAGCTTATTGCTGATCAATCAAACGTCTTTTGCTGACGGCATTGATTGGGAGTCACTAAGCAACCAGCAACAGCAACTTTTATCGCCCATGAAAGAAAATTGGAACCAACTACCACCGCAGCGCCAAGAACGTTTAACTAACGGCTCTAAACGTTGGGTAGACATGCCTGAAGAAAAAAAAGAACGTATTAAAGACAGACTAAACCGTTTTAACAACCTTAGCGATGAAGATAAAGCCTTAGTTGAAGAAAGAATGAAGGCATTTAGAGAACTGCCCCCAGAAGAACGCAAAGCATTACGCAATAAATGGCATCACCTTGATCCTGATAAAAAACGTGAGTTTCGCGATCGCATTGAGCATATATCGCCTGAAGAACGCAAAGCTTTTAAAGAAAAAAGAAAGCAATATAAAAAGCAAAAAAGAGATGACTAGCTCTAAGCTTTATCGATGCAATATCCCTTGTAAAAGTATGACTCTCTTTGTGATAAAACAAGCAACTTAAGCAAGTCATTCAACCAATTTTTCCATCTATTAGCATCCTGCACTTGCTGTGATCAATTCATCCTATCGTTGAGATGATGACAGTCACTTTAATACAGCTTGCGTGATTTTTTATAACGACAACTCTGTTATTGCAATAAATGGCTAAATAAAGCCATTATTTGCAATTTATTTACCCGCTTAAGCAACGGTCAATAATTATATTATTGGCATACATATTGCTAAATCTAATTTTGATGAAAAAATATTCTATTCTAAAAGCCTCCCAACATGGGCTCACTTTGATTGAGCTCATGATTGTTTTAGCTATCATTACGGTGCTAGCCTCCATTGCTATACCTGCATACAAAGATTACACTGAAACAGCTAAAGTTGATTGTGCAATTCAGGATATCGGCGCTATTGCAGCTTTGGCAGAAAATTATTGGAATGATGCAAGAGCGTATCCCGACTCTTTAGCTGAAATAGGCGTAGCAGGAAAACCTGACCCATGGGGTAACCCATACCAGTATTTGAATTTGTACAATAAAAAAGGTAAAGGTGGAAACCGTAAGGATAAAAAATTGAACCCGCTAAACTCAGATTTTGACTTATATAGCATGGGTAAAAATGGTGTTTCAAAAACCCAAATTACCAACAAAGAGAGTCTAGATGATATTATTAGAGCGAATGATGGAAAGTTTATCAATCTGGCTAGCAAATATTAAATGCATATTTCAGGAAAACTATTAACCAGTAAAGTTAGTCAACGCATCGTTTTTATCCTTTTCGCTTCGGCAATCATTCCAGCGTTTTTAGTAACATTTTTATCAAATACTACGCTCAAAGAGTTGGTAACTAACTACGAACATAAACTATTAACAGAAAAAGCGCGATTAAATGCATTAAATACATTTAATAATTTGATCCTTGCCCGAAATAAACTAAATGATGAGGTTAGATTTGAAGAGTTAAATTCCGACCAATCGGCATTAAGATCTCATATGATGGTGAATCACATTGATATCTTTCAATCATTTAATATACAAAGCTCTAATGACATTGGACAAGGTTTCAATGTTAACGCATTGTCTAATCGGTATTTACAAAATATTGAGCCCCAAAAAGTCTACCTATTAGTATTGCCAAGTAAGGATACCAATAGATTACCAACAATTAGTCTAATCAAACGCACCAATGAAATAGCGGGTGATAACACAATCTTTTATGCAGAACTCAATCCAAGCTTTCTTTGGGGCGATAATGTTGATTACGATTCAGACATCAGTGTTTGTGCTTATCAGGTTAATAAGACTCAAAAAACAAAGCTTTTTTGCTCAACTGAATTTAATGCGAATAATGCAAACCAAAAAGCTTCACTTTTGAATCATGCTTCCTGGGAGCTATTTCTGGCTGGTGAACTGAATACTGCGCCATGGTCTTTTGAGATTAATCGTTTAGTTCCTTTAAACGCTAATGATCTTAAAACAACGATTGGTAGCAAATATTATATTGCTATTGCCGTTTTAAGTTTACTGATCATTGGATTATTAAGCATGATTCAGATGCGTAAAACCATGGGACCATTAGCGCAATTAATTGAAGGCGCTAAAAACATTTCAAAAGGCAACTTTTCTAAAATAACGAAAATTGAAGGTTCTTCTGAATTTTCTGAATTAGCCAATGCCTTTAATGGCATGTCCTCCCATATTAAAAAACAATTAGATACACTTGAGGCATTCTCTGCAATTGATAAAGAAATAGCAACCAAAATTGATGTAGAACATACCATAGAATTAATCACTAAAAGAATACAAGTGTTACAACCAGCATCCATCATTCTGATTGCTTGTTTAGAAGAAGAGTCAGAAAGTGAACATCAATTTAACTGCACAGTTGCAGGACATGAAGCCTTATCTTCTATTCGACTATCTTTTAAAAACAGAGAGTTACATTACATTAAACGCTATTATGAAGGTCACTTTGCAAAAAGCAATTTAACAAGTGATTATATTCACGAGCGACTCATGGCAGAATTGGGTGCTGATGATTTATGGTCGTTACCTATTTTTTGGCAAGGTGGTTTATATGCATTTATCAATATCGGTAGCAAAAACCCACTGCCAAGAGATGATGATTTATGGTTAGAAATTAGAGAGCTTGCAAATCGTTTAGGCAGTGTAATATCAGCAAGTGAACGTGAGCAAAAGTTATTATTAGAGGCGCAATATGACAATCTAACTGGTTTGCCAAATCGTATTTTATTGCAAGACAGACTGAAAATTGCCATGAACCGAAGTCAACAAACAAACAAACCGATGTGGGTTGTTTTTATTGATCTTGATCGCTTTAAAATGGTCAATGACAGTATGGGCCACCCAATAGGTGATGCGTTACTCGTTGAAGTCGGAAATCGTTTATTAGCAGAGACCAGAGAGACTGATACCGTTGCCCGTTTTGGTGGCGATGAGTTCGTGATAGTGCTGTCCGGTGATTCAGGAGAAGATATCCAACTGAGTGTTTTGAATCGCATTATGGACTCAATTGCAGAGCCTATTTACATTAACCACCATGAACTAATCAACTCATGTAGTATTGGCATATCTGTTTATCCTAACGATGGCAGTAACGCTGAAACGTTAATCAAAAATGCAGATATTGCCATGTATCGTGCAAAAGAATTAGGTAGAAATAATTATCAATTCTTTACACAAAATTTAAACGATAAAGCAGCTGAGCGTATGGAGTTGATTTCATTATTACGTAGAGCAGTAGAATTTAATGAACTCTCATTATATTATCAACCAAAAGTCGATCTAAAAACACAACAAGTTGTCGGTTTTGAAGTGTTATTACGTTGGCATAACAAAAAATTAGGCACCATTTCTCCAGCAGTCTTTATTCCAATTGCTGAAGAGGCAGGTTTAATTCAAAACATTAGTGAATGGGTATTAAAAACAGCATGTCAGCAAATGGTTATTTGGCAAAAATCGAATTTAGCTAACGTATTAATGTCTGTTAACCTCTCACCACGCCAATTTTTACAAGAGGGTTTGGTTGAAAAAATCAAAGAAATCTTGATAGAGACTGGACTAAAAGCGGAGTATTTAGAGCTGGAATTGACTGAAACAATATTAATGGATACATCCAAAAACATACTGAGTACTTTGCATGCCATTAAATCATTAGGCATCCAACTTTCTATAGATGATTTTGGTACTGGATTCTCTAATCTGTCCTACTTAAACACATTACCCATTGATACTTTAAAAATAGATAAAGCATTTATAGACACTATCCGGATAAATGATAAAAAAGCACCGATTGTAGACACCATTAT
>CAYGSH010000040.1:0-18661 GCA_964352515.1 uncultured Methylophilaceae bacterium | reverse complement strand
GCCGTGTGCTGTGACCATGCGTACTTCTAAAGCTGCTGTACGACCCAAAATTTCTTTTGCTTTAGCAGTGTCTTGAACCCCTGGTAATTGAACGACAATTCTGTCTAATCCTTGCTGTTGAACGATGGGTTCTGCGACTCCTAGTTCGTTAATACGATTATGTAAGGTGAGTAAGTTTTGCTTAAGTGCAAATTCTTGAATTTGTTTTTTGGCTAACTCGCTTGGCATTGCAATCAGTTTTAGCGAATTATCTGTGCCGCTAGCTGTATAGGTTAAATCGGGATAGTTTGTGCCTAAAAGTCTACGTGCTTTCTCACGCTCCTCTTCAGTTTCAAAGTTAACTTCTACTTTTAAGTTGTCACGTGAAACGCCTGTGTAGTTAATTTTTTCATTTCGCATAGCTGTACGGAAATCACCAACTGAACTTTCGACCGACTTTTCAAGTGCCGCTTGCATATCAACTTGTAATAAAAAGTGAACGCCACCACGCAAGTCTAAGCCTAGATACATTGGTTTTGCACCAATTGCAAGCAGCCAGTCAGGTGTTTGAGAGAGTAAATTAAGCGCTACGGTATAGTCATCAGTACCTAAGCTTTCAGTGAGTTTGTCTTTGGCTTTTAATTGATCTTCTGGTCTATTGAATCGTACTTTTACACCAGACTCATCAAGATAAATGCCATCGAAAGCAATATCAGCTAATTTAAGTGCAGCTTCGACTTTTGCTAGCAATGCTTGGTCAACCTTCAGTGAGGCTCTGGCAGGACTGATTTGTACGGCTGGAGATTCACCATACAAATTAGGGATTGTGTACAACAACCCAATAATGACTGAAGCAGCAATTAAAATATATTTCCAGGTGGGGTAGCGGTTCATTGTTAGGCTCGCTTGAAGCTATGAATAAAAAATAGGGTTAAATTTATTTTAGGCTGACTTTAATGTGCCTGGCGGTAATAATGTTTGGACGGCATGTTTTTGAACATTAATTTCGGTATTTAATGCGATTTCAATGCCAACGAAATTGTCATTGACTTTAGTTACTTTACCAATCAGACCACCCGTAGTAGCGACTTCATCACCAACTTTAAGTGCTGCAATCATGTTTTTATGTTCTTTTGCCTGTTTCATTTGTGGGCGAATAAGCATGAAATAAAATAATACAAAAATAATCAGCATTGGTGCAAGGCTTAATAAATCAGTCCCCGCAGCAGCAGGTGCAGCAGCATATGCGTTAGTTATAAACATAATGGATTTCCTAATCTAAGTGACAACTAAAAATTAAGGCAGGATTTTAACACAGACTTATCTGGCTGAGCAGGATGTATGAGTTTGAAAATAATCTTTATGTTAAGACAAAGGATTAAATGAATCAAAAGGCATCCAAAAGGATGCAGAGGTTTGCGGGTTATGCCGCTTCTTGGGCTTTGATTGGGTAAACGTTACTGTTAAAGCTGGTATTCTTTTGGTTTGATTTTGATAGACATTCTTTTGTGCAGCTAATACAAGCGCCGCATTGAGTACCAACGCCAAGTTCTCGACTTAAGGCTTTAACGGTTGTTGCGCCATTATCAATCGCATGAAAAACATCACGCTCAGTGACTGCATTACAAACACATACGTACAAAATTGCACTCCATAAATAATAACGATACTGAGAATTATTCTCGTTTATAGTTAATTTGTCAAGTAGGTATTATGAATGGTCAAGTTTATGTCGCATTAATCAAAAAAAGCCGCAATTGCGGCTTTTTTATTGATTGCTTTTAATTAATCTGATTCTTCAATTTGAGATTGTAAATAATTGGGTAAAGAAACTTCAGAAATGAGTGTTTGCTGTGTTTCTAACCAGTCAATTGCTTCTTCGCTGGCTTTTAGTAAGTCCTCAAATAACTCACGACTAACATAATCTTGCGATGCTTCGCTTAAGGAAATTGCTTCAATAAGCGCGGGTCTGTGAATATCACATTCTAACTTTAAGTCACCAATCAAACACTCTTGAACATTTTCACCAATATGCAACTTACCCAATACTTGTAAATTTGGTAAGCCTTCCAAGAATAAAATGCGCTCAATGACTTTATCAGCCTCTTTCATGGTGCGAATAGACTGTTTATATTGATAATCGTTAAGTCTTTCTAGCCCCCAGTTACGAAACATACGCGCATGTAAAAAATATTGATTAATAGCCGTTAATTCATTTTTAAGCACTTTATTAAGTGCATCAAGTATTTTTTTATCAGTTTTCATTTGATTCCTTAAGCAGCAGGCGCTTGCATTTGACTTTGTTGGTAATTTTCTACTCCAACCAATTTGATCAGTTTGAGTTGTTTTTCTAGCCAATAAGCATGATCCATTTCAGTATCATCAAGTTGCTGAACTAACATATCGCGAGTTATGTAGTCTTCTGCTTTTTCGCAGGCTTCAATCGCTTTCTTAAGTTGTTTTACAACGTGATATTCAAGTGCTAAATCATTCTCAAGCATCTCTTTAACGTTTTTGCCGATATTGAGTGGTTCACGTTTTGCTACGTTTGGCGTACCTTCTAAAAATAAAATACGTTGGATAATGAGTTTAGCATGTAGATGCTCATGTTCAGATTCATGCAACATATGAGTAGCAAGTTGTGGCATGCCTAAATCTGAAACCATCTCACCGTGAATTAAATACTGATCGCTTGCAGACAGTTCTCCTGTTAACAAATGATTTAATATTTCGATGATTTTTTTGTCACCTTTCATTGATTGCTCCTACTGTTGATGTGTAGCTATCTTACGCATTTTTGCTCAACATAGCAAATTGAATTAAATGATTAGTTATTGTTTTTTAATGGAATTTTAATGATAATGCCAATAAAAACTATTCTTAATTAGAGTAGGTTTTGTGACTATGCATCATACTAAGCAGTATTATTAATTTGCGCGCGTTTCTGTGTAAACGTTAACTTAAATGCATCAAAATCATCGTGTTCAATCGCATCACGCATGCCTTGCATTAATACTTGGTAATAATGCAAATTATGAATCGTATTCAAACGTGCACCTAAAATCTCACCAACTTTATGTAAATGGTGCAAGTAAGCACGTGTAAAGTGTTGGCAGGTATAACATTCACAGTCTGAATCTAAAGGCTGCATGTCCATTTTATAGGTAGCATTTTTGATTTTTACATCACCGTATTGCGTAAATAGCCAACCATTTCTTGCATTACGAGTAGGCATGACGCAGTCAAACATGTCGATACCTTGACTAACAGCATTAACAAGGTCTTCAGGGGTGCCAACTCCCATTAAGTATCGAGGCTTAGATGGTGGCATCTTTGGTGCTGTATGTTCAAGGATACGTTTCATATCTTCTTTTGGTTCACCGACTGATAAACCACCTATTGCATAACCATCGAAGTTCATTTGTTCTAGCGCATTAAGTGATTCATCACGCAAGTCTTCATACATGCCGCCTTGAATAATGCCAAATAGTGCATTTTCATTACCAACATGTGCATTTTTGCTTCGCTGGGCCCAGCGAAGTGATAATTGCATAGACTCTTTTGCAGCTTGATGTGAGGCTGGATAAGGTGTGCACTCATCAAAAATCATCACAATGTCACTGTTTAATACTTTTTGAATCCGCATTGACTCTTCGGGAGTTAGAAAACAAGTATCACCATTGATTGGGCTTTGAAATTTAACCCCTTCTTCGCTGATCTTCCGCATAGCACCTAAACTAAATACTTGAAAACCACCAGAATCAGTCAAAATAGGTTTATTCCAACCCATAAATTTGTGTAAGCCCTCATGTGCTTCGATTACGTCTAATCCAGGACGTAGCCAGAGATGAAAGGTGTTGCCAAGAACGATATGTGCATTTATTTCTTCAATTTCTAATGGGGACATGGCTTTTACTGTGCCGTAAGTGCCAACCGGCATAAAAGCTGGGGTTTGCACTTCCCCATGTTTAAGATGTAAAGTGCCTCGGCGTGCAAGTCCATCTGTATGATGTAAAGTAAATTTCATTGATTAGGTGATTGACTAAATTAGATGATGATTAATTTAGCGGGATATTAACACAGAGGCCAGATTACATTTAGAAGATTAATCTATTCGCGACTGCAATTAATGGCGTATTTCATCAAATGGTTGATCTGATGAGGGCGGTGATACTATTTCAACAATATCAGCTTCGATTGGTGCACCTATCACACGATTTCGTCCATTGGCTTTTGCCTCGTACATCGCAGCATCTGCGCGAGGAATAATCTCATCAGGTGTTTCACCATCAATACGTTGCGCGACACCCGCACTAAAGGTAATAAGAATACGTTTATCAGAATGCATAAAAAATTCTTTTGTCAGCATTCGTTGCACACGCTCAATCACTTTGATGGCATCATTTTGCATTGTATTAGGAAGAATAATAATAAACTCTTCACCGCCATAACGCGCTAGTACGTCTGTTGTTCTTTTAACTTTTTTAATCACATTAGCAAAGTGAGTTAGCGCTTCATCACCTGTAGTATGACCCAACTCATCATTTAGCTTTTTAAAATGATCAATGTCCATCATGGCGATGCTAAGCGCCGTGTGATGCCTATCAGCTCTGTTAAATTCACGTTCTAAGGCTTCTTCCATGCCCCGACGGTTGAGTGTCCCTGTTAAATAGTCCTCATTTGCGACTTCATTAATATAATCAAGAACTGAAGTTAGCTCTTGTATTTTTAATTCAGCTGCGTTTACTTTATTTTGACTGTTGGTAAACTCTTCACGAGTCCGCTGAACAGTCAGTCCTATCGTGCGAGTATCTTCAAGAACGCTATGTAACACACCATTTAATTCATCAATGCCATTGATGTTATTTAACTTTTGTTGATGGCCTTCAATCTTATTGTGATACTCATCTGTACTTTCGGTAAGATCAACCAAACGCGTTATAAAGGTCTTAGCCATTTGTTTTAGAAGTTCCTGAGCGTCATATAAGGCAGGCTTCAAGTTTGATTGTTTATGAATTAATGCTTTTAAGCTACTTTCAGCATTTTGCAATGTTGAGGGATTAACTGGTTTGGCAAGCACGTCATTGATAATATCCATTTGACCTTTAAGCCATTTATCATCTGCAATAAGTTCAGACATGCTTTTCGCGAGCAAGGCTAGCAAATCAATGAGCGCTTCATTAACGGTATCCTTTTCTTCTAACTCAGTTTCGATTGAAAAAAGGACGCCCTTTAAATCATTTGCACTTTTTTCTGTTACCTGGTTTTTATGTCGAATATCCTCTAAAAGATTTTTAGCCTTTTCTTGCGATTGTGCCGACTCGTCAAGCAGTGGTATTAATGCTAAGTCTAATGTTCTGATCATCATTTCACGCAATATAGAAGCTGACTCACTATTGATCTCTTCATTAGCATTCTGATGTGATTCTAATGCACTAGGCAATTCATGATTTTCTGTTTTGGCGGAGTTAGAGCTGAGCATTGTTAATTCTGATGAAGAGCTTCCCCAAGAGCGCATTAGAGCTTGAATTTTTTCAGCAAGTATCGATGGGTCTTTCGCAAAGTTAATCAACACTTTGTTTAAGCCCTCTTTTTTGCGGCTAAGGGTAATACCTTTATGGCCTGTTTCTAATTGTTTTAACAATGAGCGAATTAAAGTAGCCCAATTAACGTTGTTTGATATTTTATTATTAAGTGACTTCGATAGTAGATTTTCAAGTTCTGTTTCTAGAGTTGTCCAATCTTGTTTCTTGACGGCAGATGAAATTGACCTTTCATATTCAACAAATTGTGGATTATTTTTACTAACCTTTGATAAAGTGTTTTGCAATGACTTGCTCACTGAAGATGATTTATTGCCAGCAATTTGGTTATAAGTATTGGCATAATTTTCAGGTGTTGGAGGCAAGCTGTTTTTTGCTAACTGCGTCAGCGTTTGGCGAGCAATATCAGTTGAAATTGTATTATTTTTCATTTAAGCCACATTTAATTGGAAATAGTTTAATAATTTCTTTATAACGCCATCATATAAATAAATTGCAGAATTCAAATGATTAATAAACAGGATTTTTATGCCTTACTTTAAATAAACCTAAATCAAATTTATGAACAGTTTATTGTAAGCAAAAAGAAAACTTTTATTCTTTATCGCTTACATCGAAATTAAGCTTGATGCTATAAAGGTTTGATATACTTAACCATAATGCTAATTTAGGTTTTTTTAAAATGACTGAGTCGCAAAAGAAATTCACAAGAAGAGAAACTGATGTTGTAGAGAACCCTAGCTTTCGTGAGCGGGGTATCTATTTGCTCCCGAATCTTTTTACATCGGCGGCATTATTTTCGGGTTTCTATGCCATTGTCAGTGCAATGAATTTTAAGTATGAACAAGCTGCGATTGCTATTTTTGTGGCGATGGTCATGGATGGGTTAGATGGGCGTGTTGCTAGGATGACCAACACACAAAGTGCATTTGGTGCAGAATATGATAGCTTGTCTGACATGGTATCTTTTGGTGTTGCGCCTGCGCTTATTATGTATGTATGGGCATTAAAGCCGTTAGGTAAAATTGGTTGGATTGCAGCGTTTGTCTATTGTGCTTGTGCTGCGCTCAGGCTTGCTAGATTTAATACTAAGTTAGAAGATCCGTTTCAAGATAAACGGTTTTTTCAGGGCTTGCCCAGTCCAGCATCGGCAGCTTTGCTGGCTGGCTTCGTTTGGGTCTCATATGAGTATGGCATCTCTGGCAAAGAAATATTTTTTGGTGCGATTAAAATGCAATGGTTGGCATGGGGTCTAACAGTTTTTGCTGCGGGTTCTATGGTCAGTGATTTAAACTTTTATAGTGGTAAAGATATTAATTTAAAAAAGAGTGTGCCTTTTGTTGCTGTTTTGGCGATTATGCTTACATTTGTCTTAGTGTCTTATAGTCCGCCAGAGGTCTTATTTACCGTTGTATTTGTCTATGCTTTGTCTGGTTATTATTTATGGCTGAAGTCTCTTGTTAAAGGTAAAGTTAGCAATAAGTAGCATTCTTGCTTATCTTATTGAAAATCAATAAAAAGTTATCTATAATCATTCTATGTTTAAAAGTATCAACATCATCATTACCTGCTCAATAAAGTGTTTGTTTAATACAAACCTATTAATCCTGCTGCGCGCCAGCGCACATTAAAAATACATCCGCTATTGTCATTGTTACTCATGCATATACATGCAATGGGTAAAAACCATTTATAATCTAAAGCATTGATTTAGGAACACAACATGAAACAAGACCAAGTAATTATTTTTGACACGACTTTGCGTGATGGCGAACAAAGCCCTGGGGCTGCTATGACCAAAGAGGAAAAAATTCGTATCGCCCGTCAGTTAGAAAAATTAGGCGTTAATGTAATCGAAGCAGGTTTTGCTGCAGCTAGCCCTGGCGATTTTGATTCTATTCATACTATTGCAGGCTTAATCAGACATTCAACTGTTTGTTCACTTGCGCGCGCTAGTGAAAACGATGTACGAAGAGCAGGGGAGGCCATTACTCCAGCAATGCAGCATCCAGAAAAAAACGGCCGTATTCATACGTTTATTGCAACCAGTAAAATTCATATGGAAAACAAACTTCGCATGACGGAAGATCAAGTTGTTGAGCGTGCGGTACAGGCGGTCAAATGGGCTTTAGAGTATACCCATGATGTTGAATTTTCGGCTGAAGATGCTGTTCGTTCTGAGATGGACTTTTTAGTGCGCGTGTTTGATGCAGTGATTGAAGCTGGTGCAACAACAATTAATGTGCCCGATACCGTTGGCTATAGCATTCCTGCTCCATGGGGCGAGCGCATGGCAACATTAATAAAACGCGTGAAAAATTCAGATAAAGTGATCTGGAGTACACATTGTCATAATGATTTAGGCATGGCTGTTGCCAATTCTTTATCAGCAGTTTCAAATGGTGCACGTCAAGTTGAATGTACGATTAATGGTTTGGGTGAGCGTGCAGGCAATGCCAGCTTAGAAGAAGTTGTGATGGCAATCAAAACACGACGAGATTTCTTTAATTTAGATACCCGCATTGATACCACTCAAATTGTGCCAGCATCAAAATTGGTTTCGACTATTACTGGATATCCTGTGCAACCCAATAAAGCAATTGTGGGTGCCAATGCATTTGCACATGAAAGTGGTATTCATCAAGATGGTGTTTTAAAGCATCGTGAAACGTATGAAATTATGCGTGCTGAAGATGTTGGTTGGAATGCCAATAAATTAACACTAGGTAAATTGTCTGGACGTAATGCGTTTAGAACAAGGTTAAAAGAGTTAGGGATTGAGTTAACCAGTGAAGATGCTTTAAATGCAGCCTTTGCAAGGTTTAAAACCTTAGCTGATAAAAAGTCAGAAATCTTTGATGAAGATTTGCATGCTTTAGTCAGTGACGAAGTGGTCAGAGAAGCAAACGAGCAATTTAAGTTAGTCTATTTACAAGTAGCCTCTCAAACTGGTGAAGTGCCACATGCGGTGATTACACTATCTGATGATGGTCAAGAAAAGCGTGCAGAAGCAGAAGGTGGTGGTCCAGTAGATGCAAGTTTTAAAGCCATAGAAGAAATCGTTGGGAGTGGTGCTGAATTACAACTTTACTCAGTAAACAATATTACCAGTGGTACCGATGCACAGGGTGAAGTAACGGTTCGTTTGTCTAAAGGTGGTCGAATTGTCAATGGACAAGGTGCTGATACGGATATTGTCATTGCCTCAGCAAAAGCTTACTTAAATGGTTTGAATAAGTTGTATAACAAAACCGAGAAACTAAATCCCCAAGTCTAATTTTTCGTAAAAAAAGAGCAAATACGGCGTTGCACTCAGAGTATTGTATACCCAGTAGCACTCTATCTTTGCTCGACTTTTTTTAAAACTTTCATTTTATGTAATGTGCGTGTTGGAATAGGTTTTTGCTAAAATAAAGTATGAAGGATAAGCAATTTAAGTGACAAAAAATGCCTAATAGAAAACAAACTTTGCTTGTTGTCATTGCCTTGTTTTGTACTTATATTTTTTGGGGTTCAACCTATTTGGCCATTCGTTTTGGCATTGAGAGCTTTCCGCCATTTTTAATGGCGGGCGTTCGGTTTCTTATTGCTGGCTTTATTTTATATGTCGTCATGCGTCTTTTAGGAAGCGCAAATCCAACATTAGCAGAATGGAAGGGTGCCAGTGTTGTTGGGTTGTTATTGCCGGCAATGGGAAACGGAACTGTTTGTTACGTTCAGCAGTCCGTCAGTTCTAGTGTTGCAGCATTATCGATTGCGACTGTACCGATTTGGATGGCCATTTTCGCATCACTCTGGGGTCATCAAATTACCAAACGAGAATGGATTGGTATTGCAGTGGGTTTTATTGGCATTGTACTGTTAAATTTAGGTGGTAGCTTACATGGAGACTTTGTAAGCGCATTGCTATTGGGTTTTGCAGCGGCAAGTTGGTCATTTGGATCAGTTTGGGGCAAACATTTAGCAATGCCTAAAGGCTTAATGGGTGCGGCATGTCAAATGCTAATTGGTGGTTTTGCATTAATGTTATTAAGCAGTCTTGCGGGTGAAAGTTGGCCACAGTTCATCAGTGTTAAATCTTGGGCTGCTATGCTGTTTTTGATTGTGTTTGGTTCTATAGCAACTTACTCTGCCTATCAATGGCTATTAAAAAATGTTGCCCCATTAGTGGCAAGTAGTAATACTTTTGTAAACCCTGTTGTAGCGTTTATTGTTGGCATTTTCTTTGCAAATGAAACCATATCTAAAAACGAATATATTGCATTAGCGGTGATTATAATTGGTGTGCTTTTGATATTAACGTCTAACAGTGAGAAAGAAAAAATATAAGATGTCGCAGAAAGTAGCAGTACAAAATTTAGCTTTATTTGATTTAGATAATACATTGTTAGCAGGAGACTCTGACTATAATTGGAGTTTATTTTTGATTGAAGAAGGCTTGCTTGATGCAAAGTCTCATCATGATAGAAACGAACAATTTTATGAGGACTATAAAAATGGTTGTCTTGATATCTTTGCGTTTCTTAAATTTCAGTTACAGCCCCTTGCACATCACTCCAAAGCTTTTCTGGATGAATTGCATGAAAAATATATGCAAAAAGTAATCAGGCCAATGATGACTGAAAAAGCACAAGCGCTGGTGAATCAACATAAAGAGAATGGTGATTTATGTTTAGTGATCACTGCTACCAATAGTTTTGTAACGAAACCGATTGCCACTGCTTATGGTATAGAGCATTTAATTGGCACAGAGCCAGAAATGATCGATGGGCAGTTTACTGGCAATGTCAGTGGTGTACCCAGTTTTCAGGAGGGTAAAGTAACTAGGTTAAATGATTGGCTTGGGCATCGTGGGCAAAAAATAGAGGATTTTAAAATAAGTTATTTTTACAGTGACTCACATAATGATTTACCACTCATGAAACTGGTTACGCATCCAGTAGCAGTTGATGCTGACGAGATTTTATCCAAACATGCTGAGGAACATGGCTGGGCTAGTATTAGTTTAAGATAAATTATCGGCCAAGTAATATATGCAATACAAAATGACTGCCAACATAAGCAAGTAAAAGTAAAATAAACCCAAATAAGGTCCACCTAATGGCTGTTTTGCCACGCCAGCCATGACGAAAGCGGCCATATAATAGCCATGCGTAAATTAACCATGATGCAATAGAAAAGACGACTTTATGGGTGAATTGTAATGGCTTGCCAAAAATTTCTTCACTAAAAAGCATGCCGCTAAAAACGGTAAGTGTTAGTAAAATAAAACCAAGTGCAATGACTTTGAACAGTAAACCCTCCATGACCATGAGCGGTGGGAAGCTTGGCAACTTCATTAGCGTGGGTTTGTTGTGTAGGCTTCGCTCCACAATAGCCATCAGTAGTGCGTGCAGAGCAGCAAACGTAAACAAGCTATAAGCCAGAATCGCGATGGCAACATGCGCAATAAACAAAATGCTTGCACTCTCGTACGGTGGTGCGTAACTATCAATATTGATTGCTGATAATAAAACAAATAAGGCGGCAGGGGGAAGTACGAAAGCCTGTAAACTATGTAATTGATGCCTTAGATTGGCTAGCCAATAAATAAGCGCTGTGAGCCAAAATATGGCTGACAAGGCATAAAAAAGACCTAAATTAAAACCGCCAACGGCAAATATATCCCGATACAGTAGTCCGCCATGCAAAATCAAGCCTAAAGCAAGCATAGCAGCATGCAGTTTTAATGATTGTTGCGACTCAACTTCGTTAGGGTTGGTTTTTAATGTTCGCCAAAAATCAAGCGCTACAGCGATATAAATAAAAGCAACAACGAAATAAGGAATTAAATGGTACATCACGCAATTATGTCAAAACTCACGCCAATCGCATAGCTTGATGTAAAATTAGAGGAAATTAATTTAGTCATTTTATTAAATGCAACATACAAGGTAGTGCATCAATTATGTTAGAAAATTTAACTGGACGGTTACAGGGAGTTATTAAAAGCCTTAAAGGGCAAGCTCGCTTAACCGAAGATAATATCAAAGATGCGATGCGTGAAGTACGCATGGCTTTACTAGAGGCAGATGTTGCCTTGCCTGTAGTTAAAGACTTTATTGCAAAAGTGAAAGAACGTGCAAATGGGCGAGAAGTATTACAAAGTTTAACACCAGGTCAGGCAGTGATTGAGGTTGTCAATGAAGAGTTGACTGAGCTCATGGGTAAAGCAAACGTCGCACTTAATTTGGCAGCAGTGCCACCGGTCGTGATATTAATGGCTGGCTTACAGGGTTCAGGTAAAACCACAACTTCTGGCAAGTTGGCCAAATTACTTAAAGCCGATAAGAAAAAAGTTTTGCTTGCTAGTGCAGATGTCTATCGCCCTGCTGCGATCACTCAACTCCAAACACTCGCTAAGCAACTTGATGTTGATTGTTTTGACAGTAACATCAATCAAAAACCAATTGATATTGCACAAGACACCTTACGCTATGCAAAAGCCAATTACTACGATGTGGTAATTTTTGATACGGCTGGTCGTTTAGGGATTGATGAAGCCATGATGTCGGAAATCAAAGCATTACATGCCGCACTAAAGCCGACCGAAACACTATTTGTTGTGGATGCAATGCAAGGTCAAGATGCTGTTAATACCGCAAAAGCCTTTGGTGAAACATTGCCATTAACAGGCGTTGTTCTCACAAAGCTTGATGGTGATGCGCGTGGTGGAGCTGCGTTATCTGTTAGATATGTCACGGGTCAGCCGATTAAATTTATTGGCGTGAGTGAAAAAGTAGATGGCTTAGAGCCGTTCCACCCAGACCGTATGGCAGGCCGTATATTAGGCATGGGCGATGTATTAGGGTTAATTGAGCAAGCGCACAAAAGTGTTGATATAGCCGAAGCCAAAAAAGTCGCTGATAAAATCAAATCTGGCGCAAAGTTTGATTTGGAGGATTTTAAATCTCAAATGATGCAGATGCGTAAAATGGGTGGTATGGGCGCACTAATGGAAAAAATGCCAGCGCAAATGGCTTCTATGGCATCTAAAGTTAATAATGAAGATGCAGAAAAATCTTTACGTCGTATAGAAGGCATTATCAATAGCATGACGCCATTAGAGCGTCGCAAGCCTGAGTTGATCAAGGCGACACGAAAAAAACGGATTGCAGCGGGTAGTGGTGTACAAGTGCAAGAGGTAAACCGGTTGCTTAAGCAGTTTGAAGAAACCCAGAAAATGATGAAAATGTTTAGTAAAGGTGGCATGGCTAAAATGATGCGTGGTATGGGTGGCCTTATGGGAGGAAAACTTCCTGGCATGCGTTAATTGCTGATGAATATCATGGTGAGAATCAGTCTTTTTAAGAATAAATGGCTTAAATCTAATATAAATTACGAATCGATATTGACCAAAGTCCTCGTTTCCAGCATAATCGCGGTCTTGCATTTTTGGGCAACAACTCAAAAGCGTTAAAGCAGTAAATGGGGAGTTAGCTCAGATGGTAGAGCAGTGGACTTTTAATCCATTTGTCGCGGGTTCGATCCCCGCACTCCCTACCAAAATATAAAACCTAGTCAGAAATGACTAGGTTTTTTTATGTCTATTTCTTATGATACTTTCACTTGTTTGGCAAGTGATATTCTTGGTCTCTATATAGCAATGAAGGTAGTAATACATGACTTAAGGCTCTTTTATAAAGTGCCTCTGCATCGCTTGGAGGCTCACTAGGCATTAGCTTTTTATTTGCTTTATGATAAACCCCATATGCAGGTTCTTTATCTTCCCTCAGCACAACGGTATTATTGCCTTCCATCCAAGCATAGTTTTGTTGGTATTGCATCATGGCTCTTCCAGGCAGGTTGTCTGGTTCAGCACTAATGTCTCTTCCTATCATCGGATGTTGCGCATTGACTCCCATTAGAGAAAGTAGTGTTGTTGGTAAATCAATTTGGCTCGCAACTGTCTTGATTGCACGCGGTTGTAAATCAGCACCCAAAATCAACCCCGGTATATGGAAATTTTTAACGGGCACTAAGTCATCACCTCTTACGCGGATATCGTGGTCGGCCACAATTAAGAACAAAGTATCTTTCCAATACGGGCTAGCTTTTGCTTTTTTGAAGAATTCACCCATGGCATAATCAGCGTATTTAACCGCATTGTTTTCCGTGGCCTTGGGTTGCTCATATAAGCTAATACGACCATCAGGAAATTCAAATGGGGTATGGTTGCTTGATGTAAACGCTAAAGTGAAAAATGGCTTACCTTCTTGGTGGTGTTGCATAAGTTGTTCATGTGTTTTGGTGAATAAATCTTCATCAGAAACACCCCAGCTACCAATAAATACAGGGTTAGCATAATTTTCTTTATCGACCACACTTTCAAAGTCGTTACCCAAGAAAAAGTTGCGCATATTATCAAAGTGGCCCTCACCACCATAAATAAACTCGCTTAAATAACCCTGTTGACCAAGTAGGCTGGCTAAAGTAAAAAAGTTGTTTTGTGAAAGTGACAGTTTAACCGTGCTTTGTGCAGGCGTTGGAGGAAAGCCTGTGACAACAGCTTCAATTCCACGTACTGAGCGCGTGCCAGTGGCATATAAGTTTTCAAACCACCAACCTTGTGATTTGAGTTTTTCTAACTCTGGTGTGACGGGAACGCCACCTAATGATTCAACAAAAGTTGCCCCTAAACTTTCTTGCAAAATAATCACAAGATTCAGTGGTTTGTTGCGTTGAATAAAAGCTTTTTGCTCTGTTAAGGTTGGAATGTTGGGATTGCCCAATAGCGGCCGTTTATCTTGTAGCATATCTCTTGTTAACTGCACTTGCGCCATGATATCTGGCAAATCCATATCCCCATAAATTTCGCTTGATTTACTCTCATGCTTAAGGTTGTAAATCGCGTGAAAGACAGACCACGTTGAATTTAAGATCAAAGAGTTTACCAAGGTGTCACTTGTAATAGCAAACATCGCTGGGTTTGCAGGTCGATGATCTGTTGTTGACCGAATAGAAAACGCAACAAGAAGGATAATGAAGGGCAGTGCAATCCAATAACGCAAATTATTAAGCGGGCGTTGCTGCGAAAGCCATGGCTTCATGAACTTTCTCATCAGCCAAACAGAGGCAATTAGTAATCCGATTGAACCAAAAACAGATAGTCTAAAGCCATTCCAAAGCATGGGGATAACTTCTTTTGGGTATTTTAAGTACTCAATAAATAATCGGTTTGGACGCGTGTTGTATTCATCAATAAAGCCTGGTGTAGCCGCCTCCAAAAATATAAGCAAAATGACAGAGATAAAAACCCAAAAATATAAGAGTAATTGCCAAGCACCCCATGTTTTCTTTAATGAGAATAGAGGTGCAATTAATAATGGAACAATAGCCAGAAGCCCTAGTTGAATAAGATCAATCCGTAATCCTTGCAAGAGCATTTCTGGCCAAAGCCCAGTCGCTAAGACGCGATCTGATTGCCATATCATTAAGCCCATACGTGATAGTGTTAATATTGGCAATGAAACTAAATACATCGCGATTAATGGCGTGTATGGACCGAATAATTCAAGTTTTTGCCAAAGTTTTTTAATCATATGCCGTTTTTATAATATATATATTTAATAGGCTGTGATTATATTAGCTTTAGCCGATATTCGTAGCCATTTCTGGTAATCTTTGGAAGTGGTTAAGGTAAAAATGGTGTTGAGCTAGCTGTTACTTGCTTTTCTGTTTAGAATAAAATATTACGAAAATTTGGTTTATTCTATATAGTAACGATAAACTAGCACGCAAGATAGTGATTTTAAAGAGAGTTTAGAGTAAATGTTGGACCAAAAAATTGCCAATGAAGATGATAAATATTTGACTGAGCACCCAGTAGCTATTGCACAGGTGTTGAATGAACTTGCTAAAAATAAAACACCTTTAAACCTTTCATTTAATCATGGTCAAGAGCAAGGTCTAACTACGGTAATTGGGGTGAGTAAAGATAAACAATTTGTTTATTTAGATAAAAGTTTGGACCCTGGTTTTAATAAAAGGTTACTCGCTAGCCAATCATATACCTTTTCAAAAACAGACGGAATAAAAGTCCGTTGGACAGCAAATCAATTAACAGAAGTCATGTTAACGGATGGCGAAGCATTGAAAATGCCATTACCTAAAAAATTATATCGATTTCAGCGCCGAGATTTTTATCGATCTTTAACACCAGTCACCAATCCAATTAGTTTTTTTATTCCTTATATAAATCCTACAAACAATCAGGCAGAGAGCTTGGAAATGGTTTTAGTGGATGCCAGCTTAGGTGGAGTTGGTAGTGTGGTAAACGACCATTTATCACCGATTTTACAACTTGGTGAAGATTTTGAACAATGCGAAATTTCTATTCCAAACTTTGGAAATATCAATACTGTTTTATCGATTAAGCATATTACAGAAACTGTGATGTTAAATGGCTCAAAAAAGTTTCGAGTTGGTTTTAAGTATTTAAATCTCTCACATGAACATGAACGTATTTTGCAAAAATACTTATTGCAATTAGAGCGTGAAGCTTTAGTAAAGGTTAGGGGTGATTAGTACTTAATAGCTGGAATTTTTAAGTATAGTCGGATGGAGTTTTTTTAAAATCTTTTGAAACGGATGGATTCATTGTCACAATTGGGGAATGATATTTTTTTTGATGCCTTGATGAGAGGTGTTTCAGATGAGGCTTACTTACTGGATGCTGAAAATATGGCTCTAGTCAACGTAAGCGAAAGCGTATGCAAACTATTTGATACTAATTTAGCCAAATTGCAAGAAAAGAGTCTTGAAGCCTTACTTGAGGTCAGTATAGACGAATTGACTACTTTTGTTAGCTCACAAGAAATGATGTCTAAGCTAGTTATTCCCAATCAAAAGCATGACTTGCAATTTCACCCATTAAAGCAATTCAACATATCATTATTCAAAGATAATCATAAAAAGTATTTGTTAATCATAAAAAAAGCTAGCCATACTCTAATGAGTCAAGCTTATGATGAAAATGACACAAGGTTTAAGGTGTTGGTCAAAAACACACCTGGGCTGGTGTTTGAATTTCAAATTGATGATCAAGGCCAAATCTTGTTTCACTTTCTCAGTGATGGTTGTAAAGCGCTTCTTGGATTAGCGCCAGAGGTATTGAAAGAAACGCCAAATGCTATTTTTGAGATTATGGATAAAGATGACTTTGAAGTGTTTGAAGATTGCTTAAAAGTTTCCGCAAAAGACATGACGATGCTTAATTGGGAAGGTCGATTTTGGATAGAGGAGTGGAATGATACTAAATGGGTCAATCTTAGATGCACGCCAAGAAAATTTGCGAGCGGCGTGATTCAATGGTCTGGCATTATGACTAACATTACCCAAAGTAAACATGAAAAACTTGAGCTTGAACAGTCTCGTCAACGATTAGCAGAGCTTTCTGCACATCTAAATTCAGTTAAAGAACAAGAACGTGGTCGAATTTCCCGTGAGATACATGATGATTTAGGTGGCAATTTGACGGTAATTAAAATGGGATTAGCTTCATTGATTAAAAACTTACCTCAAGATCAACAAGCGCTAATTGATAAAACCAACGATTTAAAGAAAGTTGTTGATAAAACCTTTGATACAGCGCATCGAATATCGGGTGATTTAAGGCCTAATATTTTAGAGTTAGGCATTGTAGCTGCTTTGGATTGGCAAGCTAAAGAGTTTGAAAAACAGATGGATATTCCGTGTTATTTTGTAACGAACAACCAGGATGCTAAAGGGACAACTGAACAAGCAACGACCCTGTTTAGAATTTGCCAAGAGGCGATGTCGAACATTGCTAAATATGCGAAAGCAACAAGGGTTGATATTGCGTTATTATTTGGTAAAGATGAAATTAAATTATATGTGACAGATGATGGTATAGGTATTAATCCTGGAGATGTGATGAAGCCTAATGCGTTTGGCTTACGTGGTATGGAAGAGCGAGTGGTTGCACTTGAAGGAAAGTTTTCTATTAAAAAAGCATCCGATAAAGGGACAAATATTACTGTTGTTATTCCTAATCGTCAGTCAAAAACGTCTGAAAAGGTTAACTTTAATTGAATCGTATGAGTGATGGTTAAAAGAGTAAAGGTTATGATCGTTGATGACCATGCCATATTAAGGGCAGGTTTAAAACAAGTGTTGTCAGAAACCGATGATATTGAAGTTATTGCTGAGGGAAAAACTGCCAATGATGCCATTCAGTTATCCCGTACTAATAGTGCAGATGTAATGTTGCTTGATATCACATTACCCGATAGAAGTGGTATTGAAGCATTGCAGTACATCAAAAAAGATAACCCTCAGTTATCTGTTTTGATGTTATCGATGCATCGAGAAGATCAATATGCATTACGTGCTTTAAAAGCAGGTGCTTCTGGATATCTATGCAAGCAAAGTGCCTCAGATGAGTTAGTTGATGCTGTAAGGATAGTTGCTAAAGGGAAAAAGTATATCAGTCCGGCAGTGGCAGAAATATTGGCCAATCAAGTTGCAAGTGAAACTGAGAAACCTTTACATGAAACACTTTCTAATCGGGAGTATGAGACCTTGCTTATGATTGCCTCTGGGCAGTCTGTTAGCGAAATTGCAGAAAAACTGTCTTTATCGGTTAAAACAATCAGCATGTATCGCACTCGTCTTTTAGAAAAAATGCAGTTAAAACATAATGCAGAACTGACACATTATGCGATTAAAAATAATCTTGTGGAATAAACACACGCCATAAAAACGTATTATCCTAGCTATAGTCTACAATTCTTTTCTTCATCAAAAATTGTTAGTTGAAACGAACTACTGGAGAAATGTTTATGCTTCTTCAGTACCTGTTTTTGATTAACTAATTGATTTTAATTATTTTTATTATTTCATGAATGTGTTCTAAAGATTTAAATGGTACTGCCGTCATTGTTGCATAGACTGCTTAATCAGGTTCTTAGTAAAGCAATGGTTTTATATACAATCCTAAACTTTATGAAAAGCTTGCCGATAGGTTTACTAACAGCACTGTAATTAGGCTGTTAAAAGCAGCGCTAATTATTATTTAAAATATAAGGAGTACGATCATGGCAGCAGTATTAGGAACAAACGTAGCATCGATGTTTAAC
>CAYGSH010000039.1:0-18888 GCA_964352515.1 uncultured Methylophilaceae bacterium | reverse complement strand
TGCTATCTACGGTGCTGATGATCCTGCTGCTTCAGCTGCAGAAATCACAAAAATTGCTCACGGTTAATATCGATATCAATAATTAATTATTGATATGAGCATACAAATCCCGACCCAGAAATGAGTCGGGATTTTTTGTATATAAGTTAGAAATATTTAACCAGTTAGATAAAAAGGACAACGAAATGGATCATCAACAATTTATTTTAGATAATTTAAAACGCATCCTAGATGTGACAGATAAGAGTAAAGCTGCAGAGCTAGTTAAACTAGTAAAAAGCGCAGGCGCCACATTTATTGGTGGTGCAGGTCGCTCTTTATTAGTTTCACGTTTCTTCGCTATGCGTTTAGTTCACTCAGGCCATAAAGTGTATATGGTCGGTGAAGTGGTAACACCAGCAATTAAAGAAGGTGATTTACTCATATTGGTTTCTGGCTCAGGTGGAACAGCAACATTATTACCATTTGTTAAGAAAGCTAAAGAAGTGGGTGCTAAGCTTGCTGTCATTTCAATGAAATCGTCATCTCCTATGGCTGATGTTGCTGATTTAGTCATTCAAATTGGTCAAGATGATAGCTTCCCACTTGTTAAAGGGATGCCAATGGGTTCTCAATTTGAGCTTTCAACTTTGATCTTCTTAGAAGGTGCTATTTCAGAAGTTATTTTTGATGAAGACTTAACAGAGCAGGGCATGCGTGCATTACATGCTAACCTAGAATAGTTCTACCATATTTTTTAAAAGCCCGACTTTGTTCGGGTTTTTTATTGTGTTAATGAATCTAAATCTTTTGTTTTAAGTTGTTGGTAGTGAAGTGCAGAAGCAATCAGCGCTCCTTTAACACCTATTTTTTTTAATTCATTTAAATCGTCGATATGTCTAATCCCCCCAGCAGCATAAATATGATGTGAAGTTGATTTTGATACTATATTTGCAATTGTTTCCTGATCAATCCCCGTGTTTGAACCAACTTGTTTTAGTGTCATTACAATGATGTCTGTTGGCCAAAATTGATTGCTATTCAATAATTCCTCGGGACCTTTATAACCGTCTGGCAAAAAATCTAATGACAAGCTAAATGTTTGATTTAGTTTACTAGTTAAAGAACAGTACTCTGATAACGTACTAAATGACTCGCTTCCCAGTACTAATCTAGCATAAGGCAATGCATATTGTTGTACTTTATCTACGCTGTAAATGCCCGCATCAATCCAAAACATTAAACTAGGAAAAACATGATGGATTTCTTCAATAATAGCCATATGATTTTGATCAGTGTTTTTCATCTCTTGAATCGCATTTAAATCAGCGATATATAACGTTTTAAATGGGAAAATGTCCATAAAAGCCTTTACAATATCTAAAGGATTAGTGGATGTTGTCAATGATGATGAAATAGGAATGTAGTTAGATCGATCACCATTCTTAGCATGTACAACATTGCCATTTAACAAATCAATCACTGGAATTATGTGCACAATAGACCTATAAAAAAAATATTTGTTTGTGAGTTTATCACTGGAGGGGGTTTTAATCATAGTTTGTTAGATTCGACGTTAGTCAATGAAGGTAAGGTGATGCGAGACGCATTGTTAAACGATTTAGCGTCATTGCCGTATGATATTGTCACCACAGTAGATGCAAGGTTATCGCTTCCCAGCTTTCTGCATAACTATCAAATGATTGAAGAAAATGAAGATGTGTGGGTCGTTTGGGAAAACATCATTTCTAAAGTGGATGCTGTTTGGTTTATTGCCCCAGAAACAGATGGCTACCTTCATCAATTAACATCGCTGGCAATCAAGTATCACAAGTATATTTTTGGATGTGGAATTACATCCATCGATATTTGTAGTAGCAAATATGATAGCTATCTATTTTTTAAGCAAGCAGGATTAGACATTGTAGAAACAATGAGATTACCATCATGGAACAATGCGCAATCGACAAGTTGGGTCGTTAAGCCAGACGATGGTGCGGGTTGTGATGACACTTTTTATTTTAAAAATAATGATGATTTAACGAATAGGATGATGAATTGTCTGAAACCTACACATGTCATACAGCCGTTCATTGAAGGAGATGCTGCTAGCATATCTTGCGTCATGTTCCAAGGTGATGCGCATGTATTGAGTTGCAACAAGCAGCTTATTACAATTGAAAATAATCAGTTTAATTATCGTGGTTTTATCGTAAATGGAATGGCTCAATTTTGGGATCAATTTTCAGATTTGGCAAAGCAAGTGGCAAGCTTATTGCCAGACTTAAACGGTTATGTTGGACTTGATGTAATTGTGAGCAAGAATAATGATAAAAATACTGAAGTGACATTGCTAGAGATAAACCCGCGCTTAACCACCACCTATGCAGGTCTTGCAGAAGCAATTGGGTTTAATCCTGCCTCTTTAATTATTGGGCGACTCACCCAAAAGGATTATGAATGGCCTAATATTCAACGTAATCAAGTACATTTACAGGTTAAACATGGTTAATCTCATTGGGTGGGATATTGGTGGAGCACACCTGAAAGCAGTTCTACTCAATGCTGAAGGGAGTGTTGTTAATGTTAAACAAATTCCGTGCCCTTTATGGCTAGGCTTAGATAAACTTGAGACATCTATGCTAACAATGCTCAATATCTTTGATATATCCCCCATGTCCGCACAGCACTCAGTTACTATGACTGGCGAGTTGGTTGACCTATTTGATAATCGGAAAGAAGGGGTGATACAAATTGCGCAAAAGGTCAATACAATATTAGGTCAAGCGGTTCATTTTTATCAAATCAATGAGCAGTTAACAGATGAAACTTTTATTAAAATAGATCAGGTTCGGGGTCATGTCAAATATATTGCTTCTGCAAATTGGCATGCCAGTGCTACATTGTTGTCACTATTTTTATCAAACGCAATTTTAGTGGATATTGGCAGTACAACAACTGATATCATACCGATAGAAAATGGCAGGGTGGTTAACATAGGCATCACAGACCACGAGCGGATGCAACAAGACACTTTGGTGTATACCGGTGTGGTGAGAACACCTGTTATGGCGATTTCACAGAAAGTAAAATTTGATAATAATGAAATAAACGTGGCAGCAGAGTATTTTGCAACTAGTGCAGATATCTATCGGCTTACCGGTGAGTTACCAACGGCGATTGATATGGCTGATACTGCTGATGGCAAACCTAAAACAATCAATCATTCAGCGAAAAGATTGGCACGAATGGTGGGTTGTGACCTACAAGACAAGCCTTTAGATAGATGGAAAGAGTTGGCATTTAATCTTCGGGAAAAACAACTTACTCAAATTATGATGGCAGTAAAAAAACATTTAAAAAAAGACATGATCATTATTGGTGCAGGCGCTGGACGGTTCTTAATCGAGTCTGCTGCACATAAGCTTGGCTATGCATATAAAGATTTTTCTTCAATCTTAGGAGTTGATAGGGATGCTGATATAAATGATTGTTTGCCTGCTTATGCAGTTGCTAAACTGGCCTATTTAAGGGTGCATTCGCAATGACCATTATGCAATATTCACTGCCATATCAAGATGATAGTGCAAGTTTGTTTGAACGTATTGCTCATGAACCATGGGCAATGATGTTAGATAGTGGTCAGGCCATTAACGCAGCAACTGGTAAGCCTGGCAGTCAATATGGCCGATATGATATTTTAGTCTCTAGGCCGATTCTAACTTTAGTCACAAATCGCAATGTAACTAAGCTATCCGAAAATGATATATCAAGTTTATCTGAAGAAGATCCATTCACTTTGCTTAAGCAAATATTAGATCGTTATCAAGTTACCGATATTGGAGTGCCATTTGCAGGCGGCGCAGTTGGTTATTTTGCATATGATTTAGGGCGTCGATTAGAAAATATTGATAATAAAAATTCACCAGAAACTATTCCTGAAATGATGATTGGAATCTATGACTGGGCAGTTGTCATAGATCATCAAAATAAAGAAACGTCATTAATTTCACACGGTTTATCAGAACAAACAAAACAAAATTGGCAAACGTTATGCCATTTTTTTGAATCGCCATACACGCCAAACAAAGCTGTTTTTAGTGTTATTTCAGAAACCATTTGCAACTTCACATCAGAACGTTATCAACAGGCATTTAATAAGATTAAACAATATATTCAACAAGGAGATTGCTACCAAGTTAACTTAGCTCAGCGATTTTCAGCAAATGTAATAGGTGATAGTTGGACTGCTTATAAAAAATTACGTGAAATAAGTCCTGCGCCATTTATGGCCTATATGCATTTACCCAATGCTGATAATGAGTGCTTTCAAGTCTTATCTAACTCTCCAGAGCGATTTGTGCAAGTCATTGGAAACCATGTTGAAACTAGACCAATCAAAGGTACAAGACCAAGGTCAAAAGATAGTAAACAAGATAAAGCGTATGCCCAAGAATTGCAAAAGAGTACTAAAGATCATGCTGAGAACTTGATGATTGTTGATTTATTAAGAAACGATGTTAGTAAAACCTGTGAAATTGGCAGTGTCAAAGTCGCAAAATTATTTCAATTGCAAAGTTTTGCCAACGTCCATCATCTTGTGAGTATCGTAAAAGCTAAACTTAAACAAAATGTGACCGTTATAGATTTATTAAAAGGTTGTTTTCCTGGTGGATCTATCACTGGAGCACCCAAAATAAGATCTATGCAGATTATCGAAGAGTTAGAACCTAATCGGCGAGGGCTTTATTGTGGCGCAATTGGATACATTAGTTTTGATGGTAAAATGGATACCAATATTGCTATTCGGACAGCAATCATTAATAACCAACAGTTTATCTATTATGCTGGTGGTGGTATTGTTGCTGATTCAGACGGTGAAAAAGAATACTTGGAGACCTTAGATAAAGCGTCTATCATGATTAAATTGTTAGCGCTTTTTAAAAGACGTGATTAAAATAATTACTGAAGCTGTATTATCTATACCAATTTTTGGTTCGGTAGTTAAAAGAATTCATCATCATATTTCTCTGTTATTTAAGAGCTCGAACTGGTTAAGTTTAGCGAATAATAAAAAGGAAAAGGCTTTGTGGGTAGTTAAAATCGGTGGTAGCTTATTAGGCTCGCCTGAGTTAGAGCGTTGGCTTGGTCTCTTTGTTAAGTTTAGTGACGGTAATATCATCATTGTGCCTGGTGGCGGGGTATTTGCTGATGCGGTTAGGGACGCACAAAAAGTCTCAAAGATTAGTGAAGCATGCGCACATAAACTGGCTGTGCTCGCCATGGATCAGTTTGGATTATTACTCGCCAATATGAATCCAGATCTAGTTATTGCTAGAACTGAGATGGAAATTGATGAAAGAACTTGGCAACATCGTTGTATTGTATGGCTGCCAAGTCAAATGGTATTAGCGGATGATAGCATCCCTAAAAGTTGGGATGTAACGTCCGATAGTATTGCGGCATGGTTGGCAGGAAAAGTGAATGCCCAGCATTTAGTGCTAGTTAAGTCTGATAAGCCAGAAGGAGCCGAGCTTAATTTAAGAATAATGAGCGAAAGCGGGATAGTCGATCAGGCTTTTAGTGACTTTGTCTTAAACAAAACATTTGGACGATGGATGCTTAAAAAGACTGATCATGAGTACTTTTTAGAAGGTGTTAATTATGAAACCTTGGATAAAGTAGCGGGGTCAATACATTAATTATGAAAACAGTTTATTCAGACGATGAAATCATTCAGAAACTAGAAAAAGAACTGCCACATTGGTTCTATGAAAATGGTTGGATACGTCGAAAATATAAAACCAGTGGATGGAAAGCAACCCTAATGGTAGTTAATACGGTGGGTCACTTGGCTGAAGCCGCATGGCATCATCCTGATTTAACCGTTTCATATGCATTTGTAATAGTGAAGCTGTGCTCACATGAAGCTAAAGGGATTACAGATAAAGATTTTGAGTTGGCAACCAAGATAGAACAAGTGATTGCATGGCAACCGGCATTAGAAGAGGGTGCTTTAACGGGCACCCCAAATGACGATGCACGATTCAAATACATCAAATATGATTAAATTCAGTGTTGCTAACTAATCCAATACTGTTTTTTTGAATTTACCAAAATGTAACATGATGGTTGGTAAAATCAATAAGTTTAATATTGTTGAGGTCACTAAGCCTCCTACAATAATGGTGGCCATAGGGCCTTCAATTTCTCTACCTGGTTGATTACTACCTGCCGCCAATGGAAGTAAGCCTAAACCAGTCACCAAGGCGGTCATTAAGATAGATGGTAGACGTTCACTTGCTCCGCGAATACAAGTTTCAAAATTCCAAATACAGTTCTCTTTATCAATAAGATGTTGGAAATGTGAAACCATCATAATCGAGTTTCTTAGGGTTATACCAAAGAGCGTAACAAAGCCAACTAATGAGCCAAGAGAAATCCACCCCCCTGTTAGTAATGCTGCTAAGACACCGCCTATTAATGCAAATGGCAAATTGACAAATGTGAGTAATAAGTTGCGTAAGCGGCCAAAGGCAACATAAAGCATTAAAAAGATAGCCACTCCTGCAAGAATAGAATGTACTAATAAGTCTTCACGTGATTGCGCATTTGCTTCAGCTTCTCCTGTAAACTCAATATAATTTCCTTTGTGAAGTTTAATATCACTTTTAATTTTTTTCTGTAATTCATTGTTAAAGCTAGAAAGATCTCTATCTTCAACATTAGCAGTAATGGTTTGAATACGTTTAGCGCCAGCATGTAAGATTTTAGATCGACCATTTTCTTGTGTGATAAATGCAATGTCTTTTAAATACAAAAGTTTTCCATCAGGATTAAAAAATGGAATGTTTTTGATATCACCAATATCATCTCTTGCTTCATCTTCTAATACAACGGCTAATCCAACCACATGATTGCCAAGATAAACTTGTGCAACAGGTACACTTTCATAAGATGCGCGTAATGCATCTAAAATATCAACAGCAGTTAAGCCCCATTCTTGCATTTTTTCTGGTCTCAGTCGAATCACTGCTTGGGGTGTTCCTGGTGGTGATTGAACGAGTACATCTTCGGCACCGCTAATTTCTGAGACAAGGGCTGCTATATTTTGAGCGTCGCGATCTAATGCGTCTAAATCAGTGCCAAATACATTAATGACAACGGATGCCGCATAGCCAGAGATTGTTTCTTCAATCCGTTCTGTTAAAAAGGTGTTAATAGCAAAATTAACACCAACAAAACCGACTTCAGCTACACCGTCATCATCCTGATCTTCTGCCTCACCAGCTAATTCTTCTCTAATTTCAGCCAAAATACGGTCTTGCTCAGTGCCTGAAAGGGTGCCAATTTCAATTTCAAATTCACTATAGTGAGTACCGAATGTGTCGGCGCCATTGGGTGCCCGCCCAACCCATTGGGTTACAGATTTAACACCATCGATAGTACGCAATACTTTAGAAACCTGTTTACCTAGTCTCAATGATTCTTTTTCAGATGTCCCAGGAACAGCAGTCATATGCATAATAAAATGCCCTTCGTGTAATGCTGGAATAAAGTGACTTTTGAATAGCAACAGAATGCCTAAGCCTAAAGCAATAAAAATAAAACTTGCAACGAGTACTAATTTAAAGTTTTGTTCAATTTTGTAGAGCAGTTTGACATAAACAGTTTTGATTGACTTAATAATTGGGGAGTCTGCTGATTCAAGTTTAGCATTGCCCAATAGTAGGTAGCAGAGTGCTGGTGTTATCGTTAGGGCAACAACTAAAGATGCCATAATGGCAGTGATATAAGCAAGCCCAAGCGGTGCAAATAGTTTTCCTGCAACCCCACTTAATGTCAATAAAGGCACAAAAACAAGAGCTACAATGATGGTAGCGTAAACAACGGAGCTTCGGACTTCCATTGAAGCGTTATAAACTACTTTAAAAATAGATAATGGTTGATCTAATGAACGATTTTCACGAAGCCGTCTAAAAATATTCTCAGTATCAATAATCGCATCGTCGACTACCTCTCCAAGAGCAATCGCTAAGCCACCTAATACCATAATGTTGAGTCCAACGTTAAAATAACTCAAAATAACAATTGCTGTCAGTAAGGAAAGCGGAATTGCTGTGGCTGAAATAAATGCAGTTCTGACATTGAATAAAAATAAAAAGAGGATAGTAATAACTAAAGCAGAGCCAATTAAAATATCTGTTCTTACACCTTCTATCGCTGTTTCAATAAAGTTAGCAGGACGAAATAATCCTTCATGTAGCTCAACTTTCTCACTTTCTAAGGTAGGTTTGATATCTTGTAACGCCGACTCAATTGCCAAAGTAACGGCATGTGTATTGGCCCCAAGTTGACCTTGTACCGATAGATAGATGCCTGTTTCTTCATTAATGGCCGCAGCACTTATAGAGGGTGCGGCAGCTTCAATCACGCGACCGATATCACCAATTTTAATCGTATGCCCATTAATATGTTTTAAAGTCGCTTTTGCTATTGCTTCAGGTGTCGCTGCCTGACCCTGAGTATTGACTATAATACGTTGGTTGCTGTTTTGAATATAACCAGCGCCACTAACACCAGTTGCTTTTTTGGTCGCTTCCACCACATCATTAATATTAATCTGATATTGTAAAAGTTTGTTTGGATCAATTTGAACTTGATACTGACGCACATCACCGCCAAAGACATTAACGTCAGCAACACCTGGGATAGAAAGTAGATGTGGCACAACTGTCCAATCGACTAATGTTCGCAGCTCCATTAAACTACGTTCTTTAGAAGTTACGCCAAAACCTAGTACGGTACTAGCTGAAGAGGTAAGTGGTGTGATATTGGGTGTAATACCTTGTGGAATTCGATTGCTTAATGTGCTTAGGCGCTCAGCAACCACTTGTCTATTGCGATAAATGTCAGAATTTTCATTAAAAATTACAGTAACCACTGAAAGGCCGGGAATTGATTGAGATCGCATTTCTGACACCCCAACTGTACCAGCAATTGATGTTTCAATCGGTTGTGTAACAAGACTTTCTACCAGTTCTGCTGAAAGGCCAGGGGATTCCGTTTGAATAATAATTTGTGTGGGCGAAAACTCTGGGAATACATCTAAATTGCTACGCGTCAGACTATAAATACCATACAAAACAACCAAGATAGCAAGGCCTATGATGACACCATAAAACCTAATAGAAAAACGGACAATGGACGACATCATAATAAAATAACTTTCAATGATGAAAGTTTAGAAGAGTTGAATATTATCAATAGACGTTTAATCATCATTCTCATTTTTGATGAGGTATTTAAACTCTTCTGATAATAGTAATTGCGCCCCTTTAACAACCACTTCACTATCAGCATCAAGCCCTTCATTAAACCAGCCGGCATCCACTTCGATATCTGCCGAAATAGGTTTTCGTATAAATTGATTGTTGTCTTCTTTAAAGTATGACCACGGTGTGCCTGCATACCAAACGACAGCGCTACTAGGAATAACAATGCCATTATTAATTGATTTTTTATTACCAATTGATTCAACTGAAACACGCATGCCAACCCGTAAACTTTCTGCTGGTGCGCTAAAGTAGAATGTTTTGCCAGAGCTATTAGTATCTGCTTTGGTGGCTGCTGATATATAAATAGCATTGATTGCTTTGATGCCTTTAAGCGGGGTAATCTTAACAGTGTCGCCAGATAAAGGATTAGTTGCGATTAATGGTAAGCTCACTTGAATTAATACATTTTGTCTTGTTAATAATTGATTGTAAAGCGGAGAAGGGCTGCTAGATAAAGCTATCTTTGCCAACGCCTCACCCCATTGCAACTTTGTGTTTGCTTCTAAGTTAGTCATTGCTAACGATTGGCTATTAATATTGACTTTGTTGGTATTCAAAGATGCTAAAGCTTGTTGCACACTGAGGTCTGATACATTTTTGTCATCTGCATTCAACGATTTAAGTCTGTCATATTGAGCTTGCAACTGACGGCCGGTTTCTCTTAACGCCGCCAGTTCAGTGTTTATGCTTACTAAATTGGTTCGCGCTTGTATTAATGTATCAATTGGTACTACTGTACCAAAACTTTTTATTTCGCCCTTGTATGCCATTTGGGTGACTTTTGCAGTACTAATACCACTATTTTTCTGTACTGCAGGGGATAAGCTAACAATACTGATGCCTTCTTCTTCTACAACACGATTAAGACTTTCAATTTCTTCTTCCTGTTCTGTTCTGAAGTTTTCGTATTCATCTTTTCCGTAAAAAACAAGCATCCAAAATAGAACTACTATTAAAAAAGCTTGTAACCCGATAATAATAGCTGTTTTTTTATTCATCATCACTTGACCCGATAATCGTTGACAGTGGCATATTTAAGTCGCTGTATAAAGGTTTTTGCATTACATCTTCAATCTTATGTACTGCTTGAAGCAATTTAAATTGCGATGTTATATATTGTTTTTTAACCGTTAAAGTATTTATTTTATAACCAAACAAATCAAGCTTTCCAATTAAGCCAGCATCAAATTGTTTCTGCATTTTTTGTTCTTGTCTATTTTGCTCACTCAGCGCTTGTTCAGTTTGATTTAATGACTGTTTTGCGGATAAATATTCTGCATATGCCACATTTACATCAGCAATCACCTTGGCTTGTAAATTTTCAAATGCAGCGCCTTCTAATGCTCTTAACTGCTTTGCGCGTTCGATCATCACATGATTGTTTTGAAACATATTAAGTAAGCTAGAAAATCCAAGAGACCAAATTCGGTCACCAAATTCAAATAAAAAACCGGGACTTAAAGAGATATCTGGAATTTGCTTTGCCGCCTCAAGTTTCAATTCAGCTTCTGCCTTAGCGTATGCTGCAATGCTGCGACGAATATCTATTCGATTAAGCAAAGCATTTTCTTGAAATGTAAAATGCTGATCTAATAAATGACCCTGATGCTCTAATTCGGTGTCTATGTTTAAACTTTTAATTTTAAATGTGGAGAATTTTTCAGGCGTTAATCCCACATGAGCGGCCAATCTGGTTTCGATAAGATTTGTTGCAGCTAGATGATTATTTAAATCATGTTTTGTTCCTAACAATAAAAGTGTTGCATGACTTAACTCTGTTCTTGATGCAATGCCTGCAACCACTCTTTTTTCTAACATGCTAGTGATGTTTGTTTGAATATTGACCGCTTCTTGTAACAGTTGAGTTGTTGCTAAATTTTGGTGGTAATTCACTAAATCCATTGCAATTTGATTGCGCTGTTGCCATGCAGTCTCCGCAATGTCTAACCTGACAATATCAGTATTTATTTGAGCGTTTTCAATTCTAATTTCACGCTTGTTATTAGTATTAATTGGTATATCAAAGGATAGGCCATATGACCAAGGGCTGATATCGCCATTACTTTGGTCGCTTCGCGCAAAATCTGCATTGATGGTTGGTGTATTTTTTATGCCAGCACGAGCTGTATCTAAATTAGCAAGTGCTAGTTTTTCTTTAGCAACATCAAATTTAGAGTGAAAGAATAAGGCAGATAAAGTAAGTGTTTCTAAATCCCATTCTTTAATTGATGAAAAACCATGTTTCGCTAAGTAGTCTACAAACACATTGTTTGAAGGATCTTTTTCAACAAGTTTGTTCAGCCGTGTTTCCTGATCTAATGGAAGTGACGGTGGTGTTGTGCTACAGCCGATAGCTAACAGGCATATCACTAAAATAGGTAGGAATGGAGATTTTTTTAGCATAGCATAATGAGGCAAGCAACAAAGTCCTGCGCCTAAGACAGTTCTCTTAACTTATAATGCTATGCTAGCATGCACAGAATTAAGCGCATCCTGTAAGGTTTCTTCAGGTAGCCGGTTAATCGTCGTTGCAAGCAAATCAGCTGCCTCAACTGTTCTAATCGGCAAGTCGCTTGTTTTGATTTCAGCAATGAGACCAGCTGCCGCCCCAGCGATCACTAATAAAGTTTCGCGTTCCTTCATTAGCAGCTCTAACTCTGAGCGTAACATATTGTTATCAGCAATGTGATTAGTGTTTTCCATGTGTTATATCTTTAAGAATAAGTGATTTTACTAAATTAACTTAAATCATACTAACTTATATGATTTGTGCATTTCATATCATGTACTTTAACCATCGCAGTCAAAAAAGTAAAACCAAATCTATTAAAGAATGAAAATTAATAATTAATGATGATGAAATTAGTTAATTTTATGTAAGAATAATCTTTTACAGACGGTATCATTGATATACAATGTCGCCTTTGGTGTTATTGACAGCGCTTTTTGGCGGTCAAAAATTAATTGCGAGAGTGGCGGAATTGGTAGACGCACTGGTTTTAGGTACCAGCGCCTTTGGCGTGAGAGTTCGAGTCTCTCCTTTCGCACCATTAAGAAATACATCTTTATTAGAGTTTACCTTCATCTTAAATAACAAAACAATTTATCAGGAATCGCAACATGGCAGTATCTGTTGAAACAATCAGCAATATCGAACGACGCATAACAGTCACATTACCGTTGGCTGATCTTGAAAGCATTATCCAAAGGCGACTAAAAGAAATCTCACGCACAGCCAAGTTTTCTGGTTTCCGTCCTGGCAAGGCTCCCATGAGTTTAGTGAGCCAGCAGTATGGTGCACAAGCGCGTGATGAGGTTTTTTCTAAAGCGGTTGAAACAAGCTTTAGTGACGCAGTTGTTGAGCATAAGCTGAGAGTTGCTGGTTATCCAAGTATTGAACATAAGCCATTCCAAGAAGCGTCTTCAGAGCTAGAATATACAGCTACATTTGAGATTATTCCTGAAGTAACCATGGGGGATGTATCAAAAATTAAGGTTGAAAAACCAATATTAAGTGTCGGCGATAAAGATGTCGATAAAACAATTGATGTTTTGGTCAAACAAAGAGTGACTTACTCTCCTGTTAAGCGTGCTTCTAAAAAGGAAGATCGAATTAATATTGATTTGATAGCATCGATTGATGGTGAGCAAGTTGAAAGCACCAACAACAAAGGCATGGATATTGTCTTAGGTGAACTAGGAAGAATTGAAGCTTTTGATAAAGAGTTAACTGGCGGTAAAGCTGGAGATACTAGAGAGTTTCAAATTGAATATCCTGCAGATCATAAGCCTGAACAAATAGCAGGTAAAAAAGTTGATTATGTTGTTACCTATAATAGTGTTTCAGAACCACTTTACCCAGAGGTGGATAAAAAGTTTGCAAGAGATTTAGGTGTTGCAGATGGCGACGTGAATAAACTACGTGAAGAGATTAAGCTCAGCCTCGAACAGGAGGTTGAAAAACGAATAGAGGCGGGTGTTAAAGAACAAGTCTTCCAAGGCTTGGTTGATGTGACTGAAGTTGATTTGCCTAAAGCACTAGTTGGTGAAGAAATCAGCCGTATGATGCAAATGACTGCGCAGAATTTACAGCAGCGTGGAATGGATCCAAAATCGATTCAGTTGCAACCACAAATGTTTGAAGAGCAAGCAAAGCGTAGCACAGCCCTACGATTAATTCTTTCACAATTAGTGAATGCTGAAAGCTTGCAGGCAAATGCTGATCAAGTACGAGCAAAAGTTGAGGCATTTGCACAAAACTATGAAAAGCCAGAGCAAATGATTGACTGGTATTATTCAGACATCAAAAGATTAGATGAGCCTGCTGCATTAGCAACAGAGTCAAATGTTGTTGAATGGGTCTTGGCTAAAGCGCAAGTGAAAGATAAAAAAGTTAAATTTGATGAATTTATGGCAGGATCATAGGGGCTATTACAATGACTGAACATGCAAACATGATTAATCAAGCACAAGAAACACAAGGCCTTGGTTATATACCGATGGTGATTGAACAAAGTGGTCGTGGTGAGCGCTCATTCGATATTTACTCACGCTTGTTAAAAGAACGTGTTATTTTCTTGGTTGGGCCTGTGACAGATTCTTCAGCCAATTTAATCGTTGCACAGCTATTGTTTTTAGAAGCAGAAAACCCTGATAAAGACATTTCTTTTTATATTAATTCTCCAGGTGGCTCAGTAACAGCTGGTATGTCAATTTACGACACCATGCAGTTTATTAAACCAGATGTGAGCACATTGTGTATTGGTCAAGCAGCTAGTATGGGTGCATTTCTACTTGCCTCAGGTGCAAAAGGTAAGCGTTTTAGTTTACCAAGTTCACGTGTCATGATTCACCAGCCTTCAGGCGGCTTTCAAGGACAGTCTTCTGATATTCAAATTCAAGCAAAAGAAATCATGTACTTACGTGGCAAACTAAATGACATTTTAGCAAGTCACACAGGAAAAACGTCAGAAGAAATTGATATTGATACGGAAAGAGATAACTTCATGAGTGCTGAAGAGTCTGTTGCATATGGCATGATTGACAGAGTGATTGCCAACCGCACTGAAGCGGCATAAGATTATAAATATCAATGTTACAGGATTGTTAAATGGCTACTAAGTCTGAAGACGAAAAACTGCTTTATTGCTCTTTTTGTGGTAAAAGTCAGCATGAAGTAAAAAAACTAATTGCTGGTCCATCTGTGTTTATATGTGATGAGTGTGTTGATTTATGTAACGACATCATTAAAGAAGAAATTCAAAGCCTGAGTGATATTCAAACAGCAGAAAAGTCATTACCTAATCCGCAAGAAATTTCTAAAATATTAGGTCAATATGTCATTGGTCAAGATAAAGCAAAAAGAAACCTATCAGTAGCGGTTTACAATCACTATAAACGTCTTGAGCATAACCACATTGCAGACGGCGCCACAAAAGACGATGTTGAAATTCAAAAAAGTAATATTTTATTAATCGGTCCTACTGGTTCAGGTAAAACATTGCTGGCGCAATCATTAGCACGTTTATTAGACGTGCCATTTGTAATGGCTGATGCAACAACCCTCACAGAAGCAGGTTACGTTGGTGAAGATGTTGAAAATATCATGCAAAAATTATTACAAAAATGTGATTACGATACTGAAAAAGCGCAGCGGGGTATTGTTTATATTGATGAAGTTGATAAGATTTCAAGAAAGTCAGAAAACCCATCTATCACACGAGATGTTTCAGGTGAAGGTGTGCAGCAAGCTTTACTTAAATTAATTGAAGGTACCGTAGCTTCTGTGCCCCCACAAGGTGGCCGCAAACACCCTAATCAAGAATTTGTTCAATTAGATACTACAAATATTCTATTTATTTGTGGCGGTGCATTTGATGGCCTAGAAAAAATCATTCGTTCGCGTTCTGAAAAGGGTGGGATTGGTTTTGGTGCTGAAGTAAAAAGTAAAGATGATCAAAGCGAAGTAGGTGAAATTTTATTAGATGTTGAGCCAGAAGATTTGATCAAATTTGGACTTATTCCAGAATTTATTGGCCGTTTACCAGTTGTTGCAACATTAGAGTCATTAGATGAAGATGCGTTGATGACCATATTAACGCAACCAAAGAATGCGCTTACCAAGCAATACAATAAACTCTTTAAAATGGAGGGTGTTGAGCTTGAATTTAGAGAATCCGCTTTACGAGCTGTTGCTAAGAAAGCCTTAGAACGTAAAACAGGTGCACGTGGGTTGCGATCAATTTTAGAGCAAGCACTTCTTAATGTGATGTATGATATTCCTTCAATTAAAAACCTTTCTAAGGTTGTGATTGATGAAGGTGTGATAAAGGGTGAGTCAGAACCTATCATGATTTATGAAGATGCAGGCAAGCGCGCAGAAAATGCAGGTTAATTTTATCTTATATAGACTATTGCAATTCTCTGCTAGTAGCCTATAGTTACTACTACACATCAAAGCAATTCATAGAAATATATTTTTTAGCCTGCTCTTGAACTTTCAAAGAATGTTCCCATTCTTATAATATAGGGATTATCCCTCATGCGAACATTAAGGTAATTATGACTGATCAAACTACAAAGAATACACTATCAACGATAACAGATGGCAAGATGCCGCTTTTGCCCCTGCGTGATGTTGTTGTCTATCCGCACCTAGTAATTCCTTTGTTCGTTGGCCGTGACAAATCTGTAAAAGCGTTAGAAGTGGCTTCTGAATCTGATAAGAAAATTATGCTTGTGGCACAAAAGTCCGCAACCAAAGATGAACCAGATGCCAATGATTTGTATGAAATTGGGACAATCGCAACTGTTTTACAGATGCTTAAGTTACCAGATGGAACGGTTAAAGTATTAGTGGAAGGGTTGCACCGCGTTAGGGTGACTGGATTTGAAGAAATTGATGGCAGCTTCTGGGCAATTCCAGAAAATATTGATCAGTTAGACGAAGATGATGGTGAAGTTGAAGCGCTTATGCGCACGGTGTTAACGCAATTTGATCAATACGTTAAACTGAATAAGAAAATACCACCAGAAATATTAACCTCACTAGCAACGATTACAGAAGCAGGTCGTTTGGCAGATACCATTTCAGCGCATTTAACGCTTAAATTGGAAGAAAAACAAAAAGTCCTAGAAATGCTAAGTGTGACAGAGCGTTTAGAGCACTTGCTCCATTTAATGGAATCAGAAATTGACATATTACAGGTCGAAAAACGCATCCGTGGCCGTGTAAAACGCCAAATGGAAAAAAGCCAGCGTGAATACTATTTAAATGAGCAAGTAAAAGCAATTCAAAAAGAACTTGGTGAGCAAGATGAAAACGCTGAGATGGAAGAGCTTGAAAAACGCATTAAAGTGGCTGGAATGAGTAAGGAGGCTTTGGCAAAGGTCAATGCAGAACTCAAAAAATTAAAACTCATGTCACCAATGTCAGCTGAAGCTTCTGTTGTGCGCAATTATATTGACACAATCGTTAATCTGCCATGGAAAAAGAAAACCAAAATTAGTCGAGATTTAACAGTGGCTGAAGAAGTATTGGATGCTGATCACTATGGCTTAGAGAAAGTCAAAGAGCGTATTGTTGAGTATTTAGCTGTTCAGCAACGTGTTGGAAAAGTAAAAGCACCAATACTATGTCTTGTTGGCCCACCAGGTGTGGGTAAAACCTCTTTAGGACAAAGTATTGCTAAAGCGGTTAACAGAAAGTTCGTTCGGATGGCACTTGGTGGCGTTAGGGATGAAGCAGAAATTCGTGGTCATCGTCGAACATACATCGGTTCTATGCCAGGCAAAGTGCTACAAAGCATGACAAAAGTCGGTGTCAAAAATCCATTATTCTTATTAGATGAAGTCGATAAGATGGGACAAGATATGCGTGGAGATCCATCATCGGCTTTGCTTGAAGTGTTGGATCCAGAACAAAATCACACGTTTTCCGATCATTATGCCGAGGTTGAATATGATCTTTCTGATGTGATGTTTGTTGCAACTGCTAATAGTATGAATATACCTGCGCCTTTATTAGATCGTATGGAAATTATTCGTTTAGCAGGCTATACTGAAGATGAAAAAGTCAATATTGCTGAGCGATATTTATTGCCTAAACAACTTAAGGCGCATGGCTTAAAACCAACTGAAATTAGCGTTGGTGAAGATGTTATTCGCCATGTAGTGCAATACTATACGCGTGAAGCTGGTGTTAGACGTTTAGAACAAGAGTTAGCAAAATTATGCCGTAAAGTTGTCAAGGCGCTATTACTCAGTAAAACCGATGCTAAAAAATATCATCGTTCAGATGATGGTGTAGAGTTAAAACCGATTCAAAAAGTTGATGTCACAGTTGATAACATCAGCGATTACCTAGGTGTTTATCGTTATGATTTTGGTATTGCAGCAAAAGAAAATCAAGTTGGACAAGTGACGGGTTTAGCTTGGACCTCTGTAGGCGGTGAACTGCTAACGATAGAAACAGTTGTATTACCTGGTAAAGGTAAAACGATTAAGACAGGTAAGCTAGGTGATGTGATGCAAGAGTCCCTAGAAGCTGCAATGAGTGTTGTCAGAAGCCGTGCAGCAAGGTTAGGCATTGATGAAGACTTTTACGAGAAAAAAGATATCCATATTCACTTGCCTGAAGGAGCTACGCCTAAAGATGGGCCAAGCGCAGGTATTGGTCTTACAACGGCCTTAGTCTCTGCGTTAACACAAATACCAGCACGTGCAGATGTTGCAATGACAGGAGAAATTACGCTTCGTGGTGAAGTATTGCCAATTGGTGGCTTAAAAGAGAAGTTATTAGCAGCTCATCGAGGTGGAATAAAAACGGTATTGATTCCAGAGGCTAATGTTAAAGATTTAGCTGAAATTCCTGATAACATTAAAAACCAACTTAACATTCATCCTGTAAAAAGCATTGATCAAGTATTAGAGTATGCTTTAGAGACATTACCTAAGCCCGTAGACTACGCAGCAAAAGAGGTCGCAACAAAGGTAAATGAGCCAACAGATGACGATAAAACAGTGATTAGGCATTAAGGAAAAAACAATTTGCATTCTTTAATGATTATTTCACATAAAATAATCATAAACTCTTGACAGAGCCTTTTGTAGCTTGTTATAAAGGCATAGCAGGCTAGTACTGCTATCTTATAAATCATAGAGGGGATTACTGTGAATAAATCAGAATTAATCGATCAAATCGCCAAGTCAGCTGACATTTCAAAAGCAGCTGCTGGTCGTGCACTCGATGCAACAACAGATGCTATTTCTAAATCATTAAAAAAAGGTGATTTGGTTACTTTAATTGGTTTTGGTACATTTTACGTAGGCAAACGTGCTGCACGTAATGGCCGCAACCCTCGTACAGGCGCAACAATCAAAATTAGCGCTGCAAATTCTCCAAAATTCAGGGCTGGTAAAGCATTAAAAGATGCTGTAAACTAGCGCACTTTCTTGGTTAAGCAATTAACCATTAATACAGTGCAGTTTTTGTAGGTTTAATGCTTTGACATGATTAGGGTGCTTAGCTCAGTTGGTAGAGCGTCGCCCTTACAAGGCGAATGTCAGCGGT
>CAYGSH010000038.1:0-19162 GCA_964352515.1 uncultured Methylophilaceae bacterium | reverse complement strand
GACCACCTTGATTAAATCCATAAGCTTTTAATGTGCCATCTTGACCAACATTCGTTCCATTAACAACTAGGTCAATATCACCTGCCTCACCCTTATACAGCTTGCCTTGCGCATCAACAAAAGCGCCTGCAGATGCATCAAAAGTTACACCTTTACCAACTGAGCCTGCTCTTAGCGTACTGACACTAATATCACCTGCATTTACTGCCAATGCTTGTTGCGCGCCACCAACAGCAGGTCTGTCATTGGTAAAGGTACCAGCGCTGCTAATGGACACACCATTAGCAACATTCACATCGGTTAACGTAATATCACTACCTGGCGCAATGATGTTGGCATTGACAGCACCATAAGTTGTTGATCCAATCGTAGTGGACTGAACATCAACTGAGCCATTTGGCGCAACATTCAGATCAGTATTGACCTCACCTAATAAGGTGATACGATTAAATCCATTTTTAATAAAATCCGTGTTGGCTTTACGCAGCGTATCGCCATCGTTTAACACGGTGTCAACATCGAAATCATCTGGCAACTTGTTATTGCCGTTTGTGAAATTACCAGCCAAGGCAATTTCACCGCCTAGTGGTGCTTGTCCTGGCAAGCGCTGTGTTTCTCCAGTAAAAGTGTTAGCTAATAGCGTACCTTCTTGTACTGTGAAGGCCGATACTTTCGTTGTGTCTGTAGAATCAATACTGATAATTTTACCAGCATCATCCCCTACTTTATAACCAGCTTGCATAGCTCCAATTGGCGAAATTTTATTTAAATCAGATAATTTAACAATTTTGCCATTTCCTTGGGTGCCGCCCCCACTTAAATCCCAAATACGTGCCACGCCCCACTTTTCAAACCGCTGAATTTTAATATCAGAGACTTCTGGTAGCGTAGTATTAGGATCTATTTCTGAAATTGGAATCGCTACACCGTTAAAAGTTAGTGTCGTTTCTTTGATTTGACCGGGTAAGAAGGTGGTTGAGCCACCAGATACATTGATAATAGAGCCCTCACGCTGAATGGCCTCACCGCCTAAAGTCACGGTACCGCCTTTAGTTAAAATTTCAGCGACTGTTTGTTTTTTTAATAACTCAAAAGGTTTAGTATCCGTCAGCGAAGTACCTTTCCGCTTATCAACAAACACTTTTTCCTTAAATATCTGACTGTCTCTTAGCAACGGCACATCTTTTAACTGGTCAGAAAAAAGCTCAATTTCTAACTGGTTACGTTCCATAGGTGCTGTTGCATCGATTCCAGAGACATCAATTACAGAGGTTTTATCTAAATATAACCGCTCCATTTTAATGTTATTTGCATCTGTACTTGGACCATTAGAAATATTAACTTCGCCACTTTTTGCGATGATTTTGCCTTTTACATCAACATTAGCACCTGCGATTGTGACCTTGGATTTAGCTAACGGTAAAGCAGCTAATTGTGCCAATGACACTTCTTCCGTGTCATTGACTTCTACACGCACTTCAGTCAAGCTGTTTTCACCAAGAGTTACCTTACCGCCTCTCGTTGCTCTGTAGTTGACTGCTTCACCTAATACATCGGTAGTATCAACTGTATCTCGTGCAAGCAAGGTCACTGAACCATTGGCTCGCACTGATGTGCTTGCTGAAACAATGCCTTCTTGATTAACAGCAAGCCCAACCATAGAAACATTACCTCTGTCAGCTACAATTTTACCGATATTGGTTGCTTGACCTCCCGCATCCACTTCAACTAACAAGTGTGCTGGGTTTTTATCTGCAAATCTAGCGTTTTCTACATCATCAGTCGTTAATGCTTGTAAATACACCTTTTCACCAGCGGCTAAAATAACTTGACCATCTGGTGTTTCAATTAGCCCATTGTTTTCCACGCTCGGCGCCAATAATACAATACGTCCACCGGATTCTGCATAGAGCTTTGCCCCCTCTTCCACCATGACAAAGCCACCTGTCGCAGAGAATACTGGGTTAGCAGGATCAGAAAGTAAACCACGATTGAATAAATCATCCGTAATATTGAGTGAGCCTGCATACAAAGAGCCACCAACATCAATCTGAGAGCCGTTACCAAAAACAATCCCATTAGGATTAATTAAATATAAATTACCATCTGCTTTAATGGTGCCCAATATCTGGCTTGGCGCAATATCGTTAATGCGGTTAAGAGCAGACCAAGTTCTTTGTTGGTTAAATTTAAGCAATTCACCTGCATTAAGGTTTAATTGTCGCCAGTCTAGAATGGCTTTAGGTGCCGTTTGCTGAATTGTCATGCTGGTTGCTGTTGTATTGGCGATAACAGCGTTAGTCGCACTGGTTAAATCTAGGCCTACGGGTGCATCAGCTAGGGCATAAGGCGCTGAACCAATATAAACGAGAAAGAAAGCCTGTTTAGCCAATCTACGCATACGCTTTGTGCTGCTTTTCCCAGCACGCGTTTTTGCTGCTTCAGATGCAGGGACGTACATATTGAGCACTTTGCTGTAGACCAACTTAAATATGCCTTGATTCATTCTTAATCTCCTTATACTGCCTAATATTATTTATGCTACTTTTATTAACTAAAATATTACTTTTCAGTTTTATACAATACGTTGTATTAAAACCATTGTTAATTCCTACTATTAAACATTTACCCTGTGACAGCTAGATCATCAGTAACTATAATTATCTTAGTCCGTTCTAACTAGTTTGTTCATTTTGATAGTTTCCATGTCACAATCACTACTACCACTCATAACCTAATCTAAAGTGAATGCGTTCATCACCATCTTGAATAGCAGCAGCATCTTTTAACGCTTGTGCATAATCAAGGTTTGCAAACAACCCTTTAAATGCTTTAATCTTTAAGCCTAAGCCTGTAGAAAGTAAATCGCTAGTAGCAGACTGTTCAAGATTGGGGTCGAGCTCAATGGTTTTAACGTAGCCGGCATCAACAAAGGTATACGCATAAGCTTCACTAAAATAATCACTGATGAATTGATGGATCGATGGCGTTCTTAATTCCAACGAAGCAAATGCACCCTTATCGCCTAATGCATTGGATTCAGGATAACCTCGCACAGAATCGGCGCCACCAACCGTAAACTGTTCAGGCGCAACTAATGCACCACTGGCCACTTGCCCTGCAAGTCTAGCTTGCAGTTTCCAATTCTTAGGCAAGTTTTGTAAATGATTGATATCTGCTCGAAAGGTGGCAAAATTTGGTTTTGCACGCAGTCTTCTATCAAGAAATTCATCTTCATCATTACCAAAACCACGCATAGCAAAATTAACCACTAAGTTTGCTTTGGTTTGCGATAGTTTAGTATTAAAAGTACCGTCATAACCTAAGTTAAACATGGTGTAAGCTATAGGAGTATCAAATCCTGTATCAGAAGACAGTGAGACTGTTTCATCAAAATCTTTATAGTCAAAACCTGCCGTTAATGTGTGAAAATAATTGTCTAGCTGAGGCAGCGGATGGATATAGCGAAAGCCGAGAATATTACCATCGCCCAGCACAGTTACATCGCCAACTACGCTAATATTACTCCGAGATATTACGCCATAAGCAGCCAAATAATCGCCCGACAGAGTTGGAATAACATAAGTGCCTGACACCACCTGAACTTCGTCTGTATTTTCTGGTGAAACCTGAAAACTAACACCCAAACTGTGGTCTTTCTGCCATAAGTTCTCATAGCGTAAAGAACCGTTAAGTCGAGTACGGCTAGTATTCGGTGCAAAACGATCGTTAACCTCTAAACTACCATGAAGCGGCAGTTTATCTTTTACTTTTAGATCAACCTCTAATTTACCTGGCGATTTTCCTGGTCTTAACACTGGTGCCACTTGTCGGTTTTGGCTACGATTAACAGAAGCCAACTGCTTTTGTACTGTTGGGAAATGTGGCACGTTTCCCTCAGTAAATTCAGGAACGCGCTCTTTGATCACTTCTAATGAGTGGTAGTTTGAATCTTTCACGCGCAAGCGCTCAACTTTTCCCTCAAGCACTTGCAACTGAACTAAATTATCATTGACGTCTTGCTGTGGAATGCTGACAGAAACAGTCAAGTAACCTGCCTGATGATAAGTTTTCTCGAGCGCAGTTCTTGCTTTTTGCACATCATCAATCGTTTTTCCTTCGCCCATGAATTCGTACACAGCTTCTTCAACTTTGCCGTTATCTAAAACGGTATTACCAAGCACTTTAAACTCAAAAATGTTGAAAGTAGGCTTTTGTTCTACTTTAGCTTTTTCAGTAACGGTGGGATTTTTCTCTGCTTCAATAGCTTCTTTTGCAATGGGTTCGTTTGAATCTAAATCGCTGACAGCAGTATCAGTCGGGTTTGTTTGCGCCATAACATTTACTGTAAACAAAACAGTGTTGAATAACATCAATATTACAGTTAAAAACGTTCTATTTTTAATCACTATTCATTACCTTTATTGGTCCTACTGATCTACTAAAAAACACAAATCTAACAAAATTTAAATGACTAAGCGTATAAACAAACCGGTTGATAGCTCATCTGATAGCATTAATATTTTTTTACATTTGCACTTTATATATATACAAAAAACACACCCCCTTTTGAGGGGCGTGTTATTCATACTGTTACGTTCTTTTTTAACGTGTATCCGCTCTAGAAGAACAATACTTGTGCTTTACAGTTGTTACCAAAGTTAGTACCTTTAACCACAACAGTAGGACCACATGCTGACCCAGTTAATGGGTTTAATGTTAAACCACGTGGTGTTTGAGAACAGTCTGCTGGAGTAGCTAGGCCACTAACGATTTCTGGGATGATTGATGCAGCAAAACCAGTTGCTGTGTTAGCAACGTAGTAACGCATTTCCATATGGAACTGGTAATCACCATCGATAGATGTTTGACGTGCTGTGTAGAACGGTGTGCCATTCGCATTGTTACCTTGTTGGCTTCCTGCTTCAGGATGAACTCCATCCAATTTAACAAAACGGTATTCATCGCGAGCTTGATTTGTTTCAATGCGCCAGTCGTTTTCCATTGACATCACACCAATTGCGAAATCACCATTGGCTTCAGCAGTTGTTAACGCCTGTTTAACGTTACCAGTACCACTGCCTTCAATCACTTCGAAAGTTGGTGTTGAGTCAGCTACACCAGCAGGAACTAGTTGGCCGAACTCACCGGTTGAGCATGGGTTTTTCAGAAAGTGAATATTTGAGCTACCTTGTGAACCAGATGTAACCACACGGCGTGCTAACACAATCTTTTTACCAGCGCCAGCAGCACCAAGAATAGGGGACCAGTCAGTTTGATAACCACCACCTAGAGAAGCGATTGAAGCGTATTGCGCGCTTGAAATGTTAGGTGCATTTACTGGGTCAAAATCAGGGTCAGCAGCCACATTAATACCTTGCGCAGTTTGAAGTGCACGATATAAAGATGTGTTCACTGCCACGCCAAATGCTTGGCCAATTAATGCTTCAAACTCTGTACCATTAGCAGCAACATCACCTGCAATGGCACCAAAAGCTGACGCTTCAACATCAGAGAAACCACCTGCTGGACGTGCAGGACCTGCATCTGTAGTAATTGGGTAAGCAGTAGCAGTAGAGTTTGCACAACCATTATATGTTTCTGCGATGCTACCAGCAGCAGGTGCTGCTAGCGTACATGTATTAGAGCCAATTTCAGCTAAACGAGTCACAAATTGACCTGTAGTATGTGGCAAATAAGCAAATAAAGAACCGCCAGATACTGTATGGTAAACCACAGAGACTTTTCCGCCGCGTGTACAAGCGTATGCCATAGTGTTGCCAAGTGAACCGACAACACCTGAATTGGTACCTGTTGTATACACAGTCATTGAACCAGCATCACAACCAGCTAAGTAGCCGTTGTATAACATAAATGTTGGTGCAGAAGCACCAGAAACCCATGCTTCATCCAAATTGTTAGCGCTACGTGCTGCACTAATTTGTGCTGGAGATGTACCTGCAAATGCAGTTGCTGTCATTAAAACACCAGCTACTGCTAATAGTAATTGTTTCACTTTCATGATTATTCCTTATATATAAACTTGTTTAAATTTGTAAATTTAATAATTAAGCTTGCGTACCCTTAGCACGACGACGACCAATGAAACCCATTAAACCTAAACCAGCCAATAGCATTGCAGCTGTATCAGCTTCTGGGATTGGCGCATAAACCAATGTACCGTTGCTAGCCAATGAGAATGTAAAGTCATTAGAAAATATTGTTTGTGTTGCAGCAGCCAAACCGTTTGCACCCGTACTTACTTGCATTAAAGCTAGTTGATCGCCAAAAGCACCAGCTACTACTGAACCAGCATTATTAATTTTACCTGCAGCAGATAAGAACCCAGCATTTACAGGTGTGGCAGTTGACACACTAGCACCGTTAGCAACTGTGTTGTGATTGCTTAAAAAGTTTAGGCCATTCTGAAACGAGTCAATAGAGCCTGTCGCTGTTACTAATTGTGTGGTACTTAGGTTAGTAATTACACCATTTGATGTTGAAACAATACTTCTTGCTCCTGCACCATTTCCAGCGTTGTCAGTAGCGGCAACAAACCACTGTACGTTAGCAGCTGAAGCAGCTGCATTAAAAGATGTCCATGCATCAGCATAATCACCAGCTGAGAAATCCCATGTTTGTGCTGTTGTGTTAGCACCACCAGCAAAGTCAATGTGATTTAGACCCAAGTCAAATGTTGCTGAAACATTTGCACCAAAATCCACAACCGTTAAAAGCGCTGAACTACTACCTGTGCTACCTAAATCCACAGCCGCTTGTGCTGGGATTGCCGCCGCTGTAAACACAGCTGCTGCAACCAAGCTTTTTAATTTAACATTCATTATTATCTCCTTCAAGATTAAAAAAGTATTACTAAAATCTTTGTCGCAAACTACCAATTAAAGCAACTCAACTCCCTAAGCTTTGGCGACGTTGCTACTGTACATTGCCTTTATTACGTCATTAAAAAAACCCCTAGTCCACATGGACTACGACCAAAAGCAAACCAATTTTTGAATAATTGGCCACATACACTAATCAATTCAACTTTTGATTTTCGCTTAACAATATGAAGCTGATATTTGAAACGGAGGTAATTGCATAGTCCGAACGGACTATGTTTTAAGAAAACGGTAGAGGGTTAACCGTTATTGGGAATTATCAACAATCAAGCCTTGCTTAAATGCTTTCATGGCGGCTTGTCGTCTATTTTGGACATCAAGTTTACGCAATATATTTTGAATATGATTTTTTACAGTTAATGGACTTATCGAGAGAATGGATGCAATCTCCCAATTTGTCTTACCCATATTAACCCAACTTAATATTTCAGACTCACGTTCTGTTATTGCACGAGAGACTTTAGTCGGCATTGAGCTCACTCTAGACTTGCTAGCATTTCCTGTAATGCGATTGAGTGCACAATGCAGATGGGGGATCAGCAGCTCAAGCAGATAGGCATGTTTAGGGCTGACTTCTTCTGATAGCCTTGAAAATGAAAAAAAGGTGGATAAATTGCCTTCGTTGTCAGTAATGCCATGTGATGCAAGATTAATTAGCTCTGCATCTCTTAGCGCCGCAGCCTCAGCATTAAAAGGAACTGTGTACATTCCGTAGTCACCCTCTGCTAAAGATGGTGAAATCAATACGGGTGAATTACTCTTTTTCCACTCAGACATGGCTTTACTGATAAAACCTTCGCCTTCAATCGTTGCCTTTTCTAAATGTGCATGTGAAAAGTAACGTGTACTTGAATAACTATCAAAATAATAGGTATCGCTATCTTTACCGCGAATTGCGCAAACCATAATTTCATGTCCAAGTAATGCTTGAAAATTACCTTGCAACCAGCTAAAAAGATGTTTACGTTCTGTAATTCGTAAGGACTCAGTGATAATTTCAGCAAACATCTCACTTTGTGATGATGTTAAAAAGTGGAAATTTTGATTTTCAACATTTAGCATTATATGTCTTACTTTTTTGTATAGACTTGGACCATGATTATTGACAATTAAGATGACAAAAGCATTAAGGATGTATGTCATTTTTGTGACTTTTATACTGAAATAGGTCTAGTCACTTTTCATAAAACTATCAGTAAAACTTTCCTTTATGCTCTATTGTTTGTCATATTTCTATTGCAAAATAGTATTTATGGTATTAAATTTTCGATCTCTTTATAGGCTTACTTTGCCGCTTTACTGCATTTCATTCAGTGCTATGGCGGATGTTTACATCACAACAAATACTGATGATGCGTTTATTATCACCAACCAAGTGAGCAATGATGCTGAATACATCATCACAGAAAGTTCGAATCTAAGCACGAATGTAATTAGCCGACATGCACAACATTTACCCTACCAAAAAGAAGTTATGAAAGCAGCAAAAGCGACAGCTATTGAGCCCGCGCTTATTCATGCCATTATAGCGGCTGAATCTCAGCATCAAGCCCTTGCGATTTCTCATAAAGGTGCGGCAGGCCTAATGCAATTAATGCCAGAAACTGCTAAGCGGTTTAACGTTAAAAATAGATATAACCCCCAACAAAATATTATGGCTGGTTCAATGTATTTAAACGAGTTAAGCAAGCAATTTAATGGTGATTTACAGTTAACCATTGCAGCGTATAATGCAGGTCCTGGATCAGTTAAGAAGTACGGCGGGCATGTTCCACCTTATACAGAAACACAAAAGTATGTTCCAAAAGTGATTAAACTTTATCAAGACTTTTCAAAACAGTGATTGAATTTAGTATTTAAATTGCCAATCTTGATAAGTACCCGCTTCGCCAAATACCTCATACTCTGGCGGAAATCCGCTTGTTTTTATTGGCTGCAGCTGGGACAAACTATATACCCCTACAATAGCCCCCTGCTCTTTTACTAAACCCCATTTGTTGGAGTTTGTGATTGGGTCATGATAGAGTTTTCTTAAGTGTCGCTTAATGATTGGAAGTCTTTTATCTAATATGAGATCTTCTAACTTAATTGGATTTTGTTTGATGCCGCCGGGCGTAGCATCGCGATAACTACTAATTGCTTCTCTGAACTCTGTGCCAATGTGCAATAACTCAATCTCTCGCTCCCGTCGCATTTCTGTTTGCCATACAACGCCTACAGTAGACATACCAATGCCCGCAATTGAAATGACAATCAGCAATCCAATATAAGTAAATCCTTTAAGGCGTCTGTTAGACTTGCTTAATACACCATAATCAAGCGGTTTATTACCAATCTTCATAAAGAGAGCCATCTCTGGATTTTCCTTGCGCCCCGCTTTTTACATTCTCAATCCCCGACAATGGTAATTCCGCCTCTATTAAAATCCATGTATCAATTCTTTCGGTGATTGGATCAACGGGTACTTTTCGAATATATTTAAATTCGACCAACTCTTCTAAACTATTGGGAAAACTGTTGCGATCGCCGTAAAACTTATCAATACTTTCACGTAATATCTCTAAGTCTTCTTTTAGCGCAGCCTCTTTAGCACGATCCAAACTACTAAAATATCTTGGCGTAGCAATTGTAAGAAGCAAAGCAATAATAGAGAGCACCACTAGCAACTCAACCAATGTGAATCCTTGTTTTGTTTTATCACATAACATTGCCTTACCAGCGTGCATAGGGGATTCCATTAATGCCGACCTCATTACTCAATGAATAAACATCAAATACATCATCACCTGAAGTGGGTTGATTACTATCACTTTTATAACTACGAAGCCCCCAAAGACTATTTGAATTACTAATATCTATCTCTTCTTTTTTTAGCATAGGATCAATGGGAATTTTACGTAAAAATTTTAATACACCTTGATTTTCTTTTTTATCGATTTCGACACCATCAACTAGAATTTCTAAACTTGGTGGGTAACCTGATTGATTAATTTTTTTTTCTATCATCCCAGTATCAACAGCTTTTTTATAGGCATCGATAGCATCACGAATTTCCCATAAATGTCTTTTTAGTTCAGTTTCCTTAGCCCGTTTTACATTTAACTGAATCATAGGTATCGCCACACTCCCTAGGATTGCGACAATCAACACAGTGATAACCAGCTCGATAAGTGTAAAACCTGCTGCGTTTTTTTTTGATTTATATCTCATGCTATGGCGCATTATTCACTTCAGCAGCATTGCTTAAAGCAGCTGCACCTGCTGCTGCAGCTTCAGGAGATAAGCCGTTTGCTGTTGTTGATGAAGGGGTAAATGGTTTTATGGTATTTGTAGAAGTTGGCACATTGATTGGCGCTGTATTTGCTGGTGCTGAATTGGTTGGGGTCACATCATTGTTTTCCTGTTTCTGGTTATCTATTGGCGTAACAGATGGCGTTTCCAATGGAGAAACTTCAGGTACATTTTGAATTGGCTGAACTTGTGATGGATCTGGCCTTTCAATGATAGAACTTTGTGGGCTTCTTCTTAAAGGAGCATCATCTGGTGGAAAACTAATTTGCAGCTTATCAGTAATTAAATTTTGTGTACCTGACCAATACTCTGTTGCTTCACCCTCTGGCCTTTGAATGTTGCTTAAGATTCGTGGCGTAATCGCCAACACAATTTCAGTTTTTCTCTTGTTGTCCTCTTGATTAGCAAATAATCGCCCAATGATAGGGATATCGCCTATACCAGGTATACGGCTAGCATTCTTGCGCTCCTCATCAGAAATTAACCCCGCAAGCACTTGAGTTTCATTATCTTTTAGTCTTAGTATAGTACTTGTGTTTCTCGTACCAATCGTAAATGCAACTGTGCCATTTGGTGAGGTAGTCCTATCTCCCAAGCTACTAACTTCTAATGCTAAGTCTATATTGACATATCCATCGATGCTAATGCGTGGTTGAATATTTAATGTCAAACCGACATCAATATATTGGACACTTTCAGCAACACCTGCATTAACTGCTGCTGTACTGGTAATAATAGGCACTTTATCACCTACTTGAATTTTAGCTTTTTCGTTATTTCTTACCCTAATGCGAGGATTAGATAAAAGATTCACATCGCCAATTGTTTTAGAGAAGTTGACAGCTGGATTGGGAGTGACACCTATTTGATCAGATGGAATACCTTCTCTTAACGCTCTTAGTGTTAAAGGTGTAGTCGTCACAGATAGCCTTGAAGGATACTCTATTCCTAGCTCTTGTAAACGATTACGGCTGATTTCAAGAATCTCAATTTCCAACATAACTTCTGGGTCTTCTAAGTCATAGGCAACAATTAGTTTTTCGGCAATACGGATGGTCTCTGGTGTGTCGCGAATGGTAACCATATTCAATCGTTCATCTAAAAATACATCTTTAGCTTTAAGAATAGTTTTAAATAGAGATAAAATCTGCTTAGCACTTGTGTTTGATAAATAAAAACTGCGAATTAATAAGTCTTGATAAGACTGTAGTTTTTTTTGTGTATTGGGATAAATGAGCACTGTGTTTTCAGTCAAAACTTTCTTTTGCAATCCATTACTAGACAGCACTAACTCGATTGCATCTTCTATTCGGGCTTTTTTGACAAAAATTGTGGCTTTGGTATCAGGCTTTATATCCTTGTCTAGAATAAAGTTAATTCCTGAAACGCGAGATAATGCTTCAAATACCACTTTTATATTTGTATCTCTCAACTCAAGCGTTACTGGTTTATCAAAAGGTAGTTTTAAATCAATTGGCTCAGAACCAACGTTATCATTATCTCGAGATAGTTGCTTTTGTAATGATAAAGCACCTTTATGATTTGGATTTTGAATCAAGACTTTGTGAACAATTGATTTAGAAGCATTCACGTCTTTTTCACTCAATAACTTTTCTGCTTTTTGAATTAATTGTTCATTCTCAAGCGCTTTATCAATGATTGCTTTACCATTCAGCGCCCTTTGATTTCCTGGTAACAATTCTAATACACGGTCATATAAATGACTGGCTTCGTAATACTGACCTGCATCTTTTGCCTTGTCTGCGTCTAACATTAACTGTGTTACCGCCAATTCTTGGGTTACCAATAAATTTTTTCTTGGAATGATCTGTTCTGGGTTTTCTTTTTGATCCTTCTCAACGATATCCAGTTGAGTTTCTAATGGTTTGCCATTAAGTTTTGATTTTGGCCAAGGGGGTGTTAAGCATGCAGTAAGTGGGATGCACAACAGGGTTATCAAAATAAAAGTATTTGATAGTTGGTAAATTTTTTTAATGTTTAACAATTGTAGTTTCATAATTATTTATTTCTATACCTGATTTACAATTCTTCAGGCGCATCAAAATAGGGTTCCTGAAAATTTGAAGTAGCCGACTTAGCTAAAGCCTTAGGTAAATTAAGCGGAATATAAGTAAAATTTAATGTATTCTCAGTATCGGCATCTAATCTCCATTGTGCATTCACATTTTCACCAACTTTGGTTGTGTATACCTTACTATTTGCCACTAAAAAAACTACCGTACCTTGTGATGGATCTTCAAATTTACCGTTATAAGTAAATGGAACAGGCGGCGCGGTTGGCAGTTCAGATTGTTTTGTCAATTTCGTTATGGGTGGTGCTACATACCAATTATGAACTCTAAAAATATCTTTTATTTTTGTTGTTTTAAGCTGACGTAATGATAATGTTGATACTTTACTTTCGTTTTGTTGCAGCAACATGTCACTCTCATCTTGATAGGTGTCTAATTGATTTGGGGTGCGATTCCGTTTGGTTATAGCGTTGTTTTCATTTACTAACTCGCTCGATTGCTGGTCTTCATTGTCATTTCTAACCGCAGTTAAAACAGTAAGAAATAAGACAACAATCAGTGTTAAATATAGAAATTTGTTACCGTGAATATTCAAAGCATCACTCATCATTTATCCCCTTTAGCAAAAAGAATAAAAGTTAAATTTGCATCTATATTTGACGATGATATGCTATCTCGCTGAAACTCTAATTCACTTAATGCAAGCGTTGGAAGTTGCGATAAAGCATGGTTGATAAATGTTCTGATTTGTTTATAGTTACCACTAATAGGTAACTTGATTTCATATTGAGAAATGGTTTGCGATTTAATCTTATCATTTGAGACTAGTGCAAACTTATAGTTTCCCTGATTCAAATCCAATCTACTTTTATTTGCTGCTTTTTTAATTTCTTTTAGTGAGGCTGATAAATCAGATTTTTTTGGGAATTGGTTATAGAAATCGACAATATCTAGATCTGAATTAGCTAATGTAGCTTTATCCTCTATTGGCTTTGCTACTATGCCTTTTTGGAATTGCTCTAACTCATATTTACCTGACTCTAACACGGTGCTAATAGGTAAGATTCTGAATATAAATAATAAAATACTCAGCAATAGTAAACCAATACCTAATATACCAAGCACGCCTAATCGACTAGAAACTCTTTTGAGTTTCCAGATGATTAACGCCACATTGATTGGATTAATTTGCATTTGAATCATATTGCTAACTCTTTGTTAAGTGAAAGCCAACGAACAGAGACTGTAAAGTTCACTGGTTTATTTTGATCAGACTCGTTTACTATATGTTTCTGCAAATAGACTTCAGAGAAATTTGGTTGAGTTGCAAGTTGCTCTATATAATTCAATATCGAAAAGTAATTCTTTGCTTCGCCGGTAATAATGGCAATATTTTTTTTCCTATCTGGACGCAATCCAAGTAAAACAACATCATCGGTCATAGCCGCTTCTAGTGAATTAAACAGTTCATCCCATGGTATTACTAATTCTTTTATGGTTACTTGAATAGCTTCTAATTGATTGGTATTCGTCTCTACAGGCTTTTCTTTAGTTTTTGATTTTTCGTTTTTATTAGCAATAAGTTTTAATTCACTTAACTGTTCATTAATAGAAGCTTGCTGCGACTGTAAATCGGCATATGAAAGCCAAGTATAGCCAAGCACGCCGCAACCTAGCATGAGTAACAGGGCACCAAGCCAAGTTAATTGAAAAATAGCATTTCTGACAGGTTTAACTAGCTCTAAGTTTAGCAAATTCATCTATGCCGCATCCAATATAGTACAGTCTAAATTATTTTCAAAATCGGTAGACCAAGCGCTTTTAATATCAAGCCTTTCAACATTCCAGCCATCAATCACAGGCAACATTCTTACTTTATGATTGGGTGCATAAATCATTAATAATCGTTCGTTTACGGCATCCGACTTAAGTGTTTCTCGTTGAACAATATTTTCAATTTGGACAAGCCAATTACTTTCCAGTGGCAGATTGCGCACCTCTTGCCAACTATCATCCCTTACCCTTGTAAACAATAAACGATTGGATTCAACGATTGCAAAGCAAAATTCTTTAAGCTTTGATTGCACCAAAGCTCGATTGAACACAACCATCAAATAAGGCTTTACACTTGCAAGTTGTAAATTGTATTTAGTTGCTAAATTATTTAGATTTTCAATTAGCTTTTTATCAACCGCAATTGCAACAGAGTTTAAATTAGGCGCTGCGTCATCGCATTGAATATGCCAATCATCGACTACTTTACCGTAAATCTCTCTAAAAGAAGCACGAGCAAAATCCTCCTTATCGCTTTGTCGAGTAATACTTTTATGTGCTGAAAGCGTTAAATACCTGACAAAATCACTGGCTAAAATAATACGTAATTCTGTGTTTTTTGAGTGCTTTGAAGCGGCTAATAGCTGATCAAGATGATTTAATGCTGGCACCCAAACACCATCAGAATTAACAAATTTCTCATGTTGTTGATAGGTTACACGCCTGTTGTAGCCAGCAACTCTAATGGCAGAGATGGCAGAAAGCTCAAGGCCAATTAACAAATAATCATGCCGTGAAAGTAACACGATTAATCTCCTGTAAGCTGGTTATGCCATTAGCGGCCGCCTCAATTGCAGATTCTCGTAAACTTCTCATACCACTCTTTCTAGCAACATCTTTCAGTTTACGTATTGGTTCACGCGCCACAATCATTTCTCTAAGCTCATCATTTAATATAAGCAGTTCAGCAATAGCGACACGCCCACGGTAACCTGTTCCTCTACAATGACCACATCCTTTACCAATTTTAAAATGCATTTCTGACGCAGCCTCTGCACTTATGCCAGAGTCGATTAATAATTGCGGTTCTGGATGGAAATCTTCAATACAACTTTTACAAATTGTTCTGATCAAACGCTGCGCCATAATGCCATTCATAGCAGAGACAAAATTGTAAGGATCTACACCCATATGTATAAACCTACCAACAACATCCAATACACTATTTGCGTGAACGGTAGTAAAGACTAAATGTCCCGTTAGTGCAGCTTGAATCGCAATTTGTGCGGTTTCTGAATCACGAATTTCTCCAACCATTATTTTGTCAGGATCATGTCTTAAAATAGAGCGTAATCCACGAGCAAATGTAAGTCCTTTTTTTTCATTGACAGGAATTTGTAAAACGCCAGGTAATTGATATTCCACAGGATCTTCAATGGTAATAATTTTATCGTGTCCTGTATTCACCTCTGAAATGGCACCATAAAGTGAAGTTGTCTTACCACTCCCCGTTGGTCCGGTAACCAAAACCATACCGTATGGCTCATTAATTAAACGTCTAAATTGCGTTATTATCTTATCGTCCAATCCAAGCACATCAAGCGTTAAACCTTTTGCTTCGTCTGATAAGGTTTTACGATCTAATACCCTCAAAACAGCATCCTCACCAAAGGTACTAGGCATGATAGATACTCGAAAGTCTATCTCCCGACCCTGTGATATAACTTTAAAACGTCCATCTTGAGGTACTCGTCGTTCAGAAATATCCAATTGCGACATCACTTTCACTCTTGAAATAGCCTGTTCTGCTCTCTCTATACTTTGAGCTCCTCCAATGGAACAAATGACACCATCAATTCTATATTTAATAGTTAGTCCAGTATTCGTACATTCCAAATGAATATCGCTAGCGCCTACCTTTAAAGCATCATAGAGTGTTGAGTTAATCAACTTTACAGTTGGGTTGGTATCTTCGTTAATTGACTGCAAAGATAATCGTTCAACTACTTCGTCATCTTCGATACTTGCTAAGCGTGAGTCTGAGACCATATCATCCATAGCGCTCAAGGTTTCTTCATGCTGCGCCAGATACGCCGCAACATCACTTCGATGGGCTAGCCGCCATACATAAGGTAACTTTACTTCTTCTGCAGCCCACTCATGTAAGTTTTGGTTAAATACATCAGCAAATACAAGCAGTAATGATTTATCGGGAAAACGGAAAGCGACACACTCCTTCTTTTGTGCCAAAGCAAAAGGAATAACATCAAATGCTGAATCTAAAGCATGCATTTCTTTCATGCTGATGGATTCATAACGCATAGTGTTTGCTAATGCGTATAAAAAAGTTTCATGATTAAATCCAGAAACTGTTTCAAGCGCATCAATTAACCTTCTTTTTTCGATTTTAGCTAGGTCTTTTGCCTTTGAAATTTGTGCGCTTGAAATGACATGAAGCGCTTCTGTGTTAATCGCTGATGTATTCATTGAATGCTCCCTGCAAGCTCAAAAATTGGCATATAAAGCAGCAGAACGACCAAGCCAATAACAAAACCAATGATCAACATTAATATGGGTTCAAAAAGTTTTGTAAACCAGTCAATCCAACGTGATAATTCCTCATCATAAAAAGCTGCAATGCGTTCCATCATTTCACCAATACGGCCTGATCTCTCACCAACACGCAGCATCCTTAAAGCGACAGGCGTTGTAAGCCCAGACTGATCCATAGCAATCGAAACAGATTGTCCATTTGAAATTGCTTGTGAAGCTTCATACAATTTTCCCTTGAGAGAGCCTTGTAACAAACCTGATACAGAATCTAGTGCAGGTACTATTGGCATACCACCTGTTAAAAGCATGCCCAATGTCCGATAGAATCTTGCCAGCTGAAATACCCTTAACTGCTCTCCAAGAGCGGGTATACGCCAAAAAAGTTCTGTTATTAATTTTTTAAATGAAGGTAATGAAAATAAATATACAAGCATCACTATGCCTAATACAGTCGCAATGAGTATCTCTTTAGTATGCCCCTCAATAAAAGCACCCCAAATTAACAAAACTTGTGATAAAAAAGGTAAATCACCCCCTGTCCCCTCATAAATACGACTAAACTTTGGCACGACAAAACCCAATAAAAATATAATAACTAGACTCCCTACTCCCATTAATAACAATGGATAAATTGAAGCACTTATAATCTTCTTTTTTACCAAACCTAACTGATACTCATAAGCAACATATCGACTCAAAGACTCAACTAAATCGCCAGTTTTTTCACTTGCTTTAATGGTAGCGACATAAAGCAATGGAAAAGCATCACGATTAAGGGATAAAGCTGTAGAGAGTGTTTGCCCTTGTTGAAGACTAAGCAAAACAGAATCAAGAACACCTTTGACCTCTATACGTGTTTCCTTTTCCGTAAGCGCCTCAATTGCTTCAACTAAATTGAGACCTGCGTCTAAAAGCGCTAATAACTCTTGACTAAATAGCGCAAGCGGAAATCGTTTATTTGAATTCAACCTGAGTGAGGCCGATTTAGGTTTTGCATTTACTGCAAAATAACCTTCTGCTTGAACACGATCAATAGCATCGCTTTGGTTGCTTGCTGTAATCGTCAACAAGACCATTTCTCCACCACGCACCGCTTTTACTTCAAAGTCCATTGATGATGGCTTTTACCAATTCACTACATCTTGAGACTCTTTTGTACCACCAGGCTTTCCATCTTTCCCAAGAGTAAAAAGATCATAGTCATAATGCTCCCCAGGATACTTGTAGATATATGGGGTTCCCCATGGGTCAACAGGCACGCCTTTAACTAAATAGGGCCCAGACCATTTTGCATCATTTTCTGGCGCTTTATTGAGTGATTGAAGCCCCTGCTCCGTTGTTGGATAATGTCCTGTATCGATTCGATACTGATCCAAAGCCTTACCTAGCGCGTCAATTTGTGCACGAGCGGTTTTGGTTTCTGACTTTCCAATTTGTTCAAAGTATTTTGGGCCAACATATCCAGCAAGCAACCCAATAATAACCATTACCACTAACAACTCTAGTAATGTAAAACCTTTTTCACCAATGATGCAAAAGAAGCTTTGAGTGTTTTGATTCACAATGTATCCACAATCGGCAAATAAGAAATATGACAATTATAGTAATTGTTCTTTACAAAAAGATTTCATTTTTGTGACGGTTTTATCACAAGAAAAAATGGAAATAGAGATTTAAATGAAGAATATGTAAGCAACTTTTGCTGTTACTAATTGGGACAAAATTTAACTGAAATACTTAACTATTATGTTGAGGAGAATGAATAAAATATAAACTACTATGCAATAGCACTATTTTAAAAACGCTAACCTAAGTGTTTGGTCGTAACCTATGTGGTTTGGTCGGAACGGCAGGATTTGAACCTGCGACCCCTTGTCCCCCAGACAAGTACGCTACCAGACTGCGCTACGCCCCGAATGCACTCGCTAAGTGTTAGTAATATTATAAAGGAAAAGTTAACCTAACTTTGGCTAAAACCAATATGTTTTAACTATTATTTTGGATCAATACTGCAATGATTAAGCGCGAAGTAAAGTGATAACTTCTTGAAGTTGCAATCTTAGACTGATGAAATCAATTGCTGTTTCGTATTGACTATTTGGATCTGATACTGTCTGTTGAACAGTATTTTCAGTTGTTGTATCAACATCCTCAGCACCATCTAAACGATTGCGTGCGCCACTAATCGTAAAGCCTTGCTCATAAAGTAATTCTCTAATTTTACGAATTAATAACACTTCATGATGCTGATAATAGCGTCGATTACCACGCCGTTTAACTGGTTTAAGTTGCGTAAACTCTTGCTCCCAATAACGCAAAACATGTGGTTTAACGCCACACAAGTCACTTACTTCACCAATCGTAAAATAGCGCTTTGCTGGAATCGGTGGTAACTGAACGTTTTTATTGGTTTCTGCCATATAAGTTCTAATGGATAAAAAGATTATTAAGAGTAATGCTCTTCAACTTTACTTTTTAATTTCTGACTTGCATGAAAAGTGACCACTCTGCGAGCAGAAATTGGTATCTCTTCACCAGTTTTAGGGTTTCTTCCTGGTCTTTCTGATTTTTTACGTAGCTCAAAATTACCAAAGCCTGACAACTTAATAC
>CAYGSH010000037.1:5733-19212 GCA_964352515.1 uncultured Methylophilaceae bacterium | reverse complement strand
TTCATCATTAATTTTTGCATATCTGTTTGGCTATTTTGCACACTGATGTTTGCTCCGTCACTTGCTGGAGCAGTCACTAAAGAGCAAGCAGTCAAAGCGGGTATTGTTTATAACATTACAAAATTTGTAGTTTGGCCTAGTAATGTTAGTGATCAATTTAATTTGTGTGTGTTTGGAGATGACGGCCTGAATGGTGGTCTTGAAGCCCTCTATGGAAAGAAAGTTAATGGTAAGCCTATTGTTTTACGCCGCGATATCGACAGAAAGAGCGCAAAAGAATGCCAGCTAGCTTTTTTTGCTAACGACAATTCAAGCAATGACTCAGAGATTTTAGAACAATTAAGAGACCTGCCAGTATTAACGGTAAGTGATAAACCTCAATTTATTGATGATGGCGGTATGGTTGGATTAATTAGAGATAAACGTCGCGTCAGTTTTGAGTTTGATTTACTGGCTGTAAGAGCTGCTGGATTAAATGTGAGTGCTCAACTGCTGAAGTTAGCAAAAAGAGTAAAGGGATTGAAATGAAACAAAAAAATATCAAACACAACAATCATTGGTCTATTCAGTTGAAGACTTTTTGTGCCGAGCAATTATGGATTATTTTATTACTTGCACCACTAATTGTAATCGCGATATTAGTTAGTCAACATGTGCTTTCTAGCAAAAGCCATCAAGTCATAACCAACAAGAGTAGATCATTTATAGGTGCATCAGCTGAAGTTTCATCCGCACAGTTGGCGATGATTGTTGCAAAACCATTAAGTGAATTAATCAAAATGGATGTTTATTTCAATTCTGCAACCAAAATCTCTTCACGAAGACGAATGACATATGCAAATAGTAAAGCTCGATTGACGAATCACGACTATAATAAAATTGGGAGTGATAAAAACCACTTATTATCCGTCAAGAGTCAATTAAATAATAAAAAAGATGGTTAAGAGTTAGCAAATATCATTTTAGGGAATCTAGGTGCTAAAACTATTAGCAAATTATTCTATTAGTAGAAAAATGATGCTACTTGTATCTGCAACGGCAGGGATTGTTGTATTGGTTGCATTTGTTTTAGCTACATTTAATGATGTAAAAAGCTCAAGTGAAATGGCAAAAGAGAGCTTAACAACATTAGCAGATGTTGTGGCCAATAATATAGCCTCCGCTATTATTTTTGATGATTTAGGCGCTGCTAGTGAAACACTTAATGCTTTACACGCTGAAAACTCAGTCTTAGTTGTCGATGTTTTAGATATGGAAGGCAACATCTTTTCTTCGTATCGAAATCAAGAACATAACACCGCTTATTGGCTTCATGACATAAGTTTTATAAATAAACTTACGATAGAGAGGCCAATTGTTCAAAATATGCAGCAAGTTGGTACCATTCGAATTTTGGCAGATTTGGACAATGTTTATAAATTTGTCTCAATTAGGTTTGTTACAAACTTTTTTGGTTTGGTGATTGCCTTTTTGATTGGATATATCTTTTTGCGAAAAATGCTTAGACATTTGTTTGCACCTATTGATAAATTAACGCATGCGATGGGTGAAATTGTTGATAACGGGCACTACTCTCTCAGAGTTGAGAAAACCTCCATGGATGAATTAGGTCAATTAACGGACGGTTTTAACCTTATGTTATCCCAAATTGAGTATCGCGATATTAAGTTGCGTCAAAGTGATCAAGCCTTATCACAAATACAAGAGGCGATTGCTTTATGTGATGAAAAGCAATGTTATCAATATGCTAATTCAGCATTTATCGTATTGTTTGGTTATCAATTAGAAGAGTTAATTGAGCGCTCTATTTCACTTGAGCCAAAGCTTATCAAGGATCGGCTGGGGCCAACACAACAAGAAATATTTGAGATTGCTAGAGAGCACGGAAGCTATCGTGGTGAGTCACGCTTACAAACTAAATCTGGCAAGCTATTGCCAATATCAATACATGTAAGCCCAATAAAAGATGATGATCGAGTCACCGGTTATATAACAGTCTTTTCTGATATCTCTGAAAAAAAACAAGCAGAAGAGCAAATATGGAAACAAGCAAATTTTGATTTAGTTACTGGGCTACCCAATCGCAATATGTTTTATGAACAATTAGAGCGAGAAGTTCAAGTTAGCAAACGCACAGACACATCATTTGCACTGATGTTTCTTGATTTGGATAATTTTAAAGAAGTAAATGACAGTCTAGGCCATGATGTGGGTGATTTATTATTAATGGAAGTAGCGAATACCTTAACTGACTGTTTACGATCAACTGACACAATAGGGCGTGATTGTTCAGTTGCAAGGCTTGGGGGTGATGAATTCACGATTATTCTTAGTCACTTTAAAGACATTAAGATGATTGATGCGGTCGTTCAGCGAATTTTAACAAAGATTGGTATGCCATTTCAGTTAGGCAATGATGTTGTCAATGTATCTGCTAGTATCGGTATTACTCTATGCCCTGAAGATGCGGCGGATGCAGAGTCTTTGATTAGAAATGCTGATCAATCAATGTATAGTGCAAAAGATAAAGGAAAAAATACTTTTAGCTATTTTACTAAGTCAATGCAAGAGGCAGCCGCTAAACGCCGTAAAATGACCAATGATTTACGAATAGCAATAGAGAAACAGCAGTTTCTAATTCAATATCAACCTATTGTTGATTTAGCTACTAACAAAATATTAAAGGCTGAAGCGCTGCTTAGATGGGAGCATCCAAGTTTAGGCATTATTAGTCCTGCTGAATTTATCCCTGTTGCTGAAGATACGGGTTTAATTGTGGATATCGGAAATTGGGTGTTCTTTAAGGTGGCCGATCAGTTGGTAGAGTGGCGGCAAACCATTGATAAAAACTTTCAAGTGAGCATCAATAAATCACCTGTACAATTCTATAATAAAGGTAAAGATCATGAACTATGGTTTGATTATCTGAAAGAATTAGAGCTTCCTGGATCTAGCCTAGTTGTAGAAATTACTGAAGGGTTAATGTTGGATGGCAATAAAGAAGTCAGTAATAAGTTGCTCGCATTTAGAGATGAAGGCATACAGGTTGCGGTGGATGATTTTGGAACCGGTTATTCCTCACTTTCATACTTAAAGAAATTTGATGTAGACTATATTAAAATCGATAAATCATTTGTACAAAATTTATCTATCCATTCTGAAGATTTGGTTTTGTGTGAAGCCATTATCGTGATGGCGCATAAACTTGGTTTGAAAGTGATTGCTGAAGGTGTAGAAACATTTGAACAGCGTGACTTATTATTTGCTGTAGGATGTGACTATGGTCAAGGATACTTGTTTTCAAAACCTGTATCGGTGGACTCACTTGAACAGTTATGCATTATGCAAAATAAATTAGGTCATGGTGATAAAGCAGCTTATGAATTAATAAAAGCAAAAGTATGAAAAATGAAGATATAGTACAAATTATTTATGCAAGCCGCGCACTTTTCCCATTATCAAATGACCCTTATTTGGTAGAGCCTGAAGTTGCTCATATTTTAGAGAAAGCAAGATCAAATAATCGAAGTAATCGTTTAGTGGGTGTTTTATGCTTTGGCGATGGTTTTTTTCTTCAATGCCTACAAGGTGAGGTCAAGAAAGTTAACGAGTTGCTTAATATCATTAAGAAAGATTCTAGACATACAGATATCCAAATTTTGAGCAAAATGACTATTGATAAAAAAACGTTTAATAGATGGAGCATGAAATATGCTGGCGTTGGCTCTGAACTACGAAAGTTACTGGCAACATATGACATAAAAAAATTTGATCCTTATACATTTAATCAAAGCATATTAGAAAAAGTAATAGATTTTTTACATACCAGCTAATTATCATCGAATTTATATTTCATATACTTGATGTTCTGCATTCTGTTGTAAGATTTTAAAATGGCATCCGTTTTGCATTACCAATAATCATTGTAAAATGCCCTCGTAGCTCAGTGGATAGAGCATCCCCCTCCTAAGGGGAGGGTCGCACGTTCGATTCGTGCCGGGGGCACCATATCTTGCATTTTCATGGGTCAACATTTTTAATCATGCATAAACCTTGGTTTCTTTATTTAGTCGAATGTCTGGATGGTTCTATCTATACTGGCATTACAGTGGATGTTGCTAAACGTTACGCTGCGCATGAAAAAGGTAATGGTGCGAAATATATGCGCTCTCATCCACCAAAGCGCATAATACAAGTATTTGAGTTTACCAATAGGTCTGAAGCTTCTAAAGCTGAGTGTGCTGTTAAAAAGTTATCTGCCACGCAAAAGCGTACATTGAGGAATGTAAAAGATTTAACATTCTAATATTCATGCTTAAAACATTATCGGCATCACTAATGGCATAAAACATGCATTGAAAGTTGGTTAATAGATATTGTAGTGCACCACTACATATTTGATACGTTAATACTAAAGGAACTAAATGGCAATACGTGTTGCATTACATCATAAAACGAGTTACAAATTTGATCGATTAGTGAGTCTTTCTCCGCACGAGGTGCGCTTAAAGCCAGCTCCACACGCAAGAACGCCCATTTTATCCTACTCTCTCACTGTTAACCCAAAAGCGCATTTTATTAATTGGCAGCAAGACCCCTATGGAAATTATATTGCCAGATTTGTATTCCCAGAAAAGGTGCATGAACTTGAATTTACGGTCGATTTAGTAGCAGACATGACGGTGATAAATCCGTTTGATTTTTTCGTTGAAAAATATGCTGAACACTTTCCTTTTAAATATACAGAGCAACAAACGCATGAGCTAAGCGCTTATTTGAAACCTGATCCTATGGAAAGCTTATTGAAGGCTTGGGTTTCAAAAGTGACACAAGGGCTTGTTAAGCAAAAGTTAAGCACTGCTAACTTTCTGGTTGCAGTTAACCAACAGTTGCAACAAGAAATCGGGTATTTAGTTCGCATGGAACCAGGTATTCAAACGCCTGAAGAAACGCTATCCAAATTAACAGGATCATGCCGTGATAGTGCGTGGCTATTAGTGCAGATTTTCCGTAATTTAGGGTTAGCTGCACGATTTGTCTCTGGGTATTTAATTCAACTAACAGCTGATATAGAGGCCTTAGACGGTCCTAGTGGTACAAAAGTAGACTTTACTGATTTACATGCATGGACAGAGGTATTTATTCCAGGCGCTGGCTGGATAGGTTTAGATCCAACATCTGGCTTGATGGCTGGCGAAGGGCATATTCCATTAGCTTGTACAGCGCTACCATCTTCAGCGGCACCTGTAACAGGCTTAACAGATGTTGCTGAAGTCACTTTTGATCATGAAATGACTATTACACGTATTCATGAAGATCCACGTGTGACTAAGCCATATACCGAAGAAGATTGGTTATCTATCAATAAACTTGGCGATAAAGTCGATGCAGATTTAATTAAGCAAGATGTGCGCTTAACGCAGGGTGGAGAGCCTACTTTTGTATCGATTGATGATATGGAAGGGGCTGAATGGAATACGGACGCACATGGCGATAAAAAACGTGAGTTAGCAGGCACATTAGCCATTAAACTTAAAGGTCACTTTGCCAAAGGCAGTATGTTGCACTATGGGCAGGGGAAGTGGTATCCGGGTGAGCCTTTGCCAAGATGGGCTATTAGTATGTTTTGGCGTGTAGATGGTAAACCAATTTGGCGCGATGCATCACTTTTTTCAGATGAAAAAGTTAAAGATAACTATACGCAAAAGCATGCGGCTCAGTTTGCAAAAGCACTCGCTAATCAGTTAGCATTGCCAGAAGCTTGCTTGATGCCAGCTTATGAAGATGTTGCCTTATTAACGCAATTTGAACAGCGCTTACCAGAAAATCTAGACCCACTGAAGGTTGATCTCAAGGATAGTGAAGAGCGACGTCGACTAGCTCGTTTACTTGAAGCTGGGTTGGGGGAGGTTGTAGGTTATGTGATGCCAATTAAACCAGTGGAAGTCAAAAAGAAAAGTAAAGAGAAAGCTACGTCTGAGTGGCTAACCAGTAAATGGCCTTTAAAGCGTGAGCATCTTTATTTGTTAAGTGGTGATTCTCCAATGGGCTTACGTTTACCACTCTCGACCTTGCCTTGGGTCTTGCCTGAGGATATGGATCCAGCGTTTGCTGCCGACCCTTTTGAAGCAACAGAAGCGCTTGATGATGATGTAAAAGCGAATGTAAAAGTTAAAAACAAAAAATCAAAACCAAGCCCGAGAGAGGTCATCCATACCGCTCTGTGCGTAGAAGTTAGAGCCGGGCGTTTGTACGTATTTATGCCACCCACTGCGCGCTTAGAGGATTATCTAGCTTTAGTTCGTGTTGTTGAAGATACAGCAGCAGAACAACAGTTAAAACTTTGGATTGAAGGCTACACTCCACCTAGAGATGCTCGGGTTAAAATGTTGAGTGTGACCCCAGATCCAGGTGTGATTGAAGTCAATATTCATCCAGCCGCAAGTTGGTCTGAGCTTGTTAACAATGTAACCATATTGTATGAAGAAGCAAGATTAACCAGGCTTGGTACTGAGAAGTTTATGTTAGATGGCCGCCATACAGGCACGGGTGGTGGCAATCATGCAACCTTAGGCGGTGCTACTGCTGATGATAGCCCAATCTTAAGACGACCTGATGTATTAAGAAGTTTAATTACCTATTGGCAAAACCATCCAGCGCTATCCTATTTGTTTTCTGGGACGTTTATTGGGCCAACCAGTCAAGCGCCGCGAGTAGATGAAGCACGTGATGATAATTTGTATGAGTTGGAAATTGCATTTCAGCAAATGGAAAAAGCGTTACCTAAAACTAAAGAAAGTAAGCGACCATGGTTAGTAGATAGGTTACTTCGTAACTTGTTAGTTGATTTGACTGGTAATACGCATCGATCTGAGTTTTCCATAGACAAGCTATACTCACCAGATGGCCCAACGGGTCGATTGGGTTTGGTTGAGTTCCGCGCTTTTGAAATGCCACCGCATGCTCGAATGAGTTTAGTGCAAAGCTTATTATTAAGAGCACTAGTAGCTAGGTTTTGGAAAGAACCATACAAAGGCAAACTGATTCATTGGGGTACTGAACTGCATGATCGATGGATGTTGCCGCATTTTGTTGCGCAAGATATTGCAGATGTCGTCAAAGATTTAAGATCATTTGGCTATGCATTTGAAAAGCGTTGGTTCGATCCGTTTGTCGAATTTCGTTTCCCTAGATTTGGCACAGTAGCTTATGAAGGTATCGAGTTAGAGCTTCGTCAAGCAATAGAACCTTGGAATGTGCTAGGAGAGGAAATGAGTGGCGGTGGTACTGCGCGTTATGTTGATTCTTCAGTTGAACGTATGCAATTGAGGGTAAGAGGATTAACGGATGGACGCCATATCGTTACTTGCAATGGTAGACCATTGCCATTGCAACCCACGGGTAATATTGGTGAATATGTTGCCGGTGTTCGTTTTCGCGCATGGAGTCCTTGGTCTGCATTGCATCCAACAATTGGGGTGCAAGCGCCTTTAGTATTTGATTTGGTTGATACATGGAGTAATAAGGCAATTGGGGGTTGCACCTATCATGTGTCACACCCAGGTGGACGCAACTATGACACGTTTCCTATTAATGCAAATGAGGCAGAAGCTCGTCGATTTGCACGCTTTTGGAATCATGGACATAAACCAGGCAAATTAAAAATTGAAGAAGAAGTGCGGAATTCTAGATTCCCATTTACTTTAGATCTTAGATGGCATGAAGTCTAATGTAAATTGAGTTTAAAAAGCACATAAAAAAAGCGGGTTAATTTAAATCCGCTTTTTTATTTAAATCTGCTTTTTTAAACGGACTTAATATTTTGAATATGAGTATTTGCGTTTGTTTGGCTTTCTAGTTCCCAGTCAAACTTGGGTAAACTCATTAAAGCAGTAATTAAACCATCGTTCCATCGTTCTGCAAGCTCTTTGGCAAAAGCATCATCTTCAGTTAAATGAAGTTTTCTACCTTCCGTTAAACTGTCTTTCTCATAGATCATTAAATCGATCGGTGGGCCTACAGTCAGGTTACTACGAATAGTTGAGTTCATTGATACTAATGCACAACGCGCTGAGCGGTTAAGCGATGTATCACGTTTAACAATACGATCTAAAATGGGTTTTCCGTATTTTGTTTCACCTATTTGCAGATAAGGATGTTCGTCTGACTCACTAATGAAATTTCCTTGAGGGTAAATAAGCGAGATCTCTGGTTTTTCTGAACCAATTTGACCTGCAACGATAAATGTTGCTTGAAAGCTCGTGTTGCCTGCATCACGAACAACATGTACATTTTGTATTTTTGTGCTAACTGAAGCAATATAGTCAATCGCTTCATGCATCGTTGTTACGCTCAATAGATTTGGCAAAAAGCCTTTATCAATATCGGATTGTATTTTTTTTAATACTTGCTGTGTAGTGGCTAAATTACCAGAAGACATGATGGTGATAAAGCGATTGTTTAACCATGAAAACGTATGCATTTTGTTGTATGTGGATACGTTGTCAAACCCTGCGTTTGTGCGCGAGTCTGAACAGAGCACTAAACCTTCATGTGTATTGATGGCAAGACAATATGTCATAGTTTATTTATCCCCAAGCGATATTTTGCATTCTGATAAAGCCTTTGATGGCTAATATAATTATTTTTATTATGATGCAATAGTAGTCGATTAGCGTCATTCTGTAAAAGAAAATTAAAGAAATAAATGTGGTTTAGTTTATGCCTTAAATTTCCCAATAAAAGTTTGGTAAGTTTTCGAGTGCTTGATCTAATCCCTTACTCCATGATTCAGACATGTTTTTAAAAAAGTCACTCGTTTCGTCTAGTAAAAGATAATGAGCTATTTCATAGGAATCTTTTTTATAGATTAATAATTCAGTCTTCATTGTTTTACTAGGATTGCTGCGTATTGAAGAGTCAACTGAGACGAGCGCACAATGAGCCGCTGTATTTACATTAACAGAACGTTTAATGATTCGGTCAAGAATAGGCTTTCCAAATTTTGCTTCCCCAATTTGTAGGAATGGGGAGGTGTATGGCTCATGAATATAATTGCCTTCTTTATAAATCAGCATTGTTTCCATTTTTTGATGATGAATTTGTCCAGCAACGATAAAATTAGCATCATAAATTTGCGACTTTCCATACTTTGTTATGAGCTCTTTTTGAGCCTTAACACTCAGTGCAGCAATATAATCTGTTATTTCATCTAGGTTGTGAGCTGTTAATAAATTAATAGTGGACTGATTTTTTAAATCTTTGCGTATTTTATCAATCACGCGAGCTATCGTTTGATTATTTCCTGAGGATAAAATCGTAATGAAGCGATTTTCTGGCCAGATAAAGCGCTCCATGTATGAGCGCATCTGAGGCTGATCTAAGTTACTTGTTGAAAATGACGAAGCACATAACACTAGGCCTTCATTTGTATGAATTGAAAAGCAGTATGACACGATAGGATACTTATTTAATATTGAAGTATTGCTCTGTTATTGCATTATTAATATCGCCAATAAACTGTTGTGACAAATCAATGTGCTCATGGAGTTTTTCTTCACTCATTGCTTGCTCATCTTTTTTAGCTAATGATTTTTGGGCAAGTCTAACTGTTTTAAGTACATCCTTATTGTTTGGCATATCAATCAAGCAACTTTCTAGTTCGCCAATACAATGCAATATACTTCGCGGAAAGTTCTTTTCATTAAATAAGAAGTCAACCACGTCTGGCATAGTGACATGGAAATGTTTAAGTCGTCTATAAGTTTGATAAGCAGATAATGCTTTTAGAATGCTTGCCCAAAGCGTTTCTTTTGCAACCTCGTATAGTGGATGGTCCTCTGGTAAGGAAATGGCATAGTTGACATCCATGATGCGCGTTGTCATATCAGCGCGCTCTAAGTTTCTTCCCATCTTCATGAAGTGATAGGGCAGATTACGCTCCATTGCCCCAAAAATTAATCCAATAATGGCTTGTCTTTGATAAATAACTTCTTGTAAGAAAATGTACTTCTTGCGTCTTTTCTTTGACGTATCTTCGATATTACTTGAGATGTATAAATACAAACCATTAACACGCTCCCACAACTCTTCAGGAAGCAGTTCTCTTAATGTGCGACTATTTTCACGCGCATATTTAATACAGGCCAAAATTGAACTAGGGTTACGTTCATCTGCAATTAAAAAATGAATGATGTCATTTTCTTTTGCCGTTTTGTAATGCTCATTATAAAGATGGTCAACACCCACAATTTGCAACAGTGTTTTCCAGCCAATAGATGCATCTGATGGCATGTCCAAAAGGGTATCTGTAATTTTAATAATTAAACGCGCTGTGTTTTCAGCACGTTCAAGATATCTGGCCATCCAGTAAAAGTTTTCAGCATCGCGGGCTAGCATCATCATTAGCTGTCTCCTTCTACTATCCAAGTATCTTTACTGCCGCCACCTTGCGATGAGTTGACAACTAAAGAGCCTTGCCGCATGGCAACTCTTGTGAGACCACCCATAGTGACCTGAAGCTTATCTGATTGCAGTACAAATGGACGTAAATCTAAATGGCGAGGGGCTAACTGGTCATTAATAACAGTTGGGCCTGTTGATATGTTGAGTGTGGGTTGCGCCATATAGTTTCTAGGATTGGCACGAATTAAATCTGCAAATTGATCACGTTCTTTTTTACTGGCACGTGGGCCGATTAACATGCCATAACCACCTGATTCATTGGCTGGTTTTACTACTAGTTTGTCTAGATTTTTAAGAACATATTCACGTTGATCGTCATACATGCATAAGTAACTAGGTACATTTTCGATTATTGGATCTTGATCTAAATAATATTTAATAATTTGCGGAACAAAGGTGTAAACAACCTTATCATCTGCCACGCCAGCACCTGGCGCGTTTGCAATAGCCACATTGCCTTTACGCCAAGCACGCATTAAACCCTTAACACCTAATACAGACTTAGGGTTAAAGACCTCAGGGTCAATGAAGTTATCGTCAACACGTCTATATATAACATCAACTCGAACAAGCCCTGTGATGGTCTTCATATAAACGATATCTTTTTCATCAACAACTAAATCTGATCCCTCGACTAAGTTTGCACTCATTTGCTCAGCTAAATAGCTATGTTCAAAGTAAGCAGAGTTATAAATGCCAGGGGTTAATACCACAATCATTGGGGACTTGTTTTTTCGTGGTGAAAGCGCAGCTAAGGTGTTGTAAAGTTGAGCCGGATAATTGTCGATGGGTTTAATATTTGATGTAAGAAACAGTTCGGGGAAGACACGCTTCATGATTTGTCTGTTTTCTAACATATAAGAAACACCAGAAGGAATACGAAGATTATCTTCTAACACAAACATTGTGCCATCGTCATCTCTAACCAAATCAGTGCCGCAAATATGAGCCCATGCACCAAATCGAGGCGTTATGCCAACACATTGTTTGAGAAAGTTTTGTGAACCATTTAATACTTCAATTGGGAAAATGCCATCTTTTACAATTTTTTGATCATTATATAAATCATTAATAAACATATTAAGGGCTGTTAGCCGTTGCTTGAGACCTTCCTGAACAGTATCCCATTCTTTGCTGCTGATAATTCTAGGCACGATATCAAAAGGCCAAGCGCGGTCAATATTGCCTGCATCAGAATAGATGGTAAAGGTTATGCCCATGGCTAGTATGGCAGCATCAACGGCTTGCTTTCTTGCGGTGAATTCTGCTTCATCCATCGAAGCAAGATAGTCTAAAAGCGGCTTTGCAACATCTCGAGGTATTAAGTTTTTGTCAAAGAGTTCATCGTAGGCTTGAATGGTGGCGTATTCTATGGATGAGATTTTCATGGTTAATATCTTACACAATCTAATTCGCTTTAACTAGCGAATAGTATGCCAGTATTTTATAAGCACTTAAATATTTGTGGTTCTAACACCTTCTTCAACGCCGGCTGCCTCAGTTAAAGCAGCTACGTTCTCCTTAGTAAAGAACCCATCAAAATCCCCGTAGCGTTGTACATATTCAATAATCAGCGAGGAGTGTTCAGATGCGTTTGAGAAAATTTGCTTTAAGCCTTGTTCTTTAGAGCCAATCACATCTAATAAGAATCCTTTGCCTTGCTCAGCAATTGAGTTTACGACAAAATCAATATTTTCTATACCATCACGTTCGCCATCTTTTACAGCAAGTGCCATATGATGTAAACGGGGGCCGTAATTTCGAACAAAGGTTTCAGTAGGAGATGGTAACTTTTCTAAGTGATTTACAAAGTAGGGAGTGTTGTTAGCGGTAAATACTTTAGCTGGACTTTTGGATTCAGGCAATGCATGTACGCTTTTGGTTACATTGGTAGAAGAGTTTTGATCTTTAATGTTATATGCACCCCAAAAATGATAGCTTGATAAAGATAAGTACTCTAGTATAGCCACTTCTCTATTTTGGCTATAAATCCGCGTGGCCAAATGGTCTACTGGTAAAATTAAGTCGTTGATTTTTAAATTTTCTTGTACTTCTTTTGCTTTTTCATATGCGGATTGTACGTCACTTCTAATAGTGCTGATACCAAGTGCATAGACTCTGATATCTGACAACGCGCGCTCTAAATAGCCAACAATATTATGGGTATAAGGAGAGGGTTTACTAATGGCTAAGTTGCCTGGCAATTCTAGTTTGCGAATGTCATTTTGGTTGAAAAATCTAAACTCCCGTGATTGCTGTATTTGCTCAACTTCATGCTTATTTGTTACCCGAATAATCTCACCCATATATCGGCTATTTGGTTTTTGTGAACCTACAGGATAAATTTCATTTAAAGAGCGAAATATTCCTCTAAAATTTGCATCCTTAACCTCACGCACAATTAAGTCTGGGGAATCTAGGTCGATGCGCAATATATGCGTCCAATGAGACTCACTCTCTAATGTTACAAGATAGTGATAAGGGGTCATTAAACAAAGTTCTGCAATGTACTCAATAGAGTGATCTGGATCGACTGTAATCATCAATGCATCAATTTCATGCACCATTTCGGTGAGGCCAAGACGATCACGCTCTTCTAAAATGCGTTGAAGATATTCTTCGAAAAAAGGAGAGTTTTCTTTATCCCCATGTCGGGTAAAGGCTAGTGAGTTAATCATTTTGTGTTGTCAGTTCAATATTGATTCAATAAATACAAAGAATAAAAGCTAAATATATGCCAAGCTAATATGATTTGCTTAATTGATCAAGTTGTTCCCATCTTTCCATTTTAGTTTCTATTTCATCATCAATTGTCGATAATCTATTTTGCAGGGTCTTAACTAGCTCTGGTTGTTCTTTAAAAATATCTGGATTGCTAAATTGTAGATTAATTTCAGCTTGCTCTTTTTCTAACGTATCTATTTGCAGAGGTAAGTTTTCAAGTTCCTTTTTTTCATTGGCGCTTAATTTTTGAGGTGCTGGTGTTGTTTTTTCTGTTTTTTTAGATTCTGTTTT
>CAYGSH010000037.1:0-5723 GCA_964352515.1 uncultured Methylophilaceae bacterium | reverse complement strand
ATTGCGCGTTTGTTCAGTGGCACGTTGTTGGCTGAAACGTAGCCAGTCATCATAACCACCGCCAAATTCATCTAAAACAGCATTGCCTTCAAAGGCAATCACTTGGGTGACGGTATTCTCTAAAAATTCTCGGTCATGACTCACTAAAAATAAAGTACCTTTGTATTCTTGTAATAAGCTTTCTAATAATTCTAATGTATCAATATCTAAATCATTAGTTGGCTCATCCAAAACCAATACGTTAGTGGGGCGAGCAAATAACCTTGCTAATAAAAGGCGGTTTCGCTCACCTCCAGAAAGCGATTTAACGGGAGAACGAGAGCGTTGTGGTGGAAATAAGAAATCTTCTAGATAACTAATCACGTGTTTGCGCTCTGTGCCAATTTCAACAAAGTCAGAACCTGGGCTGATGGTGTCAGCTAGGGTTGCTTCTTCATCTAAAGCTTCGCGCATTTGATCAAAGTAAGCGATATTTAAATTTGTGCCTCGCTCTATGCTGCCACTGTCGGGTTCAATTTCACCAAGAATGAGTTTGAGAAGTGTGCTTTTGCCAATTCCATTTGGGCCGAGTAAACCAATTCGGTCACCTCTTAAGATTCTGGTACTAAAGTCTTTAATTAACACTTTTTGCCCATAGGCTTTGCTCACATTATCTAATTCAGCGACTAACTTACCTGAACGTTCGCCTGCATCAATATTGAGTTTGACATTTCCTTGGCGCTCGCGACGAGCAGCACGTTCTAAACGCAACTTTTCTAATTGACGTACTCGTCCCTCGTTACGGGTGCGGCGAGCTTTGATGCCTTGGCGTATCCAAGCTTCTTCTTGCGCTAATACTTTATCGAACTTGGCAGCATGCGTGGCTTCTATCGCGAGCAATTCTTCTTTTTTAATCAAGTAATTCTGGTAAGTGCCAACAAAGTCTGTGAGTTTGCCACGGTCTAATTCTGTAATTCGCGTAGCCAAGCGATTAAGAAAGCGTCTATCGTGGGTGATAAACAACACGGCGCCTTTAAAGCTAAGTAATAGCTCTTCTAACCATAAAATGGCTTCTAAATCTAAGTGGTTGGTTGGTTCATCAAGTAATAAGACTTCTGGCTCTGCCACCAATGCGCGACCTAATGCGACCCGTTTGCGCCACCCACCAGATAGTGTAGAAATGACAACATCAGGATCTAAGCTTAAACGTGTTAATACGGTTTCAATTTTGGACTGCATTTCCCATGCGCCCAGATTGTCTAGGTCATGTTGTAATAATTCCATTTCTTTCATTAAGACATCGAAGTCAGCATCAGGCTCACTCATTTTATGCGTGACATCATGATAGGCGACTAAGGTTTTTTGAACCGCTCCTAGACCCTCTGCTACCGCCTCATAAATGGTATGGTCAGGGTTGAGTTCAGGTTCTTGCGGCACATAAACCGTATTGGCTGATTGTGCTGTCCACACTTTGCCATCATCTAATTTAATTTCGCCAGCCAGTACTTTGAGCATGCTTGATTTGCCTGCACCATTGCGGCCAATTAAACCAACACGTTCTCCAGCATCAAGCTGAAAGGCTGATTTATCTAAAAGTGCATGATGCCCAAAAGCGAGGGATGCATTTTCTAAAGTAATATAAGGCATAGTTTTAATTGTCTTTATTTGCGGCTAGCATGGCACGGATATTGGCCATTTTCTCTTTACCAAAGTCTTTACTAACATCTGGGTCATTAAATGGGTTGCCAAAATGGCGGACATCATCTTTTGGTAATTCGGCAATAAACCGACTAGGTTCACACATTTCCATTTCGCCCGCGCGTTTACGTTTTTTGCACCAAGAAATGGTGAGTGATTTTTGCGCACGAGTAATGCCTACATACATTAAGCGTCGTTCTTCTTCAATTTTATCATTATCAACAGATTCACGGTGCGGCATAATGCCTTCTTCAACACCAATCAAAAATACGTGACCAAACTCAAGGCCCTTGGCTGCATGCAATGTGCTGAGTTTAACGGCGTCGGGTTCACCTTCCTCACGACCCTCTAAAATACTAATAAGCGATACAAGTTGTGTAAGTTCGAGCAATGATTTATCGTCAGACTCACTGCCAAACTCAGTGCTACCTTTGCTTTTATTGGATAACCAAGCAATAAACTCTAATACACTATTCCATCTATTTTCTGCAGCACGTTGTTCCTCGTGATCATATAAGTAGCTTTCATATTGAATCGCATTTAGTAAGTCTTTAAGTATGTCCTCTGCCGGATCTTTTGATGCACGCGCTTGTAACCTATTAATAAATTGTGTAAATGATAATAAGTCATCTAATTGTTTTTGACCTATTTCAGTTTGAAATCCACCTTCAAATGCTGCGGCAAACAAGGAGATATGATGTTGGCTTGCATACTCGCCAAGTCGTTCTAGTGTAGTGCTACCAATGCCTTTTTTGGGTGTGGTTGCAGCACGAATAAAAGCAGGGTCGTCATCTTCATTAGCGATTAAGCGTAAATAGCTGATAATATCTTTAATCTCGGCTTTATCAAAAAAAGATTGCCCACCAGAGATAGTGTAAGGAATTTTATGATTGCGAAGTTGTTGCTCAATCAGGCGTGCTTGATGGTTGCCTCTATATAAAATGGCATAATCTTTATAATTGGTACGATGTTCGAATTTATGCGCCATTAATTTAACGACCACATTTTCAGCTTCATGATTTTCATCTCGCGCAGCGCTTACCTGAAGTAAGTCACCCGTACCAAGTTCACTCCAAAGCTTCTTTTCAAAGAGTTTTGGATTATTCGCAATCACATGGTTTGCCGCTCTTAAAATACGGACCGTAGAACGATAGTTTTGCTCGAGTTTAATGATTTTTAAGTTAGAAAAATCTTTAGTTAATTGATTCAGGTTTTCTACATCGGCACCACGCCAACCGTAAATTGCTTGGTCATCATCACCTACAGCGGTAAATTGTTTTGAAAAATCGGTGATTAATTTAACCAGTTTATATTGGCAAGCATTCGTGTCTTGATATTCATCAATTAACAAATACTTAAGCTTCATTTGCCATTGTTGCAGTGTTTCATGGTGCTGTTCAAACAACTCAACGGGTAGTTTAATTAAATCATCAAAATCAACAGCTTGATAAGCTTTTAGTGATTGTTGGTAAAGTTGGTAAACTCTTGCTGCTGCATGGCTTAGCTCTTCGTCGGCTGTTGCTTTTGCTTGATCTGGATTAATAAATGCATTCTTCCAGTTAGAAATCTGCCATTGCGTTTTTCGCAGTAACTGTTTGTCAGTTGTCGCTAAAATATCCGATAAGATTTTGTAGCTATCGGATGAGTCTAAAATCGAGAATTGTGGCTTATATCCCAACAAAGCTGCTTCTTTACGCAGAATTTGCAAACCTAATGAATGAAATGTGGCAATCGTAAGCCCTTTTGTTTTTTTGTTCTCTAACAGTTTGCTGACGCGATCTTGCATTTCCAATGCGGCTTTGTTGGTAAATGTAATCGCAGCAATCTCTTTTGGCGCATAGCCTGCTTGCTCAATAAGATAGGCGATTTTTTGTGTAATGACACGTGTCTTGCCGCTGCCTGCACCAGCGAGCACAAGCAATGGACCATCGACATATTTGACAGCTTCACGCTGAGGGGAGTTTAAAGTGTTTAACATGTTTAATTGATTGAATTCGGTATGCACGTCTACCGAATAAAATTTTGTAGGCGTATTTTAACTGTTATAGAAAATTATTTAGCGATATCAGAAAAAATAAAATGATTCCCTAAACCATGAATAACATTTAATATCTGCATATGCCAGAATTTGATTTAAAAACGATCATTTTTATGTCGATGTTGCTGACCTTCATGCTGTCTATGCTGTTGGGTATCACACGTGTGCATCATAAAGGACTTAAAGGCCCTGGCTATTGGGCTATTGGTAATTTAGTTGTGGGCTTAGGTATGGTGCTAGTGCTTATGCAATTAGACGACAAAGTCCTTTTCTTACCTGGCACAGCGCTTATTGGTGCGGGTTTAAGTTTGTATATTAATGGTATTCAAGCGTTTTCTGGTAAAACGCCTGACCACCGAATTCCCTTAACCGTATTCGCATTATTGTTTGTTGTAGATGTGTATTTCATGCTGATCAGCAAAGATATTCGCACAACAGTTGTGTTAGATGCGCTTGTCTTTGCAGCGGTTTACCTTGCCTGTGCTAGGTTAACATTTGCACAAGATGAAGGACTATTGGGTAATTTGTACTGGATTACTTCAAGTCTGTTCTTGTTTTTAGCATTGTTGATGATAGGGCGTGCGGTATCAGCAGCCAGTGTTGATATTTCTGTTTTAAATTCATTTGCCACATGGCCTGTCAATGCCTATACCTTTATGGTCGGCGCTGTTTCACAGTTTTTTATATCAAGTTTATTTGTGCTGATGTTGAGTTATCAACTCAATAGAAATTTAGAATCTATGGTCACGGTTGATGGTTTAACTGGCATATTAAATCGTCGTGGTTTGGAAGATGCCGCACAGAAGATGCAAGGTTTGTGTAAGCGCATTCATATGGGTATGGCAGTGTTATTGATTGATATCGATCATTTTAAAAAGGTGAATGATAAATATGGCCACTTAGCTGGTGATGATGTATTGAGACACATGACAAAAATAGTATCAGAAGTTTTACGCACTGGTGATGTAGTAGGGCGATATGGTGGTGAAGAATTTGCTGTGTTTATGCCTAATACAAATGAAAGTGAAGCTTCTATTTTGGCAGAAAGGCTGCGTGCAGCTGTAGAGAGTGCTCCTTTTGTTGACGGCAAGCTTTCCATTCCAATTACAGTGAGTATCGGTGCTACAGATTCAGTGCGTGCTGGATATGACTTTAAAGGGTTAATTGCTGCTGCAGATGCAACATTATATGCCGCTAAAAAAGGGGGCAGAAATAGAGTATTACGTTATACAGAAGTGAAATTGGCAATCAATTAATGATGGCCCTGACTGTCTAAGTCTAAAGAGTCTGAATCTATTGTATTGTTTGGCATTTTTTCTTGATGTAATTCAGTATCTTCAATCATTTTTAATCGGCTATTTGGTGTTTCTAGGCTCACACGACCTATACTGCCATGGCGGTAGTCAGTTAAAAAGACCATAGCAGTTCTTTCTAAATCCCAAAGCCCATCAGGTCTTTTATAAGCCCGCCGTTTAGCAATGGCTTCTAATAGATCAACCCCGTCTATTTCAGCTACATTAAGCTTCATTTTGTCTAATTTGTATCGCTCATTAATAAGGGCAGGGTAGTTTGCAAGTAAATTATCAGCTAAAAAAGTCGCCACATCTTCATCAATCACTGCATTTCTGCCTATTGCATGGCTTGCTGCCAACATAAAGCCATCACTATCATATTCGATTTTTGGCCACATCATCCCCGGGGTGTCTGTAATATTCATCGTATCGTCTAACTCAAACCGTTGCTGGCTTTTAGTCACCGCTGGCTCGTCGCCTACTTTGGCGGCTCTTCTATTTAAAAGCGCATTCATTAAAGTTGATTTGCCAACATTCGGGATACCCATGATCATCATCCGCAATGGTTTAAGATGGGTGCCGCGGTGAGGCGCAAGTTTTTTGCATAACCCCGGTATTTTTTTAGCATCACCAGGTTTTTTACAAGAAAGGGCAACCGCTTTTGTGTTTGGAAGTCCGTTAAAGTAATTTAGACATCCTTGCGTGCTTATTGGATA
>CAYGSH010000036.1:0-19818 GCA_964352515.1 uncultured Methylophilaceae bacterium | reverse complement strand
GAGATGGATCCAGATAAAAAAGCGAAAGAAGCTGCTTTAAAAAAATTACAACAAGAAGCCCTCGATGAATTAGGAGGAGAAAATGATCGGCGTGCAGCAGCAGCAAGTCAAGGCGTAGTTGATGAGTATATTGCTAAAATTCAGGCAAAAGTACGTGGCAATGTTAATAAAGCATTATGTGCAGAAGGAAATCCAGAACCGAGTTTTAATATTAGCCTATTACCAAATGGTGAATTTAGTGGAAGCCCAACTTTGACAAAGCCAAGTGGCAGTGCAGCATGTGATGATGCCGTTGAAAGGGCTATTATTGCATCTGAACCATTTCCATTGCCACAGGATCCTAATGCATTAGCAAAGTTCAGGAACTTAAATCTTACATTTAAACCAAATGAGTAACCAAAGAAGAACTATACACTTGTAACATTTTGTAATTACTGTAGCATTGGCTGTTGATTTCAGTACAATGATTTTGAAATTTGAATATTTAACAATAAGATATTATGAGCACAATAAGATTACTAGTTTTTGTTTTTGTTAGCATGTACTCACTATTAGTAAATGCAGCATTGGATATTGAAATTACCGGCGGCGGTGCTCAACAAATTCCAATTGCGGTTGTCCCATTTGGTAATACAAATGTAATTAAAGAAGATATCGCTGGCATCATTAATGCCAATCTCAAGCGCAGCGGTTTATTCAGGCCGCTTGAAACGCGCGGTCTACCAGCGCAACCTACCAATGCAACCGACATCAAATATGCAGAGTGGTCTGCATTGCAAGCCCAGGCCGTTGTCGTTGGTAGCGTTTCTGCATTAAGTGATGGGCGATTTAAAGTCAATTTTCAATTGGTAGATGTATTAAAGCAAACGAAACTAGCAGACATGGACTTTCAACTTTCAGCCAAACATGCAAGGATGACAGCGCATAAAATTGCAGATGTTGTATATGAAAAGTTGACAGGCTTTCCAGGAGCATTTGCTAGCCGAATTGCATATGTCACTAAAAATGGCGCACGTCATTTTCTTTATGTGGCTGATGCTGATGGATATAACCCTCAACCTTTGGTTAACTCAATTGAGCCGGTGATATCACCAGCATGGTCGCCTGATGGTACTAAAATGGCATATGTGTCATATGAAAAGAAAAAGCCTATTGTCTTTGTTCATACATTAACAACAGGTAAACGAAAAATTGTTGCCAATTATAAAGGCAATAATAGTGCTCCAGCTTGGTCTCCTGATGGTCAAAAACTTGCGGTGGTACTGACCTATGGGGCCAATTCACAAATTTATACAATTAACGCAGATGGTGGTGATTTAAAACGCATCACCAACAGTCGCGGTATCGACACTGAGCCAGCTTTTTCACCAGATGGGAAGTGGATTTATTTCTCATCAGACAGAGGCGGTAGTCCGCAAATATACAAAACATCAGTCAATGGTGGTGGAGCAAGTCGAGTCACATTTGAAGGCGCTTATAATGTAAGCCCTCATTTTTCGCCTGACGGAAAATCGTTGGTCTATATCCGTAATGATGGTGGACGCTTTAAAGTTGCTATTCAGGATTTAACAAATGGACAAGTGCAGCTATTAAGTGATGGCGGCCTAGATGAATCACCAAGTTTTTCTCCAAATGGGCGTATGGTTTTGTTTGCAACAAAAACAGGATCGCGTGGTTCTTTGGCAGCGGTGTCATTTGATGGTAAAGTACGACAAAGCCTCAGTGAGGCAAAAGGAGATGTGAGAGAACCCTCTTGGGGGCCAATGCTTGAATAATACGCAAAAATTAATTTATAGTAATAGTTTTTAAAAAGCCAATCATTTCGAATAGAAAAGGAGAAATAAATGAACAATGTAACATCAATCCGCTCAAAACTTCTAATTGCAGCAGCAATTTCTGTATTTTTAGTAGGCTGTAAAAGCACACCAATGAAAGATGGTGCTTCGGTCGAAGATAAAAGTGCTGGTGGAGCAACAACATCAGATAGTTCTGATGTTAAAGGTGCTGTCATTGATGGCTCAGACGGTACAAGTAGTATGAATGAGCTAAATGATCCAAACAATATTTTATCAAAACGTAACATCTACTTTGACTTTAATAGTGATGCTATTCGTGCTGAGTTCCGCCCAAATATTGAAGCTCATGCTAAATACCTTCAATCACATACAGATGCAAAAGTAAAACTACAAGGCAATGCAGATGAGCGTGGTACCCGTGAATATAACGTTGCACTAGGTCAGCGCCGTTCAGTTTCTGTAAAAAAAGCGCTTAACTTGCTAGGTGTTTCAGATAGTCAAATTGAAACCATTAGCTATGGTGAAGAGAATGCAAATCCAAACTGTAGCGATGAAGATTGTTACTCACAAGATCGTCGTGTGGAAATCGTTTATTCAAACGAGTAAGGGATGAATATACTACATAAAAGCCTAGTAATAGGCTTAAGTGTTTTCACATTGAGTGCGCATGGCGCACTCTTTGATGATACTGAGGCACGGAAAAAAATCATTGATCTTGAGACAAAATCTCAAACCAATCATGATGCACAAGCCGCTGAAATAGCAGATTTAAAAAGACGCTTATCAGTACAAAGTCAAGGCTTGCTTGATATGCAAAATGAACTTGAGCTACTTCGACAAGAAGTCGCTCAATTAAGAGGTGGGTTAGAGGTTGCTAACCATGCGCTTCAAACCTCAGAGCAACGTCAAAAAGATTTATATGCAGATACTGATGCGCGCATCCGTAAACTTGAAGGTGGTTTAACTAATGAGTCTTTGGGCGGCGCAATGCCTTCAGAGCCCGTTGATGAAACAGAAGAAGTAAAAGCATACAAAACGGCTTATGCCTTAAGTCAGCAAGCAAAACATAAAGAAGCATTTGAAGCGTTTGATTTATTTGTTAAGACATACCCTGATAGTAAGTTGACGCCTGATGCGCTTTATGGGCTTGGTTACTCACAGTTTGCATTAAGGAACTATAAGTCTTCAATCGCAAGTCAGCAAAAACTATTGGATTCCTTTCCAGATAGTCCAAAAGTGCCAAATGCGATGTACAGTATTGCAAACAGTCAGATTCAGCTTGGGGATGTTAAGAATGCAAAAACGATGTTAAAAGATTTGATTGCTAAATATCCAAGTGCAGATGTTATTCCAAATGCGGAAAGACGTTTAAAGGTGTTAGAAACAATTAAATAATTAACAGTTTTTATTTTGTTTTAAAATAGCGCCAACATTTTCGTTGGCGCTTTTTATTTGGTATATATAAGATGGCATTAAAAATTTACGAAATTTTTCATTCGCTTCAAGGTGAAAGTTCAAGGATTGGACTACCTACAGTTTTTATTCGGTTAACAGGTTGCCCTATGCGGTGTACCTATTGTGACACTGCTTATGCTTTTTCAGGAGGTAGTAACATGGAAATTCCCAGTATTATGGATCAAGTAAAAACTTTCGGTACAAAATATATTACTGTTACTGGCGGGGAGCCTTTGGCACAAAGAGAATGCTGTGTGTTATTAAAAACTTTATGTGATGCAGGGTATAGTGTTTCTTTAGAAACAGGCGGCGGTATCGATATTGCTCCCGTTGATGAGCGAGTTTCCGTCATATTTGATATTAAAACGCCTGATTCAAATGAAGAAAAAAATATGCTCTGGTCTAATATAGATTTATTAAAAGCGAAAGATGAAATTAAGTTCGTCTTGTGCGGCCGAAATGACTATGAATGGGCAAAGCAAAAAATGATTGACTGTCAATTAATCGAGCGATGTCCCATTGTATTTTCTCCAAGCTATGGTGATCTTTCTCCAAATGATTTGGCAAGTTGGGTATTGGCAGATCATTTGCCTGTTCGCATGCAAGTACAGCTGCACAAAATTTTATGGGGTGAAAAATCCGGGGTATAGTGAATAATCAATAAAAGTTATGATGATGAAAAAAAAAGCGGTTGTACTTCTTTCTGGTGGTTTAGATTCAGCAACATGTTTAGCAATTGCGCAATCACAAGGGTTTGATTGCTATTGTTTGAGTCTTGACTATCATCAACGCCATATTGCTGAGTTAGTGGCAGCCAAGAACATTGCAAATAGTTTAGGCGCCAAACTACATAAAACAGCGCAGTTAGATTTAAGTTTATTTGGCGGCTCTGCACTCACTGATAACAACATTGCAGTGCCAGAGCAAGCATCTCAAGGAATTCCTGTTACCTACGTACCAGCAAGAAACACCATAATGCTTTCTTTAAGCTTGGCGTGGGCTGAGGTGCTAGGAGCTCAGGATATATTTATAGGTGTGAATGCATTAGATTATTCTGGCTATCCTGATTGTCGGCTTGAGTATGTCAACGCTTTTCAGCAGATGGCTAATTTAGCAACAAAAGCAGCAGTCGAAGGTGAAAAAACCACCGTGCATGCCCCTTTAATTAATATGACCAAGGCAGAAATTATTCAGTTGGGAACACAATTGGGGGTAGATTACAGCCAAACGGTTTCTTGCTACCAAGCAAATCAAGATGGCCGAGCTTGTGGCTTATGCGATTCCTGCAGACTTAGAAAAGAAGGTTTTGAAAAAGCAGGGATTGATGATCCTACCATCTATGTTTAATTGAGTGGGTTGTTATAATGTAACCATCAAATAAAGAGCTGATATGATATATGGTTGATTTCCAGGACGGTTTTGATAGGGACTTACATGCTCGCGTAAGTGTTTTAGAGCGAGGGCTAAGCCAGCTTGGCCAAGGCATTATTTTATTATCAAGATCGGGTAATATTATTTTCTCTACTGATGTTGCCAATGAAATGCTGCAAAAAGAGGATGGCCTTTCAATAAAAGATGGTCGTTTAATTGGCGTGATTGAGCAAGACAACGAACGATTGCAAAAAATGCGAGAAATAGTTTTGCAAGACGCTGATGAAGAGCAAAATTATCTGAACTTTTTTGTGCATAGACTTAATCAGCAAAAGCCGTATTTGTTACTGATGAGTAAAATGGATCATCGTGCAAATTCAGCAGGTGTTGGCGACTGCGTCCTAATAATTGTCAAAGATACTCACGCCAATACTGCTTTCTGGCAAGAGCGATTAAAGAACTTATTTGGACTGACAAATCGTGAAGCTGATTTTGCTGTATATCTTACTGAGGGTAGAAATATTAAGGAAATTAGTCTTGTGATGGATATTGCTGAAGACACGTCTAGACAGTATTTAAAGAATTGCTTCAAAAAAATGGAGGTAAATAAGCAACACGAGCTTGTTTGCCTTGCCTTGGATAGCTTGAGAAAAAGATAAAATTATCAGATAGAACCCTTTGCTATCCTAAACAAAATGACGTATAATCCGCGCCTTTCTGCAGAAAATTAATTTTAAGAGAATATTATGGTTGTTATTCGTTTATCACGTGGTGGTTCAAAAAAGACCCCATTTTTCAATTTAGTTGTGGCTGATTCTCGTAATCGTCGTGATGGCCGTTTTATCGAGCGTGTTGGATTTTATAATCCTTCAGCTAGCGGACAAGCGGAAACGTTGCGTGTTGATCATGAGCGCGTAAATTACTGGACAGGCGTTGGTGCGCAGCTTTCTGACACTGTTAAGCGATTAGTTAAATTGCATGCAACAGGCCCGGAAGGCATGGCTAAATCTAAAGCAAAAGATGAAGCTAAGGCAGAAGCAGCAAAAGCTAAAGTAGCCGCAGCGGAAGCAGCAAAAGCGAAAGCAGCTGCTGATGCAGTAGAAGCAGAAGCTAAGGCAGCAGCTGATGCTAAAGCTGCAGCAGAAGCTGAAGCTGTTGTTGAAGAGGCGCCAGCTGAAGAGGCGGCTGCTGAAACAACAGAAGAGCCTAAAGCTGAATAAGGCTTAACCGTTTTCGATGAAAACGGATGCTGAAAATTTAGTAATTATGGGGCGCATTGTCGCCCCATATGGCGTTCAAGGCTGGGTAAAAGTGTTGCCAGATACAGAAGCGCTCGATGGTTTGTTAGATTATCAAACTTGGCAGATTGGCAAGGATGATGATTGGAAAAGTATAGAATTAAAGTCAGGCAAATTGCATAATGATGTGCTGGTTGTAAAGCTTGAAGGCATTAATGATAGGGATGCTGCTTTTGCATGCAAGGGGCTTCAGGTTGCTGTGCCTAGAGACCTATTACCAGAGCTTGATGACAGTGAGTACTATTGGTCTGATTTAATTGGGCTAGCGGTTAAAAATCAACAGGGTGTTGAATTTGGCCAAATTGTTGATGTGTTTGAAACAGGCGCTAATGATGTGATTGTTGTTAAAGGGGAGATTGAAAGACTTATTCCCTTTGCAGAGCAGACGATTATTGAAGTTGACATTAAACAACAAACAATGTTGGTAGATTGGGATAAAGATTATTAACTTTTTGGGTTAATTATTAAAACAGATGATATTTGATGTCATTACTTTATTTCCAGAAATGTTTCAAGCGATTACAGGACATGGCATCACGGCTCGAGCGTTTGAAAATAAAATTGTTGATTTGAAATGCTGGAATCCTAGAGATTTTACAGACGACACGCATCAAACAGTTGATGATAGACCTTATGGTGGTGGCCCTGGAATGGTAATGTTGGCAGAGCCATTAGAAAAAACCATCAAAGCAGTGAAGCAAAAACAGCTTAGTCAGGGGTTATCCTCAGCTGTGATTCACATGTCACCAAGTGGAGTGCCATTGACGCATCAGAAGGTGCTAGCGTTAAGTAAGCTTGACGGGTTGGTGTTGTTAACTAGTCGTTATGAAGGTATAGACCAGCGTTTATTAAATGCGCATGTAGATGAAGAGCTTTCGATTGGTGATTATGTATTAAGTGGTGGCGAATTGCCCGCCATGGTAATGATGGATGCAGTGATTAGGATGTTGCCTGGTGTGTTAGGTGATGCAGCATCAGCAGAGCAGGACTCATTTGTGAATGGGTTACTTGATTGCCAACACTACACGCGACCAGAAAGTTATAAAGAAGTTAAGGTGCCTGATGTGTTGTTATCAGGTAACCATGAAAAAATTAGGCAATGGCGATTAAAACAATCGCTGGCACTAACAAGGGCAAAACGCCCTGATTTACTGACCGCAAGGTCGTTGACGAAAGAAGAAGCACGGCTGCTTGAAGAAATAGAGCAGGAACAAGCATCTTCATAATTAAAAGGAGCACAAAGTGGCAGATATTATCAAAATGTTAGAAGAGGAAGAGATTGCGCGTTTAGGCAAAAGTATTCCTGAGTTTGCACCAGGCGATACATTAGTTGTTGGTGTGAATGTGGTTGAGGGTAACCGTAAACGTGTACAAGCGTTTGAAGGTGTTGTTATTTCAAAACGCAATCGTGGTCTTAACTCATCATTTATCGTACGTAAAATCTCATCAGGTGAGGGTGTTGAACGTACATTCCAAACATATTCACCATTAATTGCAAGTATCGAAGTAAAACGTCGCGGTGATGTTCGTCGCGCAAAACTTTATTACTTGCGTGAGCGTTCAGGTCGTTCTGCTCGTATTAAAGAGAAATTAGTACTAAGAGATAAAGAAGTTGCCGCATCAGAGACATCAACTGATTAATCTGTTGATTTAGATCATAAGCCTCAAAACTTATTTAGGTTTTGAGGCTTTTTTATTTGCTAAGCTTGATTAAATAAAGTTTAATAATCACATGGAAGAAAAAAATAAAAAACCTTTGCAATTTGATGCATTGGTCAACGCACCTTTTGGTGCCGTCGGCATCTCAGTGCAAGGAATGCAGGTTTGCATTGAACTCCTGACCAAAAAACATAAACCAAAACCTGCAGAACATAAATTAGCAATCCAAGTGGCTAGTCAGATAGAAGCTTATTTTACTGATGCAAACCATTACTTTAATTTACCCTTAATTTTTAAAGGAACACCTTTTCAGAGACGTGTTTGGCAAGTCATATGTGCAATCCCAAAAGGGCAAGTCATGACATATAAAGATATTGCTAAAGAATTAGGAACAGGTTCGCGTGCTGTAGCAAATGCTTGTGGTGCAAATACATTGCCTCTTGTTGTGCCTTGTCATCGAGTCGTTGCGATTAAAGGACTTGGGGGTTTCATGAAAGGTGATCCTAAAGGAGTTAAAATTAAACAGTGGTTGTTGAAGCACGAGGGTGTCAAGGTGTGACAGAATTGACTGGAACTGATTATTTGGATCAGTTTATTGATCATCTTTGGCTGGAAGATGGTTTGTCTAAAAATACTTTAGAAAGTTATCGAACTGACTTGATACAGTTTGCAGTTTGGCTGCAGAAGCAAAAGCTTATATTAATTGAAGCAAATCAAGCCAATATTCAACAGTATTTAGCTATTAAATTTCCACATAGTAAACCACGAAGCATTGGACGTCTTGTTGCGAGCCTTCGTCGATTTTATCGATATTATTTACGTGAAAATGTCATTACAGTAGACCCTACTATTCAAATTGAATCACCAAAGCTGCCGCGCAGTTTGCCAAAAAGTTTGAATGAACAGGAAGTTGAGGATTTACTCGCTATTCCAGATATTAATCAACCGATTGGTCTTCGTGATAGGGCAATGTTGGAATTGCTGTATGCGAGCGGGTTGCGCGTATCGGAGTTGGTGACGATTAATGTGAATGAAGTCAGTACGCAAGATGGTGTAGTGCGTGTGACTGGTAAAGGAAATAAAACGCGGTTGGTCCCTATGGGAGAGGAAGCCGCAGATTGGATTGTGCGTTATCTCAAATATGGCCGACCAGAATTGTTGCAAAAGAAAATGACAGATGCCTTGTTTGTGACAAATCGCGCAGCAGCAATGACAAGACAAGCATTTTGGTATTTAATTAAGCGATATGCATTGCAGGCTGGAATCAATAAGCCTATGTCGCCACATGTTTTGCGTCATGCATTTGCGACACATTTATTGAATCACGGTGCAGATTTACGCGTTGTACAGATGTTGTTGGGGCATTCGGATATTTCTACTACTCAAATTTATACGCACGTTGCAAGAGAGCGTCTTAAAAAGCTCCATTCAGTTCACCACCCAAGGGGATAGTAATATTAGACTGTTCTTCGACAATGGTAGCAACTTCCCATTCATGAACAATTTTTCTCGCTTCAAATTGGTCATCGTTATTCACACTCACAGTAACTAAACCAGCAACAGGGAGTTCACCAACCCCACCTTGCAAGTATTCACCTTGAATAAATGCAGCAATATGATATTGCTCAAGTAAGCTCTTTATCATGTTGGCATCCAGACTGTTGGCAGCGTGATAGATGATAATCATCGATTTCTTTCAATGATGATGCCTAGTGATTTAAGACCAGCAAGCACATGAGGTTTTGAGACTTTTATCTTTATCTTTTGAGCGTCAAATTCTTTTAAAATCAATTGGCAAATATGTTCAGCCAATGCTTCCACTAATTTAAAGCTGTTTTCATGAAGTGTTTCTCGAATACGGGCAACAACTTGCCCGTAGTCGATGGTTTCTTCAATCCTATCACTTTGGCATGATTTACTTAAGTCGTAACAAATTTCAATGTCCAAGATAATGTTTTGTGGTTTTAAACGCTCCCATTCGGGTACGCCGAGTTTCGTTTGTACGGAGACTTGCTCTAAAAATATCGTGTCCATGATTTTTGCAATGGTTTAGAATGTAATAATTAGATTTTAGTGTATATCGTTTGGAAACACTAATCAGCCGTTTTTAGAGGTGGTTTTTTTATGAATGAGTTAGGGTTTGTTCCTGTTACATTAATACCGATTATTTGGATTTTGGGTGCTTATTTACTTGGTTCAATTTCGTTTGGCATTTTAATCAGCAAATGTTTTGGCTTGGCTGACCCACGTACAGTGGGGAGCGGAAACCCAGGTGCGACAAATGTACTGCGAAGTGGAAAAAAGTTAGCTGCTTTTTTAACGTTGCTAGGCGATGCATTAAAAGGGTGGTTGCCTGTTTGGTTGGCTTTGCAGTCAAATATGTTAATGTGGGTTGTAAGTTGGGTTGGTATAGCGGTATTTTTAGGCCATTTATATCCAATTTACTTTAAATTTAAAGGTGGCAAAGGTGTTGCAACCGCGCTTGGTGTGATGGTGGCCATGTCTCCTTTGCTCGGTTTGGCTGCGTTTGTAACATGGGTTATTGTATTTGCATTTAGTCGTTACGCTTCATTGGCAAGTATTGTGGCTGCTTTATTTGTTCCTCTACATTCTTATTATTATCTCAGACCATACGAAGATTATTTTTTAATGTTGATCGTATTATCTATAATGCTGATATGGCGTCACCGTGGGAATATTGAAAAATTGTTAAACGGCACAGAGTCTGGTTTTAAGAAGAAAAAATAGTAACAATATTAAGGCGTCATCAGTTCTTCAAGATCCCATCGCGGACGAACACTAAAACTATAGTTGTCCGTATTACTCTTCATTGCTTCTAATCGTTTGGCGCCAGCAAAAGCAATCATGGCACCATTGTCGGTGCAAAATTCTAATCGTGGGTAGCTTACTTTGCAAAGTTTTCGTTTGGTTGCACTATTTAAACGTTCACGTAATCGAGTATTTGCACCAACTCCGCCAGAAACGATTAAATTATCTAATCCAGTCTCACGTAGCGCTGTCATACATTTAGTGGTCAGTATTTCTGTCACCGCTTCTTGAAATTCCCATGCAATATCTGCTTGTGTTTGATTATCTAACGGTTGGTGTTTATTGGTTAATGTTAAAACAGCTGTTTTTAGACCGCTAAAGCTAAAATTCAAATCTTTGCTATGAAGCATTGGCCTAGGTAAAGAGAAGTGCGCACGTCCTTCTAATGCAAGTTTTGCAAGCGCTGGACCGCCTGGGTATCCAAGCCCCAACAGTTTCGCTGTTTTATCAAACGCTTCTCCTGCAGCATCATCTAGCGTGTCACCTAGCAAAGTGTATTGTCCTATGCCATCGACACGCATTAATTGACTGTGGCCACCAGAAACTAATAGTGCAACAAAGGGAAAGGCTGGTGGATTGTCTTCTAAAAGGGGTGCAAGTAAATGACCTTCTAGATGATGTACGCCAATACTGGGGATTCTAAGAGCAAAAGCTAAAGACTGTGCAATGCTAGTGCCAACCAGGAGAGCGCCGGCTAACCCAGGACCTTGTGTATAGGCAATGCCATCAATGTCTTCTAATTGTTTGTCAGCTTTTTGCAAAATTTGCTGTGTTAATGGAAGTGCCCGTTGTATATGATCTCTAGAAGCAAGCTCTGGAACAACGCCGCCAAAATCGGCATGCATTGCGACTTGTGAATGTAATGCATGGGCTAGTAAGCCATGTTTTGTATCATAAAGTGCAACACCTGTTTCATCACAAGAGGATTCTATGCCTAAGACTAACATAATGATATTGATTTAACTAAAGTAACGCGTTAGAATACTAGGTTTTCGACATCACATCAATTCGATGTCGAGTTTTGAAAATAGAATTTTTAAGGAATGGTGATTTAATGTCTTCAATTCGTGTTAAAGAGAATGAACCGTTTGACGTTGCTTTACGTCGGTTCAAGCGCTTGATTGAGAAAACTGGTTTAATTAATGATTTACGTGCACGTGAGTATTATGAAAAACCAACATGGGAGCGTAAGCGTAAAGCCGCAGCAGCAGTAAAACGTCAATACCGTCGTCTTCGTAGCCAACAGCTACCGACAAAACTTTACTAGTATTCCGTCTTTCATATTACGCCAATGAGTTTAAAAGCACAAATATCTGAGGATATGAAAGCAGCTATGCGTGCAAAGGAAAGTACACGTTTGGGTACTATCCGTTTATTGCAGGCAGCGCTCAAGCAACGTGAGGTTGATGAGCGTATTGAATTAACTGATTCTGATGTGATTGGTGTGATTGAAAAGATGTTGAAGCAACGTAGAGATTCAATCTCAGCATACGAGTCTGCAAATAGAACTGATTTGGCAGATATTGAAAAAGCTGAGATGGTTGTTCTTCAAGCTTATCTACCTAAGCAATTATCCGATGATGAAGTAGCAAAAGTATTGGAAAAAGTAGTTGCAGATACTGGCGCTGAAAGCATGAAAGATATGGGTAAAGTGATGGCAGCAATTAAACCCTTGGTCGCTGGCAAAGCGGATATGGGTAAAATATCTGGATTGATTAAAGCAAGATTAGCTTAATGCGCTATCACTAAAAAAAGGAGCTAATAGCTCCTTTTTTTTATTTGCGCTATCATCACAAAACTATGATCCCTGAACAATTTATCCAAGAGTTATTAAATCGAGTCGACGTTGTAGATGTCGTGGATAAAAGTGTTCCACTTAAAAAAGCAGGCGCTAACTACTCTGCATGCTGCCCTTTCCATAATGAAAAATCTCCTAGTTTTACGGTAAGTCCAACAAAACAGTTTTATCATTGTTTTGGCTGCGGGGCACATGGAACAGCGATTAGCTTTCTAATGGAATATAACGGGTTAAGTTTTGTTGAAGCGATTCATGAGTTGGCTAAACAGGTCGGTATGATTGTTCCGCAAGAAAAGGCTGATTTAAGCCATCCAGCAAAAAAGAGTGTTATAGGATTGCAAGAAATCTTGCAAAAGGCAGCCGCTTTTTATAAATCTGAATTAAAAAAATCTGATCGAGCAATTCAGTATTTAAAAGTACGTGGCTTGAGTGGGCAAATAGCTGCAAACTTTCAGATTGGATACGCCCCTGCAGGATGGCAAAATTTGCAAACTATTTTTTCTGACTATGACAATGAATCATTGGCGATAGCGGGACTGGTAGTTGAGAATGAACAAGGAAAGCGTTATGACCGTTTTCGTGATCGGATTATGTTTCCAATACATAATCAAAAAGGAGAAGTAATAGGATTTGGTGGCAGAGTCATCAATAATGAAGATACGCCTAAATATTATAATTCACCTGAAACGCCTCTTTTTCAAAAAGGACATGAGCTTTACGGTTTATTTGTTGCCCGGCGAGCAATCAGGGATGCAGGGCGGGCATTGGTCGTTGAAGGTTATATGGATGTGGTGGCTTTGGCACAATATGGCATTAATTACGCAGTTGCTGCTTTAGGAACTGCAACGACACCATTTCATATTGCAAAATTAATGCGGCAAACTGATGAAATAGTATTTAGTTTTGATGGTGATAATGCGGGTAAAACTGCTGCTTGGCGTGCAGCAATGAATGCATTGCCAGCAATAACAGATGGATTAAAGTTGCGCTTTATGTTTTTGCCCAGTCAGCATGATCCAGATTCATATGTGCGTGAGTTTGGTAAAGTCCAGTTCGAATTAGAAATGCAAAAGGCTGTACCGCTTTCTCGGTATATTGTTGATCACTTAACGCAAAATAATTCGCTTAATTCACAGGAAGATAGAGTCAAACTGCTTAATGATGCTGAACCTATTTTAAAACAAATAAAGGCACCGGCATTATCATTGATGATGCGTAAACGGATTGCTGAGCTTGTCCAAGTCAGTGAAGCAGAAATGCAGAGTCTTTTAAAGTTGCCTAGTACCAAGCTTGCTTCTAAAAAGCCTGTTCAAAGGCAAACTAGAAAGCCAATGTCTCTAAAAAAACGATTTATAGTATTAGCCTTGATGAAGCCTGATATGGTAACGGAATCCGACTTGGGTTTGATAGAAGGTAATAATGAAGAAAGTGTTTTATTAAAAGGTTTGCTGTTGTCCTGTTTAGCGAATCCTAACTTTAAGCCTGCTGCTTTATTGCATACGGTGAATGATGTTAGTGCGCAATTGTTACATGAAATAGAGCGTGAACTTCATCATTTTGATGATAATTTAGATTTTGCACTTGAATTTAATGGCGCTCGTAACCAACTAATGGGAGGAGTGCAGCAATTTAGAGAGCAAAAGTTACTTGAAGATATCAAAGAAAAACCCTTGAGCGAATTGACTGCTGAAGAGCGTCAGATGCTGAAAAAGTTAGGGGTCAAATAATTAGGCTTAGCGCTATAAAAAATGATTAATATTTTTGATGTTAATCTAGTTGAATAGCCATTTTGGGCATATCAACAAATAATAAATTAATGTATAATCTTCGGTTACCTGAAATTAATCATAATTCTTGTTGTTAAACGATACGGCAATATTGCTTAAGAATTAAAAAGGACTTGCATGGCTAGACCTAAATCAAAAAAGACCTTAGAAAAAGAAAAGAACAAACAAGCAGCTGCAGCTGCAAAAGATCCAGAGTTAATGGCATTGGATGCCGAAACTAGACGAACTCGCCTTAAAACACTGATCGTTTTAGGTAAAGAGCGTGGTTATTTGACCTATGCTGAGATTAATGACCATCTCCCCGACGATGTTCAAAATACCGATCAGATTGACGGTATTATCGGCATGATCAACGATATGGGTATTCAAGTATACGAGCAGGCACCCGATGCTGAAGCGCTCTTAATGAATGACTCACCAGCGCCTGTAGCTGATGATGATGCTGTAGAGGAAGCAGAGCAAGCATTAGCGACGGTTGATTCAGAGTTTGGACGAACAACAGATCCTGTGCGTATGTATATGCGTGAAATGGGTACAGTTGATTTATTGACTCGAGAGAGTGAAATTGAGATTGCACGCAGAATTGAAGATGGTCTTAAGCATATGGTGCAAGCTATTGCTGCTTGCCCAACAACAATTACGGAACTTCTAGCGATTGTTGATCGAGTTGAAAACGATGAAATTAGTGTTGAAGAGTTGGTTGATGGTTTAATTGACAATGATATTGGACTTGATACAAACTTTGAAGCGGACTCTCAGGCAGATGACAACGACGATGATGACGATGGCGACGACGACGACTCAGCTGAAGAAGCGGATGCCAAAGCAGAAGCGATTTCAAAAGAGGCATTGTCTCGGCTAAGAGAAGAGGTCTTGGCAAGATTTTCAGTGATACGTGAAACCAATGCAAAAATGAATGAGATTCGTGAAACAAGAGGATCTCAGGATGTCGAATACAAAGCACTTCATCAGAAAGTATTGCAAGAGCTGATGGTGTTCCGATTCTCTGCTAAGCAAGTTGAGACACTTTGTGGACAAGTGCGTGATTTGGTCCAAGATGTAAGGTCACATGAAAGAAAGATACTTGAGTTTTGTGTGAACAAGTCTGGTATGCCGCGACAATACTTTATTAAAAGTTTTGTTGGCAATGAGATAAATTTAGATTGGCTTGATGAAGAGCTGTCTAAAGACCAAGCATATACTGAAATATTAAGCCGTTATAGAGACTCAGTCATTGACCAGCAAGATCGCTTGCTTGCTCTGCAAGAGAAAATTGGGCTGCCAATTAAAGAGCTTAAAGATATTAATAAGCAGATGACAACTGGAGAGGCTAGAGCAAGGCGAGCTAAACGTGAAATGATTGAAGCTAACTTACGTTTGGTGATTTCAATTGCTAAAAAATACACCAATCGTGGTTTGCAATTCTTGGACTTAATACAAGAAGGTAATATCGGATTGATGAAAGCAGTTGATAAATTTGAATATCGTCGTGGTTTTAAATTTTCAACCTATGCAACTTGGTGGATTCGTCAAGCTATTACAAGGTCTATTGCCGACCAAGCAAGAACTATTCGAATTCCAGTGCATATGATAGAAACGATTAATAAGATGAATCGGATTAGTCGTCAAATCTTACAAGAATCAGGTATGGAGCCTGACCCTGCACTTTTGGCTGAGAAAATGGAAATGCCAGAAGATAAGATTCGTAAAATCTTGAAAATAAGTAAAGAACCAATTTCAATGGAGACGCCTATTGGAGATGATGAAGACTCTCATTTAGGTGACTTTATTGAAGACACAACGACATTGGCACCTATGGATGCCGCTGTTTATGGCAGTTTGCGTGATGCAACATCAGAAGTATTGGAGTCTTTAACACCACGAGAAGCAAAAGTATTAAGAATGCGCTTTGGAATTGAAATGAATACTGATCACACACTAGAAGAGGTTGGTAAGCAGTTTGATGTAACCCGAGAACGCATTCGTCAGATTGAAGCAAAAGCGTTGAGAAAGTTACGTCACCCAACGCGTTCTGAGCGATTAAAAAGCTTCCTTGAAACGGGGCAAGATTAAGTTGTAGTAAGGTTTTGGCCCTCTAGCTCATGCTTGGTTAGAGCAGCGGACTCATAATCCGTTGGTGCCGTGTTCGACTCACGGGGGGGCCACCAAAATTAACAGTAACATTTTTGTTGCTTACTTAAAATAAAACAGAGGAGCATGAATTGAATACCACATTAGTACTCGAATATCTAAAAAAACATGGTCAAAAACTAGATAGAGAAATTGCAAAAAGCACTGGCATTACCTTAGAGCAGGTACATGATTCAATCACAGAGCTAGAATCTAATAAGGCTGTATCTAGTTGTAGCGTGACTAACTTTGAGAATGGCGTTGCAATTGAAGGCAGATTATGTCGAATTTCTGGCTATATTCCGCCAGCGGCGCCAGGAAGAAAGTCATCACCACAACCTGCATCTTCATGATAATGATTTAATTTTTAATTTTAGTTTTATAAAAAACGGCTTATTCTATAAGCCGTTTTTTTATGTAAAAAACTTGGCTTAAGATGGATGTAGATAAAAAAATTAATTGTTATTTGCGGTGTTTAAAAATTGAAAATAGGAGTACTATTTTTTGTATATAAAATACTTTTTATATAATCAACTCGTTGGACTTTTAAAATAACTAGCAATATCAATAGTTTATTGTTGTATATATGTATAGAAATTTATTGTGTTAAGCCTAATTTGAGATTTTTTTTCAGGATTTGGCGAAGAAAGTCTAAGGTTAAATAAAGAAAAATATTAATTTTTAATGCAATTTATCTATTGTAGGAGCCTAACATGAATGCAATCGTCAATTTTAATCAGTTTAGTAATTCAACATACAAACAAGTCGATACACGTTTTGATAGTGAGTTTGGTATTGTTTGGTCCATTATGAAACCTGAGCCTCGCCCTTGTTTTAATAAAACATGTTTATCAGAATTATTACATCATCAGAAACAAATTAGGAAAGATAGTAGTATCGCTAATGCGCAAGGAAGCATAAATAAAGTGAACTATCATGTATTTTCCTCTGGTATTAGTGGCGTATTTAACTTGGGTGGCGATTTATCAATTTTTAAGTCATTAATTCTTGCCAAAGACAGAGAACACTTGCTTGAATATGCAAAGTTATGCGTTGATAATGTTTGGACTTTTTATGATTTGCAGGAGCCAATCACAACTATTGCGCTTGTTCAAGGGCAGGCAATGGGCGGTGGGTTTGAGGCTGCTTTGTCAGCCCATGTGCTGGTTGCTGAGAAGAGTGCAGTAATGGGACTGCCTGAAGTACTATTTAATTTATTTCCTGGAATGGGCGCGCTCAGTTTTTTATCACGCAAAATTGGTTTAGCAGCTGCCGAAAAACTGGTCCGGTCAGGAAAAGTGTACTCCGGTGAAGAGCTGTATCAAATGGGTCTAGTGGATGTGCTTGCAGAAGACGGACAAGGCGAGTATGCAATGTATAACTGGATTAAAAAGAATTACAAATCATTAAATTCATCTCAAGCAATTACGCGTGCAAAGCAACGCGTTAATCCACTTACACATCAAGAGTTGTATGACATAACTGAAATTTGGGTTGATGCAGCGCTAAATTTAGATGATCGTAATTTGAAGGTAATGGAGCGATTAATACGTGCGCAAGACTCAAAATCAAATATTGAGCAAAAACCTTTAAGCAACAAACAAATGGCGTAGACTTTATTTTGAAGCTACTTCCGGTCTTCTGAGGTAGTCTTCAATAGCCAGCGTTAACTTTGCAAAATCTTTATTTAATTTTTCTAGCATTGCTAGAGAAGTGTTACTGTCGTTACTATGCGTGATTCTGCTTAGTTCATCAACTGTATCGGCAAGCTGTATTGCACCGACACTTAAACTATTGCCTCTTAGCGCATGACAGTAGTCCTTTAATTCGCCAAAGCGTTTTTGTTTAATCGCATCAGTGATGTTGCTAATCATTTTTAATGAGTCAGCTAGATAGTTTTTCAATAAACGATATATGAACAATTCGTCACCAGCACCAATTTTTTCAAGCTCAAATAAAGTATTGGTGTCTAATGCGATATTGTCTTCAGATAAATCGGTAATGATTTCAATCGGATTGTTAACGTTATGAACTTTATTCATCCAATGCTTAGCTGTGTTGGGTGCAAGTTTTAATGTTTGCTCAATCTTATTAAATAAAGTTTGTGCTTCAATTGGTTTAGTAATAACGCCATCAAATCCAGCATCAATCGCCTCTTGCTTTGTTTCTAAAGTAACATCAGCTGTAAATAAAAGAAAACGTGTCTTTTTGTCTGTTGGTTGAGTAAAGCGATACAGCTTGATTGCATCAATGCCACTCATGCCAGCCATATTTAGATCTGAGATAACCAAATCAAATTGATGTGATTCTAGAGCGTCCAACATCTCTTCACTGCTCTCAACTACACTGACATGATGGCCAGGTAAAGATAACAGTCTGGTGATAATTTTCTGATTTGTTTTTTCATCTTCACAGATAAGTATGTTTAGAGGATCAGAAAATTCGAGTTGTACTACCCCATTGGTTGATAAGTTGATGTCATTAGAAACGGCGGGATTATTTACATTAGATAAATCCTTTTCTAATAGTAGATCAAACCAAAAGCGCGTTCCTACATTTTCTGTACTTTGGAATTTTAGAGTGCCGCCCATTGCTTCAACCATGTCTTTAGCGATGGTAAGGCCAAGACCGCTACCACCAAATTTTCTTGTTGTTGATGCATCGGCTTGCGTAAAGCTTTCAAAAACTTTATGTTGTTTATCAGCAGGAATACCAATTCCGGTATCGGATACCTCAAAACGGACTTTAGTTTTGTTTTCCTTGTCTTCGATTACTGTTGCGGATAATGTAACACCTCCTTCATCGGTAAATTTAATAGCATTACCCATTAAATTAGCTAAAACTTGTCTTATAACGACTGCATCACCTTTTAGCGTTGCAAGATCTTTGGAAACATTTTCCCCAATATAAATATTTTTTTCAGTGCTTTGTGCTTTAAATAATTCAACAGTGTCATGAATTGCTTCATCAACATTGAAGCTAATAATTTCAATATGTAATTTTCTTTCTTCAATTTTTGTAAAATCAAGAACATTATTCAGCAAAGATAATAGTAGTTTTGAAGAACTTTCTAATGTTTTAAGTAAGTCTTTTTGTTCTGAGTTTAAAGGAGTGCTTTTGAACAAAGTGCTAATACCGATAATGCCATTTAAAGGTGTTCTAATTTCATGGCTCATATTGGCTACAAATCTTGTTTTAGCTAAGTTGGCATCTTCTGCGTGTGCTGAAGCAATTTCTGCTTTGAGCTTTGCTTCATTTAAACGAGTAATCAGTTTTGCAACATAAGGGGGTAGCATGATGAGCATTAAAAAGAAGCCTACAACAATTGATTGATGAGCTGACCAGAAAGGATTAATCATTGTTGCAAATAGAAAACCTATAATGCTAATAATTTGAGAGTGGTATAAATATTTTTTGCCATATCTAAAGCCATTACCAAAAGTCACCCATAAATAGACGCCAATTAATACAACACCAATCTCATTTGCTAGGGCTAAAAAAGTTGTGGTGCCAATCACATCAAGCCAATTTGCAGTAAGGCGTCTTTTGATTGAGGGTTTATCGGATTGGCTGATGATGATAAATAAAACCAAAGACAGAAAATTAAAAGCAACCAGACAATAAGAGCCTAAAATTTCATTTTTTGTGAATTCACTATTTGTTAAATAAGAAAATATTATATAAAGACTAAAGAC